>NZ_JAAKUM010000013.1:0-160386 GCF_049175135.1 Aeromonas sp. 600724 | reverse complement strand
GCAGAGCAGAGCAGAGCAGAGCAGAGCAGAGCAGAGCAGAGCAGAGCAGAGCAGAGCAGAGCAGAGCAGAGCAGAGCGTCAACCATTGTAGGATAGGGGGCAGAGTTCAGCGCTGATGGTTGGTGTCAGGTGAGATCACACCAATAAGCCTGCTTCGCATCTTGGGAGAAAGGCAGATAGCAAGAAGGGAGCCTGAGGCTCCCTTCTTTGTTAGCGGTAATTTGATGGTTACTGGTTAGAACCAGAAGCCGATAATAAAGGAGCCTGCCAGCGTCAGCATCACGTTGGCCACCGCATAGGTACCTGCGTAGCCAAGCGCCGGAATGGAGCTGTTGGCTGCCTCGTTGACCACATCCATGGCGGGGGCGCAGGTACGGGCACCAGTGATGGCGCCGAGCAGCAGCGCCGGGTTCATTTTCAATACCCAGACCCCGAACAGATAACCGACAAGCACCGGCAGGGTAGTGACCAACATGCCGGAGAAGAGCACTACGGCACCCACTTCGCTCAGGTGATCCAGAATGCCGCCACCCGCCTTGAGACCGGTGCTCACCATAAAGACCGCCAGACCGAGATCCTTGGCCAGTCGCAGGGCGCCAGGTGGTACGTAACCCACGGTAGGGTGGTTAGCACGCAGATAGCCCATCAAAATACCTGCCAACAGCAGGCCGACGGCGTTGCCGAGACCAAATTCAATCTGACCGAACACCAGCGAGACGGAGCCGATCAGCAGCCCGAGTACGAAGAAGGTGGTGAAGGCCACCAGATCCGTGGTCTGGCTGTGGATGCTGATAAAGCCGATCTTGTTGGCCAGCAGTTTGACCCGCTGTTTCTCGCCACTGATCTGCAACACGTCACCCTTTTGCAGCATGATGTTGCGATCGAACGGCATCTCGATCTGGGAGCGGACCACCCGGTTGAGGAAGCACCCTTTTTCGGTGAGGTTGAGTTCCACCAGATGACGGCCGACCACTGCGTCGTTTTTCACCACTATCTCTTCGGTGACGATCTGCAGGTCGAGCAGGTTACGGTCAAACACCTCTTTACCGTTGCGATAGTTGACGTCCAGCTTCTCGTGGCTCTCGGGATAGCCTACCAGGGCGATCTCGTCCCCTTCCTGAATGACGGCATCGCCATCGGGGCTTGCGAGAATGCCGTTACGGCGGATCCGCTCCACATAGCAGCCTGTGTGGGGGTAGATGCCGGTCTCCCGCAGGGTACGGCCACCGATCCAGGCCGCGAGCTCGGGACCAACCCGATAGGCGCGGATGATGGGCAGGTAGGTCTTGCGGCTGTCGCTGTCAGAGAGGCCCCGCTCACGGGCTATTTTCTGCGCCTCGGTGTTGAGGTCGAGTCGTGCCAGCGAGGGGAGGTAGCGAACCACCAGCATCAGGCCCACCAGACCGACCAGATAGGTCAGGGCATAGCCGATACCCATATTGTCGAGCACCGCCTGCATGTCGGTCTGATGGGGCAGATTGAGCAGACCGCTGCGCAGGGCATCCTGTGCACCCACCAGCGCCGGGGTCGATGTGAGGGAACCCGCCAGGATCCCCGCCGCCATGCCCGGCCCCAGATTGAAGAACTTGGCCAGCCCCACTGTCAGCAGCAGAGCTGTCAGCAAGATCACCAGAGTCAGGGTGATGTAGTGGATGCCATCGCGCAGGAAGACGCTGAAGAAGTGGGGGCCAGCCTCAATCCCCACACAGAAGATGAACAGCATAAAGCCGACGTTTTCTGTGGTGGCAGTAAACTCGAAGCCCATCTGGCCAAACAGCAGGGCGGTAAACAGCACACCTATGGTGTTGCCAATCTGGAAGTTGCCAATCCGCACTTTGCCAAGCAGCAGGCCGAAGGCCAATACCACGAAGAGCAGCAGGGAGTCGCTTTGATGCAGCAGTGTCACAAAATCTATAGTCATGCCCGGAAAAACCGAGGAAAAAAGTGGGGCCGATATTGTGCCGTATCTATCACTAATAAAGAAGCATAAGGGGGGATTAATCGGAAGTTATCGGACGCTATTTAATGAGCAGGCGGCGGGATAAGGGGAGCATCGGAAAAAAGCAGGTGATTTTTGCTCTCCTTCCCGTTGTCAATTAGTGAAACATGCTGGTTGCAGCCGGGCTTGCACTGTCATGGGTGAGATTTTAGATTCTGCTGTCTAGCGCTTCGCCACAGATCGGTTTCAGCAGATTCAACCTGGGGCTCTCTTGGTCGTAAAAGAGTCAAATGACGAGATACTAGCGTCATTCCCATATGGGGAAAGGGCTGGCAAAAAGATATCTCCGGAAAGTGCCAATAGAGCCTGTTAATCAACAGTTACAGAGGGTGGGACAAAACAGAATAAAATCAGGTTAGCCTGTAAAATGGTCTCCTGTTGCAGGGGATAACAGGCAATCCCGCGTCCTGACAGGGCTTGCTGCACTTACCCACAGAATCTGTGGATAACCCTGTTTATGAAACTTGTTCATCGCCCTGAAAGCCGCGCCAATACTGGGATGCAAGGGCTGTTCAAAAAATACCGGAAGAAAAATGTTTGTATAAAAATCAAATAGTTAGATGCGACAGGAGAAAACTCTGTCGAGCCGGGACGGGTAACAAAAGGGAGCGTCAGCAGCAAGAAGGATCTTGTGCATTAAAATTGGCTGGAGAGGGCACTAAAGTGGATAACTTGCACCGAGATGGTGAGGAATTTGGCTCCCCCGACTGGACTTGAACCAGTGACATACGGATTAACAGTCCGCCGTTCTACCGACTGAACTACGGGGGAACATCAGGCAAGGAGGAGCATCATACAGAAGGTGTCCTGGGTGGTCAAGCCATTCGCGGGATGATGGCACGGGTGTACCGCTGCCAAACCCTCGGTTACACTGCTCCTCTGCTGTTTTGTGTCGGGAGTGTTCATGAGCAAATTGTTCAAGTTAGCCAGCCAGTTTCAACCCGCCGGGGATCAGCCCGCGGCGATTGCCCAACTGCTGGATGGCATCGAGTCGGGGCTGGCTCATCAGACCCTGCTAGGGGTGACTGGTTCGGGCAAGACCTTCACCATGGCCAACGTCATCGCCACCTTGAACCGCCCGACCATGATCCTGGCTCCCAACAAGACCCTGGCCGCCCAGCTCTATGGTGAAATGAAGGAGTTCTTCCCCGACAACGCGGTGGAGTATTTCGTCTCCTACTACGACTATTACCAGCCCGAAGCCTATGTGCCGACCACCGACACCTTTATAGAGAAGGATGCCTCCATCAACGATCACATCGAGCAGATGCGATTGTCCGCCACCAAGGCTCTGCTGGAGCGGCGCGACGTGGTGATCGTTGCTTCGGTGTCGGCCATCTATGGTCTGGGGGATCCCCAGGCTTATCTGAGCATGATGCTGCATCTCAAAGTGGGGGATGTGATCAACCAGCGGGATATCCTGCGCCGTCTCGCCGAGCTGCAGTACACCCGTAACGACATGGCGTTCCAGCGCGGCACCTTCCGGGTGCGCGGTGAAGTCATCGATATTTACCCTGCCGAATCTGACAAGCTGGCGCTGCGGGTAGAGCTGTTTGATGAAGAGGTGGAGCGCCTCTCCCAGTTCGATCCCCTGACCGGCGCTATCGAGCAGACGGTAGTGCGCTACACCATCTACCCCAAGACCCACTACGCCACCCCGCGCGAGACCATTCTGGGGGCCATAGAGCATATCAAGGAGGAGCTGCGCAGTCGCCGCGAGCAACTGTTGTCTCTCAACAAGTTGGTGGAGGAGCAGCGCATCAGCCAGCGCACCCAGTTCGACATGGAGATGATGCAGGAGCTGGGTTACTGCTCCGGCATCGAGAACTACAGCCGCTACCTTTCCGGTCGTGCGCCGGGGGAGCCGCCGCCCACCCTGTTTGACTACCTGCCGGGGGATGGCCTGCTCATCATAGACGAGTCTCACGTCACGGTGCCGCAGATCGGTGCCATGTTCAAAGGGGACCGCTCCCGCAAGGAGACCCTGGTGGAGTACGGCTTCCGGCTCCCCTCGGCGCTCGACAACCGGCCGCTCAAGTTCGACGAATTTGAAGCGCTGATGCCGCAGACGGTGTTTGTTTCGGCGACTCCCGGCCCCTACGAGCTGGAGAAGTCCGGCGGCGATGTGGTGCAGCAGGTTGTGCGCCCAACCGGCCTGCTCGATCCGGAGATCGAGGTACGTCCAGTGACCACGCAGGTGGACGATCTGCTCTCCGAGATCCGCAAGCGGGTCGCCGTCGAGGAGCGGGTGCTGGTCACAACCCTGACCAAGCGGATGGCGGAAGACTTGACCGAGTATCTGGCGGAGCACGACGTCAAGGTGCGCTATCTCCACTCCGATATCGATACGGTCGAGCGGGTGGAGATCATCCGCGATCTGCGCCTCGGCAAGTTCGATGTACTGGTCGGCATCAACCTGCTGCGGGAAGGTCTCGACATGCCGGAGGTGTCGCTGGTGGCGATTCTGGATGCGGATAAAGAGGGCTTCCTGCGCTCCACCCGCTCGCTGATCCAGACCATCGGCCGGGCGGCGCGTAACCTCAACGGCAAGGTCATTCTCTACGGCGATACCATCACCAACTCGATGAAGGTCGCCATTGAGGAGACCGAGCGGCGCCGCGCCTTGCAGCATGCCCATAACCTCAAGCATGGCATCACCCCCAAAGGGCTCAACAAGTCCATTGGCGATGTGATGGACATGGGAGGCAGCCGCACGGCAGGCAAACCTGGCAAGGGGATGCGCAAGGCGGCCGAGCCGCAAGGGGAATACCATGTCCGCTCAGCCAGCGAGATTGCCAAAGAGATCAAGCGGATGGAGGAGCAGATGTTCCAGCATGCCCGGGATCTGGAGTTCGAACAGGCGGCGGCACTGCGGGATCAGATCCAGCGGTTGCGCAGCGAGTTGATCGAATCATGAGCCGCAAACGCTGGCTGATTTGGCAACGACTTCGTCGTCTCTATCAGGGCTTTCGCCATCCCGGTACCCCCTGGTGGGCGAGGGGGCTGGTGATCCTTATCCTGCTCTATGGCATCAGTCCGGTGGATCTTATCCCTGACGTGGTGCCCTTGCTGGGCTGGTTCGATGATGTGACCCTGCTGCTGGTGTTGCTATGGGGCTGGGAGCGTTGTTTGCCCCCCGCAGTGCGCAGCGATCTGGAACAGGCCTCCTAGTTCACCTTTTCAACAACATACTCGGCTTCTCTCTTTGTGCTCCCACCCTCGAAGGAAGCGGAAAAACGGTTTCATTTGAAGGTGGGCACTGCGGGACAAAAAAGAGGCTGCCCCGGTGATTGTCGCCCGGATGGCATTGGCGTAGACTCCACGCCGTTCACTTTATGGGTATGGAAAAAATGGATCTGATCCTCTTTGCAATCGACTTTATCCTGCACGTTGACGTGCATTTGAAAGAGCTGTTCGAGAACTATGGCGTCTGGGTTTACGCCATCCTGTTTCTGATCATCTTCTGTGAAACAGGGTTGGTAGTGACGCCGTTCCTGCCGGGTGACTCCCTGCTGTTTGCCGCCGGTGCGCTTACCGTGGGCAGTGTGCTGGACGTCCACACCTTGGCGGCCGTGCTGATCATCGCAGCTGTGCTGGGCAACGTGGTCAACTACACCATTGGTCACTTCTTCGGCGAGCAGCTGTTCCGTAACCCGGACTCCAAAATCTTCCGCCGCGACTATCTGGAGAAGACCCACGCTTTCTATGCCAAGCATGGCGGCAAGACCATCATCATCACCCGCTTCCTGCCTATCGTGCGCACCTTTGCGCCGTTCGTTGCAGGGATGGGGGCCATGACCTATCCGCGCTTCCTAGCGTTCAACCTGGTTGGCGGCCTGCTGTGGGTACTCTCCTTCGTCTATGCCGGCCACTTCTTTGGCAATCTGCCGGTGGTGCGTCACAACTTTACCCTGCTGATCTTCGGCATCATCGGTATTTCCCTGTTGCCCATGGTAATTGGCGCGGTCAAGGCCAAGATGAGCACTGCCAGGGCGTAACCAGAAATACGGTCAGCCAGAACGAGAAAGGGGGGAGCCATAATGGCTCCCCCCTTTTATCTCCACACGGCCATGATGATCAGTTGCAGCAACGCCCTTTCACCAGATTGCCGATGGCCACTACGGTGAAGACCAACAGGTAAGCGGCGAAGATGACGACCAGCCACTGGGGCATGGAGTAACCGAAGAACTGCCAGGTGATCTGGGCACAATCCCCTTCCGGCATAAAGAGCCAGGGGAGCCACTGATCGAGCGGAGCCCAGCTCGGGAAGTCGGCAAACGGGCTGCAGACGTTGAACGGGGAGGGGTTGACCTGATAGTCCACATGCTTGAGGGCCAGCTGGAAGCCGCGGAAGGCACTGTAGCCCCACAGCAACATGGCACTCCAGCGAACATACCACTTATCCGGCGCCACCATGCCGAGCAGTCCAGCGGCCAGCACACCCAGGGTCGCCAACCGTTCGTAAACACACATCACGCACGGGGAGAGGCCCAGCACATGCTGGAAGAAGAGGGCGCACAACTCGAGGAACAGGGCTGATGCTGCCAACAGACCCCAGGCCAGCCGATGGGCGGCGATACGGCGGAGAAACTCGATCATCTCATTGATCTCTCAGAAAAAACAGTGGCTGAATTAGAGCAGAGCGGAACCGAAAAGAAAAGGGCCCTGAAAGGGCCCTCGGAAACCGTCGCAACGGATTAATGCAGTGCCGGCTGTACCGCTGGCAACGCACTCTCCATCACCAGCCATCCGTGCTGATAGAACCACTCAGTGGCAGGACCAAGCAGCAATTCGACAGAGAAAAAGCCGATCAGCCCCAGCACCAATGTGTAGGGCAGCGCCATCCAGACCATGCGGCCATAGGAGAGGCGCAGCAGCGGCGCCAATGCCGAGGTGAGCATAAACAGGAAGGCGGCCTGACCATTGGGGGTGGCGACCGATGGCAGGTTGGTACCTGTGTTGATGGCTACCGCCAGCAGATCGAACTGGGCGCGGTCAATGGCGCCATTGAGCAGGGCAGTCTTGACTTCGTTGATGTAGACGGTTCCGACAAAGACGTTGTCACTGACCATGGAGAGCACCCCATTGGCCAGATAGAAGAGAGCCAGCTGGTTCTCCGGCTTGGCAGCCAGTACCAGCTGGATCACCGGCTTGAACAGCTGCTGATCGATGATGACGGCGACCACGCTGAAGAAGACCGCCAGCAGGGCGGTGAAGGGGAGTGCCTCCTGGAAGGCTTTACCCAGCGAGTGCTCCTCGGTGATCCCGGTCAGGGAGGTGGCCAGCACGATGACCGAGAGGCCAATCAGACCAACGGCTGCCAGGTGCATGGCCAGACCGACGATCAGCCAGACCGCAATCAATGCCTGAACGATCAGCTTGGCCTTGTCTTGCGGGCTGCGTTTTGCCTCTTCGTAGCGGTTGTACTCCTCCATGATGGCGCGCACTGTGTCCGGCAAGCGGGCGCCATAGCCAAACCAGCGAAACTGCTCCACCAACACGCAGGTCAGCAGACCGCAGATAAAGACGGGGACGGTCACGGGGGACATGCGAATGGCAAATTCGGCGAAGTTCCAGCTGGCTTGCTCGCCGATGATGAGGTTTTGCGGCTCGCCCACCAGGGTGCAGACACCGCCCAACGCGGTCCCGATAGCGGCATGCATCATCAGGCTGCGGAGGAAGGCGCGAAAATCATCGAGATCCTGGCGATTGCGCTCAGCCACTTCATTATCGTCGGTATGGTCATGGCTGTGACCAAACTCCTTGCCGGAAGAGACCTTGTGATAGATAGCGTAAAAGCCGGTGGCGACGCTGATCACCACGGCAATCACGGTCAGGGCATCGAGAAAAGCTGACAGGAAGGCGGAGACCAGACAGAAGGAGAGGGAGAGCAGGATCTTGGAGCGTACGCCGATCAGCAGCTTGGTGAAGACATAGAGCAGCAGCTGCTTCATGAAATAGATGCCTGCCACCATGAACACCAGCAACAACAGCACTTCGATATTGGCGACCAGCTCGTGCTTGACCTGATCGGCGGAGGTCATGCCGATCAACACGGCTTCGATCGCGAGCAGACCACCCGGTTGCAGGGGGTAGCACTTGAGGGCCATGGCCAGGGTGAAGATAAACTCAACGACCAGTAACCAGCCCGCAATGAAAGGATCAAGGTGGAAGGCAATCGGATTGATCACCAGAAATAGCAAGATGGCGCTTTTATACCACTGTGGTGCATTGCCCAAGAAGTTCTTGGCGAATGCCTGCCCTAGGCTTATTGGCATGATAATGGGTCTCAACTTTGTTGTTAGGATCTGCTTCTATGCAGTCAAGGATGATTCGACCTGTGCCTCCGGATGTTGGCCTTTATCTGTCTGATTCCTCGTGATTTTAATCAAAAAGCGTGACGATTATAAATGATAGCCGATGGATCTCTGCCCATCTGTCTGTTTTATAACCACCTTGTCGGGGTTGGCTGGCTCCCTCGTGGCGATTAGATACATATTCCCAACACTATATTTGCCATATGTGAGCAGAGGACTGACCTTATGCTTGCCAGCCATCATCGCTTTGATATCATTCGTCAGCCTTTTTACGCATTACAACAGAGTCAATTCATGGTTATAAAAGCGCAGAGCCCAGCTGGGTTTGCCGAGGAATACATCATCGAGTCCATCTGGAACAATCGCTTTCCTCCCGGATCTATTCTGCCCGCCGAGCGTGAATTATCCGAGTTGATCGGGGTGACGCGGACTACCTTGCGCGAAGTGCTGCAGCGACTGGCCCGTGATGGCTGGTTGACCATACAGCATGGCAAGCCGACCAAGGTGAACAATTTCTGGGAAACCTCCGGCCTCAATATTCTGGAGACGTTGGCTCGTCTGGATCAGGACAAGGTACCTGATCTGATAGCTCAGCTGCTCTCCGCCCGTACCCATATCTGCACCATCTTTATCCGCGGGGCGATCCGTCACAATCCGGAACAGGCCGCCGAGATCCTGCGTGGTGCCGATGGGGTCGAGAACAACGCTCAGGCTTATGCCGAGTTCGATTATCGCCTGCACCACCAGCTGGCGTTTGCTTCCGGCAATCCGATCTACGCTTTGATCCTGAACGGTTTCAAAGGGTTGTACAGCCGGGTTGGCAGCTACTACTTCTCCGACAAGCAGGCCCGCGAGACCGCAGATGCCTACTACAAGACTCTGCTCAATCTGGCGGAGACCAAGAACCACGAAGCCGTGTTCATGACGGTGCGTCAGTACGGTATCGAGTCCGGCAAGCTGTGGACCCGCCTGCGTCAGGACATGCCAAGCGATCTGTGCGACAACTGATCCCTTGCCTGTGCTGTCCAAGAAACGCGCCATCCGGCGCGTTTTTTTATTCTGCCGTGTTTGTGTCTATCCTAGATTGGTGATGGTAATTGCTTGAACTGCATGGATATTTGGCCAAAAAGCTTGATCCAGCGCAAATGAACCCTGCATTTATCACTTTGGTGGCATAGGACCCAACCGCTGATTGAGGTCAAATGGAGGCATCAAGAGCGGAGCCAATATCCGCCAGAAGGAACACACCTTTCACCGGATGAAGGACACAACAATGAGTCTTCTTGAACACACCATCTGGACAGTACTGGGATACGGGGCCATGCCCTTTATCTTTCTGAGCGGATTCGTGGCGGTGGCAGTGACCTGTTGCATGCTGCTGAATGCGTTCGGGGTACAGTCCGCCGAGAAGTGAGTCGCTTCTCCATGCCGCCAAATGCCAGTCTTCGGACTGGCATTTGTTTTGTGTGTCTTTTAAAGCACTTATCCCGGCAGGGAAGGGGAAATCTTTGGTCAGGATGGTCGAACCTGCCGCCGATTTTGATTACACTGGCGCCCGTATTTCTCACTCACCCTTCTCTTATCAGGGGTTCAAGGTTTTCTATGGCTCTCAAGGCAACCGTATTCAAGGCCCAGATCAGTTTGTCTGATATGGATCGCAATCTGTATCAGGACTTCTCCCTCACGCTGGCGCGCCACCCCTCCGAAACCGATGAGCGGATGATGATCCGGCTGGCGGCTTTTGCCTGGCACGCCGCCGAGCGACTGGAGTTCACCAAGGGATTGAGCGCCGATGACGAACCCGAGCTCTGGTGCAAGAACTACTCGGACGAAATAGAGCTCTGGATCGAGCTGGGCCAACCCGATGAAAAACGGCTGAAAAAGGCCTGTAACCGCGCCCGTCAGGTGGTGCTCTACCTCTACGGCGGTCGTGGTACAGCCGTCTGGTGGAAGCAGAACCAGGGCAAGCTGAGCCAGCATGACAACCTCAGCATCATCGAACTCTCCGACAGCCAGACCCTGCCGCTCACCGCTATGGTCGAGCGTACCATGCAGCTCACTTGCACCATTTCCGATGGTCAGCTCTGGGTCAGTAACGGCGCACTGGAAGTAACGCTGGATCCGGTGGTGCTGATGGGCAAACCGGCCCGCGAACTGTAACGGACGCCGCCCATGTTCAGCGCCCTGCTCAATATCGTCATCCCGGTGTTCGGTGTGGTCGGGCTCGGCGCTCTCTACGGGCGATTGCAACCGGGGGCCGCCCTCGGTTACGTCAATCGGGCCAATATCGAGCTGTTTACCCCGGCGCTGGTCTTCTCCGCGCTGGTCAAGTATCCGCTGGCGCTGGCGGAGCATCTGCCGCTGATTGCGGCGGGGGCGCTGGTTATTCTGTTACCCGGTCTGCTGCTCGCGCTGCTCAAACTCAAAGGGATTGAGCGGGCAGCGCTGATCTTGCCCGCCATGTTCCGAAATACCGGCAATCTCGGTATCCCCTTGATGGTGCTGGCGTTTGGCGAGCAGCAACTGGGGGCCATCGTGATCCTTTTTGTGCTCTCCAATCTGCTGCACTTTTCGGTCGGCATGTTTATCCTCTCGGCCAATACCTCCCGCTGGCTATGGCTGCGCAGCCCTGTGTTGTGGGCCGCGCTGGCCGGTTTGCTGGTGGCCAACCTGCACATTACGCTGCCGGAATATGTGGTGACCACGGCCTCGCTGCTCGGCCAGATCTCGGTGCCCCTGATGCTCTTTGCGCTGGGCATTCGCCTGATGGAGGGAGAGCTTGATCACCTTGGCCTCGCGCTCAAGTGCAACCTGCTCTATCTGTTGGCGGGGGGATTGTCGCTGCTGCTGGCGATCTGGCTGTTGCCGCTCAAGACGGAGTGGATCCCGCTGTTGATGTTGTCGGTTTCCTTGCCCCCTGCGGTCTTGAATTACATGCTCTGCGAGCAGTATCACTGCCAGCCGGACAAGGTGGCCAGTATCGTGCTCGGCGGCAATGCCCTCTCTGTGCTGGTGATCCCGCTGGCGGTCTGGCTGGCACTTCATCTGCCCGGCTAAGCCAGATTGCATTGGTGCGACGGTGCGACTCACTGGCCAATTGCTTGATCGAACCGAGTCACAGTCGTTCGCATCTAATCCATGCGATTTCTGTCCAACATTGCCTCCTGTAACCCACCACCAAGAATGAAAAACCGGGAGCTGGCGAAAACAAGTGGGAGATGGCGGGACAAACTCAGGAATGGCGGGGCTTGTGGCGTGATGCGGTTAAACCAAGCCGTTTAACCGCAAAATGAAAACTTTAGAGTCAGGCTGCGAGTCGATGCACTGAAAATGAAAAATGTAGTGATTGCTGCCTAGAGCCATTTAAATAATCACTGGCTAGATAATATCAGCAGCGGGGTATCACAAAATCAGATAGTTACAGTTAAAAAAAATCGTGCCCGGCCCAGACTACCTTGCCGATCACGGCCAGGCTCTCCAGCTGGTTGGCTGGAACGACCTGCAGGGGGTAATCATCGCGGTTGTCGCTGATGATGGTGATCCCGCCGTCGAAGTTTTTCTGCAGGCGCTTGGCGTAGAGCTCTTCTCCCAGGCGCAACACGAAGATGGATCCGTCTTCGATCTGATTCTTGCTGATATCGACCAGGATAGAGTCACCAGAGTGGATGGTGGGCTCCATGCTGTCGCCTTTGGCGAAGACCACCACCAAGTTTTCCGGGTTTAACTTGCGAAACGTGAGCCACTTGCGGCGAAAGGCCAGCTTGCGTTTAACCTCATGATCATCATTAAACGCACCATGGCCGGTACTGACTGTGACATGGTAGCCATCGATCAGCGCGTACTCTTCATCAAACTCCTCACGTTGCACCATCTGCTCTGCCGTTCCATCGGGGTGTTTCGGGCCCTGACCGGTGGCCAGCCACTCCAGATTCACATTGAACGTCCGCGCGATGCGCAGCGCCTTGTCGATGGTGGGCAGCGAATTAAACGGTGGGAAGTATTTGCGCATCCCCGACTCACTCATCCCCACCAGTTCGGCAAATGCCTTGTAGCTCAGGCTCCCGCGCAGCTCATCCAGACGGTCACTCAAAGTATCCATTCCCGCCGTCAGAAAAGATACCTCACCGTCTTTTTGTACTGCTTGTGGTTTTTCTTCATAACGCTCTGACATACAAGGAATTCTCGGCTAGTGGCTAATGCTGGTGAGTCGATAGACAAAAAATTCCGCACAAAAAGACTTGTCAATCTTTTTGGGGTGATCAATCATTCATATATGACGCATCGCGACATAAAATCATTCTTTTATGAATGATAAAGATACGCGCTGCGACACTTGATGATACCGAAACGGGGTGAGTATGTCAGGGAAAACACCAGAGTGGATCAGGGCTGAGCTCATAAAATGCGGATTTTCCCAAGCTGCTTGGGCCCGCGCTAAAGGGTTGCACCCCCGAGCCGTACAGCGTTGCATCAAACACTATGCTCCGGCCAGAGGGATTAGCCCCAAGCGTCGGGAAAGCCGCGCCATCATGGCCCTGCTGTCCGAGTCGCTGGGGATCGACCTGCTGGGAGGTGACCAATGAGCACCTGGTACACCGCCCAGGCGCTGGCCGGATTGGTCGGCATGCCCGCTTACCCCGATGGTGTGCGCAAAAAGGCCGAGCGTGAAGAGTGGCAAAGCCGCAAGCGCGAGAAAGGCAAAGGGGCCGAATACCACATTGGCTCACTGCCGATTGAAACCCGCCGTTATCTGGCAGAACAAGCTGTGGCCGCACAAGGCCATGCGGTGACCGACCATGCGGCGGGTGGCAAGGCCATGGCCAAGTTGCTGGCACGCGAGGTGCCGGTCAAACCGGAGGCAGGCCGCAAATTGCTGACTTTGGGGGAGGGGGCTCGCCAGAAGGTCGATGCCAGACTGCTGATCCTGCAGGCCGCCGATATCTTCCTGGCCCCCTATCACGCCTGCCAGCAAGGGGAGGTGGGTCGCCGCGTCTTTATCGAGGCATACCGTGCCCGCACTCTCGCCCTGCCTGTCAGCGTTTATGAAAGGCAAAAGCCATTCAGTCTGATCACCCTGCGCCGCTGGCAAAGTGCGCTTGCGGATGAAGGCCCCGCAGCCCTGGCTGGCAACTATCAGCGGGAACGGCTATCAACCGTCGAACAGAGCCCGGATCTGGCCCAGTTTCTCACCGCACTGGTCACCACCAAGCCCCATCTGGCCAACAAGTGGGGGGCGCTGCACGAACTGGCCAGCCAATACAGCGACATGAATCAGCTGGGATGGCAGATCCCCAGCCAATCCTCCTTGCGTCGCTGGATGGTGAAATGGTTGGCAGAGAACAAGGTGGCCTTTACCTACACCACCAACCCGGATGCCTACAACAACAAATACCGCAGCGCGATCGAGGAGATGTACCCCTGGATGGCCCAGCCCAACGACGTGTGGGAGTTCGATAGCACCCCGGTCGATGCCATGTTGGTGGATGGTCGCCACAGCATCATCGCGGTGATCGACGTGTATACCCGTCGCGTTCGTCTGCTGGTGGCCAAGAGCTCATCGAGCGAGGGGATCTGCCTGCTGCTGCGCAAGACCCTGCTGGCCTGGGGCACCCTCAACGATAACGGTGTGATGCGCACCGATAACGGCTCTGACTACGTGAGCCAGCGGGTCATGTCCATCTGCACCCTGCTTGGTATGAACGTCAGCCGCTCCAACGCCTACTCGGGGTGGGAGAAACCCCATATCGAGCGGTTTTTCCGTACCTTGAGCCACGGCCTGATCGAGCTGTTGCCCTCCTATATAGGTCACTGTGTGGCAGACCGTCAGGTGATCGAGGCGCGCAAGAGCTTTGCCCAGCGGCTGGAGGAGAAGCGCAAACCGGATGCGCAAAAAGATATTTACGAGCTGGCCATGACAGCCGCAGAGCTGCAAACCCTGCTCGATAACTGGCTCGATGCCCGTTACCACAACCGCAAGCACAGTGCCCTCGGGGTCAGCCCCAATGAAAAGTACCAGCTGGCCCGTTATCAGCGCCGCGCCATTCCCGATGAAGCTGCGCTGGATCTGCTGCTCAACCATATCGGTGAGGCGACCGTCTCCAAAGGCTTTATCAAGGCCGGTGGCCTCAAATACAGCGCCCCCGAACTGTTGGAGCACAACTGGAAGAGCCAGCGGGTCAGCGTCTTTCTCGATCCGTGCGATGTGGGCCGCGCCATCTTGTACCGCACCGGCGACTGGAACGAGCGGATCGAGGCCATCAACATCGACCTGCTGGGCAATGGCATCAGCCCCGATGCCTTCCGGGCGGCCAAAAAAGCCGATGCCAAGGCGCTGGCCAGTTTTCGCCGCGAGATGCGCAACCTTGCCAAGACCTTTGGCATCGACCAGCTCCATCAGGATGTGGTGCGCCACTTCGTCGACAAGGCCAAGGGTATTGAAGCGTTCAGCCGTCGCGATCTCACCCTCGATAACCCGGCATTGGCCGCGCTCACCGGGGTCTCAACGCCCGCTGAACCCGCCCGTTTCAATGCGGCAGAACTGGCCGCCATAGAAGCCAGACGGGAAGCGAAGGCGCAGCGGGCGCAAGCCACCGCAGGGCAGGAATCGAGAGCACTCAAGACCGAGTACGAGCAAGCCATCTATCTGGCAGAGCGGGAGCTGGATACCCCGCTGACAGAGCGGGAGAAGGAGTGGCTGACCCGATACCTCTACAGCCACAAGCTGATGGCAAAACGCATTTACCGCCATCTGGATGAAGTTCGGGCTACCCGCCGCACCCAGGCAAAAGGTTAGCGAATAGCCCGAAAAGGCCCAAAAACAAAGGACAAACCCACTATGAAACACAAGATCGTTGAAGTCAAAAACATGATCAAGACCGAGCAGCTGCTCGACAACTTGCTCAACCGCTCCAGCATAGTGCCGGGCATTGGCCTGATCCATGGCCCCTCCGGCTTTGGCAAGACCACCGCAGTGGAATGGCTGTTCAACCAGGACGAAGTGAACGGCATCTATGTCCGCTGCTACAAGGCCGACACGGTGACCAGCCTGCTGGAGCAGATTGCCAAAGAGATCGGCATTCCCCAGCGCCACAACCTGCGCGCTCAGGTCGATAGCATCATCGAATCCGTGCGCGCCGAAGAGCTGGCCATCTTCGTGGACGAGGCCGATTACGTGGTCGGCAATGCCCGCATCATGGAGACCCTGCGCGATATCTACGATGCCACCGAACAACCCCTGATCCTGGTCGGGATGGAAGAGATTGCCCGCCGCATCAGCCAGCGCAAGCAACTGTTTAACCGCATCTCCCAGTGGATCGAATTCAAACCGGCCGATCTCGATGATGTGTCCCTGATTGCCAGCGAAATGCTGGAGGTGGACGTGGAGATCGACGATGCACTGCTGGATCTGATCCGCAAGCGTTCCAACGGCGTGGTGCGCACTATCGTCTCGGCCCTCGACAAGATTGAAAAAATGGCGATGGCCTCTGATGCCCGGATTATCCGGCTGGAGGACGTTGACGCCAGCGAGTTGCTCCATGACGTGCGTCGCAGCCGCTAGCCGTCAGGCTACAGCCAATAAAAACAAAGCACGGGAGGGATTCCAGTGGTTGATACAAAAGCAACGCTAATGACGTTGCAAGCCTGGGAATGGATGTGCCAGCAAGAGACTTTTCTGATCAAGGACGTGATCGCCGTGACGGGAATGTCGGAGGCACATATCTACAAGGTCGTGCGTGACTGGTTGGCCGCTGGCCACCTCATTAAACACCCGGACGGCGTGGTATCCCGCCCGGCCTATTTCAAAGTGGTTAGCGCTCAATACATGCCACCGATTGGCAAAAGCAGTGGCCAGAAGCGGCCCAAATGCAGGAACAAGCGCAAAACCAATCAACAGAAAATGTGGAACACCATGAAGATCAGCCGCTTCTTCACCCTGACAGACCTGATGCTGACGGCAGAGACGGGTCAGAAACAAGCCTGGTTTTACACCGATAGGTTGGTAAAAGCCGGTTACGTCAAGGTGCTGTTCAAAGTTGACAGTTTGCTGCCTGTACCCGCCAGACACGGCCTGACAGGACGCTATCAGCTGGTCAGGGATACAGGCCGTTATGCCCCGCTGTGTCGTGACCATGGTTGCTGGGATCAAAACCAGCAGCAGTTATACCCGTTCCAACGGGAGGAGGAGACACATGGAAACGTGGCTTGAGGTGTTGCAGGCCGAAGTGGCGGCCAGTTCGCTGGCCCAGGTGGCCGAGAAGCTCGGGCTCTCTCGCACCACCATCAGCCAAGTCTGCAACGAAAAGTATCCCGGCGATATGGCAAGGGTACAGACCCTGGTGGAAGGGGCCCTGATGGGCAACAAGGTGAGGTGCCCCATCCTGGGTGAGATCCCGGCGCATCAGTGTCTCGCGCACCAACGCCGAGGCCCCAGCGAAGTGGGCAGCAGTCCGATGGATATCAAGCTCTGGAAGGCATGCCGCAGCGGTTGCCCCCATAGCCAGCTGACCGAGGCGCAGCAACTGCGCCGTCCGATGCGGTTATCGGTAGAGCAGGGCAAAGGGTCGCAGAAAACGGCTCGCTATGACGCCGAGGCCACCCTCTCCAGATTGCGCCGACAGGCCAAAAGCGATGGCGACAATGCCAGCAGCAGCCTGCGTATTCTGAGTGAGCTGCTGGCCGAAGAGCTGAAAATCATGGCCATCAAATACAACCGACTGCTCGACAAGCAAGAAGGCAAATAAGGGTTGGCGGGGCTCTTTCGCGGTGGGCCCGGTGACGAGATCACAAGGAGAACGGGATGAAAAAGCATCTTCACAGCAATTTGCAAAAGACCGCCGAGCAACTCAGCCACTGGCTGACGGCCAAGGGATATGACGTTCGCACCAGTCGGGTTTGCCATACCCCGCTGCTGGCGGTTACCGGGCCACTGCCCAAAGAGATGAAGGCGCGCGCCGTGTTGAGCCGTGAATGTCTGGCGGGCGTGGTGCGCGAAGTCGCCCTGGTGCGCTTTGGCGGCTGCCTGCTCCACTGGCGCCAAGAATCCTGAAACCGGCAAGGGGGATGAGATGAGCAAGATCCAGCTTGAGATAGAAGACGAGGCGCTGGCGCGGGTGGTGCTGCGCCAGTTACCCAAGTTTCTCGAATTCTGCAGCGCGACCCATCAGGAGGAGCTGGCGAGCGCGACAGCAGAGCAGTACAGCGCCGTGATGTGCCCTCCGGTGCCCGGCAGCAACAAGATCCATTAAGGAGAAGCCCATGCAAGAAGCACAAACCGCCAGTACCACCCCGATGCGCCAGAACGCCCAGGGGCACTGGGTACCGGAAAACCTGATCGCCCCGGCAGACAAGCTGCGCGACGAAGTGGTGCTGGCCATTATCGCCGCAGCTCGCGAGCAACGCGCACAGCTGGCCGCCTTCAAGATTGGCGCCATGCAACAGATCGCCGACTTTGTGGATCTCTCCGCCGAGCAGTACGGCGTGGCGTGGGGCGGCACCAAGGGCAACGTGACCCTGCTCAGTTTTGATGGCCGTTACAAGCTCATTCGGGCGGTGGGGGAGCACCGCAAATTTGATGAACGGATCCAGGCCGCCAAAGCGCTGATTGACCAGTGCATCGAACGCTGGAGCGATGGCGCCAGCAGCGAGATCCGCGCTCTGGTAGATCATGCCTTTAGGGTATCCAAGAGCGGTCATATCGACGTGAATCAGGTGCTCTCCCTGCGTCAGCTCAATATCGATGACCCGGATTGGCTGCTGGCCATGCAAGCCGCTGTTGATGCCATCCAGGTGACCGGCACCAGCCAATATCTGCGGCTCTACGAGCGTGACGCTCACGGGCGTTACATCCAGATGAGCCTGGATCTGGCCAAGGTATAGGGAGGAGGCGTGATGGAAATCAACGTGGAAAAAGCCGAAGAGCAACTGCTGCTCTGTGAGCAGATCACCGAAACCGAGGGCACCTGCTACCCCGACGACACCTATGAGGATGGCATCAAGGCCGCCCTGCTCTGGACGCTGGGGCTGGGGCCTGCCCCCCTCAATGCCGAGGAGTATCAAGGGGTGACGCCACTGCAGTTCGAGTAATGGCCCAATGCGAAACAGGGCGACGATGCCGCCCTGTCTATCCGGTGTGGTGACCGGGTACTGATGAGCAACCAAATGATCTGGGCCCAGGTCTTCACCGTCTTGATACAAGGAGCACGGCGATGACCAAAACAGAGATGGATATTCGGCTTACCAAGATATTCAGCAGCGCAGCCATTGCACTGGCGGCCGCTGAAAAACGGGCTGTGTGCAAACAGCTCAAACAGTTTGATAAAGAAGCGCGCGCCCGTGGTTTTCACGCACTGGCCGGAGAAGCCTGCCAGATGCGCTGGCAACTGGTGGCCGAGCTGCAACAGGCCAAATCGGCCAGAGATGGTGGTGGGGTACACGAAACCGGGGGTCGCCATGGCCATCTATAGCCCCCTGCTGGCCCCCCATATTCTGGCTCGCCGCCTGCAAAGCGGTCGGGCCTGCATCACCGAACTGGGGCTGGAGCAGCGTTGCCCCCGTTGTGGCGAGTTCTGGCCATGGGATACCGAGTTTTTCGGTGTGGCGAGCGATGCCACACGGCTCTCCAGCTGGTGTCGGGGGTGCCTCAATGAGCACTACCAGCAGATGAGAGTGGCCGAGTAGCACCATGACAGCAAGGCAGAACGGGGAGGGGATAGCTGATGAACAAGCGCAGCAGACTGATCCGGTTGGTACAGGTAGGGCGCCGTGTGTTGGCGCTTGATGACGAGTGTTACCGCGACCTGTTGGCCAGCCACACCGGCAAGCGCAGCGCCGCCCTGTTAAGCGAACAGGAGCTGGAACAGGTGCTGACAGCCTTCAAAGCAGCGGGCTTTATTCCCAAGCCTGCTCGCCATGCAGCCAACAGACGGCTGAGTCCAGCGTCCGGTGGTCATCTACGGGTCAATGAAATTGCCAAGATCAGGGCCATCTGGTGTGAGATGGCCCGCCTTGGCATCATCAGGGATGGTTCGGATACCGCATTAAACCATTGGGTGCAACGGATGACCGCCCGTTTAAACGGCGGGGTAGGGGTGGCCGAGGTAGGATGGTTGGATGCGCCTCTGGCCGTCAAAGTGCTGGAAGCGCTGAAAAAGTGGAACAGCCGTATCTGAGTTAATCAGGAATACGCCCTGCTTTTTCTAGTCGAGCCATTGTGGCACTTACTCCCTTGGCCACAATAATCAAGCCAATTACTACTGAGGGGGCCCATAGAATCAACAATACGTCTTTCATACCACCAAACATATGAACCTGCTCTGGTAGTTTGCTGACTTGTACCCCGGTAAAAATGATCAGCACAATGGCAATCACACAGGCGAGAGTCGCAGGCCATAGGGCATGAGGGTCTCGTTGCAGTTTCACATCGAGATCAAGTAACCACTCTTTAACGCGCTCGCTCCATCTCATTCGTCTCAATCTCCCTTTGATAACGAGGGACTCAGTATGCGCTAAAAAATGTGCGCATAAAATAGCCTGTGTTCTAATCGGCGCACCGCTTTTTCTGTTTTGCCGGGGGAGTCATGGAACACAATCAGGATCTCTTTGCCGATGATCACGCCTCACTGGGGCAATTGGTCGATCGCCTCGACCAGATCCCTGCCTCTGAACTGACGGCCAAATGGCCCAAAGCCCTGAGCGAGCTGGTGGATGTGCTGGCCTGCGAATTGGCAAGAGGGGGGATGCGGCCCGAGCAGGCCAAGGCTCAGGCCCGCAAGTTAGCACTGGTACAGGCCCACTATATGGGGGGCCGGGCCTACTACATCCCCACCGGGGATCATCTTAAGGCTGCGCTGCGGGATAGGGCTATCTGGGATGAGTTCAACGGCCGAAATATCGATGCGCTTGCCCGCAAGCACGGGCTGTCGGTACCCCAGACCTATGCTGTGGTTGCGGAGCAACGACAATTGATGAAATGTCGCATGCAGTATGCCCTTTTCAAGTAATTGAGAAAAAACGCATCAAAATGCGTACATCTTCACAGATACAAAAGAACCCCATGTAATGGGGTTTCTTTTTATGGCTGACTATTCGGTATTGCAAGTTCGAATTGTTGGGGTTGCAGCTCATCATACTGGAGTTGTTGGGCGAGATAGCGATTCTGGATTGAGTTTTTTGACTAAGGATAAGAGGTCGCTCGTGATGTTTAAAAAAACACAGATTGCATTTTTGGTTTGTTCTATTTTTGTTCTTTCAGCGTGTAATGAGCAAAGGACACTGACACCACAGGAACAAGAGCTGGTGGGACAGCTCAAGCAAGAACGCGATAAGCTTGGTCAGGATATAGATACTGTCTCTGCTGAGATTGCTCAATATAATGGTGGGTTGATAAAAGCCATTAAACAAGTTCGCGAAGAAACGTTGAAACTAAGCCGAGATATATTAACTCAGCGAATACAAGCAATCGAAACAGGTGCCAAGGTGACTATTGTCGTGCCAACAAGCCAGCCGGATCCTGAACGAGCTCAAGCTCTGCAGAGTGATATAGAAATAGCAAAACAGCACCTAGTTGAGGCTAAAGCTAAAGCGGCTCAATATAGTGGTGGTCTAATTGCAGCCGTCAGCCAATCAACCGTAGCAACTCAAGAGCAGACACTTGCAATGTTGGAGCAGCAGTATCTAGTCTCAAAATATGGCTTGCCATTAACAGTCAGCTCATCAGCATTGTCCACACCTAATACAGAAAGCAATGTTAAAGCGACAGTACCCAATGAAACCAAGGAAACACCAACACCAATTGAAGAACCACATGTTATGTTGGCTGCTGATGGCCCATTTGGTGTGGCGATGGGGATGACCAAAGAGATGTTTAAAGGTCATATTACACCGATCGGCAATGGCACGTACCTCTTTGACAATCCACCTAAACCACATCCAGACTTTGTGAGGTACGCAGTACAAATATCTGATAAATCTGGTCTTTGTTGGATTAAAGCAATAGGGAAGGATATAACAACCAATCCCCATGGTCATCAGTTGCAAACAGAATTTGATGATTTTGAAGAAAAATTGGATCAGCGCTATGGGAAGCATAAGCGAACGGATTTTTTAACGGTTGGTTCCATCTGGAAGGAGCCAGAGGATTGGATGAGGGCTTTGCATAAAAAAGAACGTTATCTATTTACCTCTTGGAAGGGGGCAGAAAAACCCTTACCAAATGATATTGCTTCAGTAGCTCTTCTTGCTACAGCAAACGATACAAACTCAGGGTATTTGGCTATTGAATATAGTTTTTCTAACGAGACGGAATGTGAACAGGAAATTAAGGCTCAGAATGATGCAGGGCTTTGATTAACCACTTAGTGTTATTTTTATACAAGGAGGTTCAAGTGAAGTGGTTTGCGTTGGCTATATCGTCAATTTTTGTGGCTGGTCTTGCGGAGGGGGCCATAAAATATAAATGCGATGGGGAGTGGGTGGACTATTGGCCATGTGATAGCAAGCCTATGAGCAACAATGCCCCAGCTGAATCAGAAGTACCATCCCAAGCCATACCCGAGGCAACACAAAGCGCTGCGGCTGTAGGTCTGCCATCAAATGCAACAGATGATGACAAACTGAAGGCACTGGAGAAGGATATTGAGCAGGCTAAAATAAAGTTGGCTGCCGCAAGGTTAGAAGCGGATCGCTATGTTGGCGGATTAGTAAAATCGATCAATGAAGCAACAGTAGCTACCCAAGAGCAAACATTGTCCATGATGGAACAGCGCTATTTTGCGATGAAATATGGGCGACCATCGACTGCCAGCTCCTCACCTCCCGAACACTCTTTGAAGTAACCCACCATAAACCCCTGCCATACAGGCCCCTCGGTACGCTGCTGATAACGCAGTTCACCGAGGGGCCTTTATGTTATCACTCGCACTTAAATGGCTGCTTCGTCCCGATGTGGAAGGGGGCGAAGTCAACCATCCCGCCGACCGTGGTGGTCATACCAAGTACGGCATCGCCGATGCCGCCGATGGCAAGAAGGACGGCATGGCCGACCTCGATCGGGATGGGGTACCCGATATCGCTATCGGTGATCTGACTCCGGCCCATCCCGAGCCCTTTTACCGCCAGAACTACTGGGCGCCCGCTCGCTGTGACCTGATTGCCAGCTTAAGCCCGGCCCTCGCTATCGCCGTGTTTGATGCAGCGGTGCATCACGGGCCGAAACGCGCCATCCAACAGCTGCAGCAGGTCTTGGGGGTGATGGCAGATGGCCGCCTTGGCCCGGTGTCGATTGGTAGGCTCAAACAGCAACTGGGCGCCAAGGGCGAAGGCCCGTTCCTGCTGGCGCTGATGATGCAGCGGGCCAGCTTCATGCACGGAATTGTGCGCAAAGACCCGAGTCAATGGGCCAATGCCGATGGCTGGATCAACCGGCTGCTGCGTCTGCAGAGCTACCTCCTTTCCGACGTGGTTGGCGAGGTGGTGGCATGAGCGTGCTGACCATCAAGCAACAGAAGGCGACGGCCGCGATCCAGGCTGCGGGCTACTTTGGCATTCCTGAGCTCAAGAACCCCCGCTATCTCGCTTGCTTCAAGGATGGGCGCAAAGCCCATCTCAAGGCCGCTTTGGCCAATCAGATCGCTGACCCGAAGGCGATCCCGCTCTATAGCCACCACCAGACCCGTCAATCCCTGTTCGAGAAAGGGTGGCGTTCGGTGACCGAACTGGATCGCCTGCGGGCCCGTGCCCGTCATTCCCAACCTCAACAAAAGGAAGTCCATCATGCCTGATTCTCTGTTACCTCAAGCGAAGTCTGCCTTCAAAAGCCGCACCGTGATCGGTGGTGTGATTGCCGTGGGGGCCGGTATTGCGGGCCTGTTCGGTGTGCCGGTCGATGCGGGTACCCAAGCCAGCTTGGCATCCACCCTGGTGGATCTGGCCAGTGCGGTGGGTGGCCTGCTCGCCATCTGGGGCCGCATCAAGGCGACTCATACCGTCAAGTAAGAGAGGTCATGTGACAAACCTCATAGACCGCGCCCAGCAGGCCGATGCCGATCGGACTGGGCGCATTATCGAAGCCCACCAGAACAGGGCAAGGCCACACGGCGATGGTATCTGCTGCGATTGTGACGAAGCCATCCCGCCCTCCCGCCTTGCAGCCGAGCCTGGTGCCGAGCGCTGTATCGAGTGCCAGACCCTGTATGAGCGCAAGGAGGCGACCCGTGTGGGAATTCATCGTTAAGAACTGGGGCCCGCTCTATGCGTTGGCCAGCCTGGTGGGTCTGGTGGTCATCATCTTGCTCTCCAAGACCTACGCCAAGCGCGAAGACCTCACGGCCCTGGCGCAGAGAGTCCAGCGGGTGGAGCAGGTACTGGCTGATCTGCCGAGCGAGCGTGAGCTGCACAAGCTGCAGCTGGAGATCAGCGAGCTGCGAGGGGAGTTGCGGGAGGTGAAGCCGGAGCTGCGCCAAGCCCGTCGTCTTGCCGATCTGCTGTTGGAAAACGAGCTCGCCGCCGTACAGAAGGAGAAGCCATGAGCATTCAACAAATTCTGTTATGTGGGGCCCAGCAGTGTTTTACCAGGCTGCCGTTACCAATCGCACTTAAGGAGAAGGCATGAGTATTCAAGCGATATTGGACGCCCAGCAGCGGCTGGTGATCCTGCGCTCCCTGCTGGATATCGGTGGTGCCGCCAACGAGTCAATCCTCAATGACTGCCTCGACCAGCTGGGTACCGGCCGGGTGACACGGGATCGGGTGAAGACCCTGCTGGCCTGGCTGGAAGAGCAGGGACTGGTGCGCATCGAGCGACTGGCCATGGTGCAGGTGGCTCACCTGACCGGTCGTGGGCAGGATGCGGCAGAGGGCCGGGCAACGGTGCCCGGCGTCAAGAAGCCCCGAGCGGAGGATTGACCATGGCCGATAAACCGACCCGAGGCCGCGCCAGCAAGGTGTGGCTGCTGCCTGAGTCCATCCGCAACGCGCTCAACGAGATGCTGCGGGACAAGGGCAACAGTCAGGCTGCCATCCTGGATGAGATCAACGGCCTGATCGAGGAGGCTGGGTTGCCCGATGATCTCAAGCTCTCCCGCTCCGGGTTAAGCCGTCATGCCAGCCAGGTTGAACAGGTCGGCCAGCACCTGCGGGATTTGCGTGAAACCACGGCCGCCTTGACCTCCCAGCTTGGCGACAAGCCGATGGGGGAGACCACCAAGCTCATTCTGGAGCTGGGTCGTTCCCAGCTGTTCAAGGCGATGCTGGCTCAGGTGCAGAACCCGGAGGAGGCGGTGGATATCGACATGCTGAAAAACGCCATGCTTGCAGCCCAGCGGCTCGAATCGACCGCTATGCAGAGTCACAAGCGGGAGAAAGAGATCCGCCAGGCATTTGCCGAAGAGATCGCCGCCAAGACCGAAGCCATTGTGACTCAGGCGGGCTTGAGTGGTGAAGCCGCCGCCGAGATACGTCGCGAAATCCTGGGGATTGCCTGATGACCACCATTGCTCAGACCCCTATCGCCCAACAGTTGGCCCAGACCCTGGGTACCGAATACAACCCCGACGAGGTGTTGCTGCCGTACCAGCGGATCTGGATTGCCGACGAGAGCCCGCTCAAGATTGCCGAGAAGAGCCGCCGTACCGGTATCACCTGGGCGGAGGCGGCTGACGCGGCTCTGACGGCCTCCAAGACCAAGACGGCTGGCGGTTGCCACCACTTCTATGTGGGCAGCAACAAGGAGATGGCCCGCGAGTTTATCGATGCGGTGGCCATGTGGGCCAAGGCGTACAACAAGGCGGCCGGTGAGATCCAGGAGGAGGTATTCACCGACGACGAGGACAAGGCGATCCTCACCTTCGTGGTCTATTTCGCCTCGGGCTTCAAGGTGCAGGCGCTCTCCAGCAACCCCTCCAACCTGCGGGGGATGCAGGGCAATGTGACCATCGACGAGGCCGCTTTCCACGACCGACTGGCCGAGGTGCTCAAGGCCGCCATGGCGCTGACCATGTGGGGCGCCAAGGTGCGGTTGATCAGTACCCATAACGGTGTCGATAACCTGTTTAACCAGCTCATCAACGACAGCCGAGTGGGCCGCAAAGAGTATTCCATCCATACCATCAGCCTGGACGATGCCTGCCGCCAGGGGCTCTATCGCCGGATCTGCCAGGTCAAGGGCGGCCTTTGGACACAGGAAGCCGAGGATGCCTGGAAGGCGGGGCTGCTCAAGGCCACCGCCACCGAAGAGGATGCCCTTGAGGAGTATTTCTGCGTACCCAAGCAGAGCAGCGGCGTCTATATCAAGCGCACCCTGATTGAGCGGGCGATGCAACCGGATATCCCCATCCTGCGCTTTACCGCCCCCAAAGATTTCGAACTGCAGAGCGAGGAGACCCGCAAGGCAGTGGTGGATATCTGGTGCGAGGAGAACCTCAAGCCCTGCCTGGAAGCGCTTGATCACAGTTGTCGTCATGCGTTTGGAGAGGACTTCGCCCGCAAGGGGGACTTGTCGGTGTTCGTGCCGCTCTCCATCGCCACCAACTTGCGCAAACGGGTGCCCTTTGTGGTGGAGCTGGTCAATGCCCCCTATGAGAGTCAGCGCCAGATCCTGTTCTACCTGCTGCAGGGGTTGCACCGTTTCACTGCGGCGGCCTTCGATGCCACCGGTAACGGCGGCTATCTGGCAGAGGCTGCCAGACTGCGCTGGGGCGCCAGCATGATCGAGTGCGTGATGCTCAATGACCCCTGGTATCGGGAGTGGATGCCCAAGCTCAAGGCAGAGTTTGAGGATGGCAACCTGACCATCCCGCGCCATGCAGACGTGCAGGATGACTTGGGGAAAATCCAGGTCATCAACGGCATCCCCAAGATCGACAAAGGCAAGAACACAGGCCAAGGGGGCCAACAGCGCCACGGTGACTTTGCGGTGGCGCTGGCCATGGCGGTGCGGGCCAGTTGGATGGAGGGGGGCGCTATCGAGTTCACCCCGCTACCCAACAAGCGCGATGAAGCAAGGGGCGATAACCATCATTCGTTCGAGAGAGAGGCCTGGTAATGGGCAGGATCATCGATATCAACGGCAATCCCCTGCGGCTTGAAAAAGAGCCGCAGACCGAGAACTCGGCGGCGCTTGCCCAGTTGCGTCGTCACTATAGTGAACACCCCACGGTGGGGCTTACCCCGAGCAGGGCGGCAGCCGCATTGAAGGAGGCAGAACAGGGCAACCTGATCGCCCAGTGCGAGCTGGCCGAAGACATGGAGGAGAAGGATGCCCACCTGCAGAGTGAACTCGGCAAGCGTCGCCGCGCTCTGCTGGGGGTCAGCTGGACAATCGAGCCACCCCGCAACGCCACCCCGGCGGAGAAGCGCGACAGCGAGATGATCCGTGAGCTGATAGAGGACTTTACCTGGTTTGATGATGCCATCTTTGACGCCACTGATGCGGTACTCAAGGGGTTTTGTGCCCAGGAGTTTTGCGGCTGGGAGTTGGTGGAGGGGTTACAGCTCCCCAAGGGCATCATCTGGCGTGATCCTGCCTGGTTTCAGACCCACCCGGACGATCGCAACCAGTTGCGGCTGCGGGATAACAGCCACGAAGGGGTTGCCCTCAACCCCTTTGGCTGGCTGCTGCACAAGGCCAAGTCAAAATCGGGGTATCTGGCCCGCACCGGCCTTGTCCGTACCCTGATCTGGCCGTTTCTGTTCAAGAACTACAGCGTGCGGGATCTGGCGGAGTTTCTGGAGATCTACGGCCTGCCGGTGCGCCTTGGCAAATACCCGGAAGGGGCGACCGAGAAAGAGAAGGCCACCCTGCTGCAGGCGGTGCTCTCCATCGGTCATAACGCCGGGGGCATTATTCCGCGCGGGATGGAGATTGAGTTCCAGAACGCCGCCAGTGGTCAGGCCGATCCCTTTGTGGTGATGATGGAGTGGTGCGAGCGCTCCATGAGCAAGGCCATCCTGGGGGGAACCTTGACCTCACAGGCCGATGGCAAGAGCTCGACCAATGCCCTGGGCAATGTTCATAACGAGGTGCGCCAGGAGGTACGGGATGCTGATCTCCGCCAGCTGGCCGCCACCCTGACCCGCGATCTGGTCTATCCGCTCTATGCCCTGAACGGCAAGAGCTATCAGGGCCCCCGCCGCAGCCCCCGGCTGGAGTTTGATGTGACCGAGCCGGAGGATATGCAGCAACTGGCGGGGCCGCTGCGCACGCTGGTCTCTATCGGCATGAAGATCCCGACCCAGTGGGTCTATGACAAGTTGCAGATCCCGGTGCCCACCGCTCAGGAAGAGGTATTGGTCATTCAGGATAATCGGGGGGTAACAGGGGAGGCGGAGCTCAAGGCTCGGCTGCCCCGTCAGGGACTGGCGACACTGGCAGCACATAAAGCAGCGCAGGGAGATAACAACGATGCCCAGTTGGCCCGGTTGCAGGCCGAGGCGGCCCCTCTGCTGGCGGGAATGACCGATGCCGTCCAGACGCTGGTGATGCAGGCCACGACCCTGGAAGAGATCCGGGATGGCTTGTTGGCACTGGAACCTGAGCTCAGCCATGACGAACTGGGGGCGCTGATGGCGCAAGCCATCGCCGCCAGCGAGCTGCTCGGCATGCTTGAGATGGAGGAGGGGAATTAATGATGTTCCCAGTGCTAGAGAAGGTCCGATTAATTCGGAGTGGAACGATAGTGCTCACGTACTTTTTGCTTCTTACCGTTCACAATTTTGGTGTGTTCGGGTACGTGAACTTTCTTTTTGCCTTCTTTGGTTTTAGCCATAGCGCTAATTCCCCTTTTCAAAGCTGCGGCTGGTTCGGCCAGTCACCGCGGATGACCCCATATCACCCAGAAAACTGGAATTATGAAAAGAGAAAGCTGACCAGCACTGGGAACATACTCATCATAAAACAGAGGGCGCATCAATATCTGCCAATCATTATCGCAATGATAAAAAGGTCTGATGAGGCAGCAATATAATGGCAATACGTTATGGCTCCTTGCCCTTTACCGAGGCGATCGCCTTCTTTCGCCAGAAACTCGATATGCCGAGCGAACGCTGGGTCGATGTGTGGCGCGATGCCCATAACCGCGCCTTTATGGTGGCGGGGGCCACCAAGACCGATCTGCTGGCTGACCTGCGCGGGGCGGTAGACAAGGCGATCAGTGAAGGGCAATCCATCGGGGCCTTTCAGAAGGCGTTCAAGGAAATTGTGGCTCGCCACGGTTGGGAACATACCGGCCCGGCGTCTTGGCGTTCCCGCGTCATCTTCGAGACCAACCTGCGTCAGAGTTATAACGCCGGGCGTGAAGAGCAGATCCAGCGTATCAAGCACAAACGCCCCTATGCGCTCTATCGTCATGGGGACTCCGAGCACCCAAGGGACTTGCACCTCAAGTGGAACAACCTGGTGCTGCCGGTGGATCACCCCTGGTGGGCGACGCACAGCCCGAGCAATGGTTATGGCTGCAAGTGCAAGAAGTTCCTGCTCTCTGAAGCAGACCTCAAGCGGCGCGGCTTGGTAGTCAGCAAGGCCCCGGATGATGGCGCATATGAGTGGGTGGACAAGGCCACCGGGGAGTTGCACAAAATCCCCAAAGGCATCGACCCCGGTTTTGATTATCGCCCCCAGACTCCGGCAGAGCTGACCAAGGTGGTGGCCAAGCGCGAAGCGGCCAAGCCTGCGTTGGCCGAGCGACTGCCAGAACGGATAGTGGAGAGCGCCTTCTCCAGCGTTAAAGGTGTCACCGCCCAGGGTTTGAGTGATCTGCTGGCCAAGTTGCCAGCCCCCCAACGCGAACCATTGACGGCGTTCCTCAAGGCGCATCCGGTCAAAACCCTGTTTATCAAGCACACCGAAATGGGGAAGGGGGCGGCTGGGCTCAAGGTTGCCCCGGCTATTGCTGATTACTTGGGCAAAGATCCCTATCTGGTGCGCTCTTTTTACTATTCGCGCCGGGCCAGCAGCGTCAACGGCTTTACCGCAACCAGCTGGGATCATCTGGTTATCAAGGTAAAGGGGGGCGATACTTTAAAAACGGTGGATATGCAGGCGGTGCAAGCGGCGGCTGCCGATGTGTTGGCTGATGCCCACGCTAATAGCGGCCCGCGCCAATTGCTGCCAAGAGGCGCCAGTGGTGAAGCCTTGCGCCGTCATTGGAGTGTGTCGGCCAATGTAGGCGATAAACTGGGGGAATCGGCCCAGCGGATCTCGACCTGGTTGCATGAGCTCGGCCATCAGGTTCACTTCTGGGCCGGGGAGCCCAATCTCACCGGCATCGGCCTGATTACCGAATATGCCGGAACCAATGGCAAAGAGATGGCTGCCGAGGCGTTTGCCGCCTGGTTGCTGGCGAGGGAATCCATGCTGGAGCATTTTCCCGAACTGGCCAAGAGAGTGGAAGCCATGTTGGCCAAAGCTACGGCTGCCACTACCAAGGGCGGCCGCTAGCGACCCCGGAGATCAAAACATAAAGGAGCGAGATAATGACCTTGCTGGAACAAGCCAGCGCCCTGCTGGCACAGGATGGCCCCTTTACCTTGGCGCAAGCCAAGGCGCTGGATGCCCTGTGTGAGCAAGCCCGTGATGAGGAGGCTGACCTGATGGGGGATCTCTGGGAGGCCGCGATGGCTAATGCAGATGAGGAAGCGCTGCACTATATGACCACCTTTGAGGATGAGTTCTGATGGCCGGTAGTTTTATCGCCATCAGCCACCACGGGGTGGACGATGCCTTTGAGCTGCTGGCCAAGCTCTATCAGAAAACCGGTGACCTGAGCGAACCGCTGGCAGATATAGGGGAAGGGCTACTGCTGTCGCACCGGGATCGCTGGGATGCCCAAGAGAGCCCTGAAGGGGAGCCCTGGGCCCCGCTCTCGGAGAAGTACCGTGCCCGCAAGCCCCGACATGCCGATGAGGTGCTTCGTCTGAACGACGATCTGCGCGATACCCTCGACTATCAGGTCGATCCCCAGACCCTCTACTTCGGTACGCCCATGGTATACGGTGCCGCCCACCAGTTCGGCCGTCCCGAGATCAACCTGCCAGAGCGCCGCGCTCTGGGGCTGTCAGAAGGGGATAAACAGAGCGTGTTGGAGACGCTGGAGGCGTATCTTATCTGACGCTGCCAAAGCCTGTAAGAATGCATTGGTAGCTACGAGGTAGACAACCTATGGGGAAACGAGTCAAACGTTAGAGGTGCTGTATTTAAACAGCCTTAAACAGGATAACCGCTCATGTTGGTTGCTGGAGGCCCCTGCAAGTGGGCACCTTTATGAATCAAATTCCTCTGCCGTCACATTTTTTGCTGATGATGAGTCGAATACTAACAAATGACTCGATAAGCAGAAGGCTAGATCATATCATCATATGCTTCATTTGGGTTCTAGAGCGTATGAGTATGAAACTGTCGTTTGCATTGTATAAAATTGGCCGATGGGGAATCTATGAAGGCCGTAAACATCAGCCAGCTAAAGCATGTGACGTTAAGGATATGTTGCAACAATTGCATCATTGGGGTGTTGCGAGTAAGCGTCCTTTAATGGAGAAAAGAACTTATTCCAAAGCGGAGTTAAGGCTGAACCACTCATACTTATTGGATATGGTTCCATCAAAAAACAATAATGGAGACTGGTTCGTAATATTATGGAATGAGGTCGAGAACCGTAAAGGGAAAATTTTGTTTGCTAATGGTCAAGCGAGTTCAGATCAAAACCACGTCAAACCAGTCTCTGGTGATAAAGATGCAATACCAGGGTTCCCGACGTTTTTTTGGTTTTTGCCTGAATTGAACACTGTCGCTTGTGTAAGTCCTGCTGAGACTCATAATTTGGGGCTTGCTCAATTTCGAGCATTCATGTTGCAGTTTATATCGTTTTTTTCTAATTCAGTTATTAGGTCAGTGGATAATCCAAATATCAGAAATGGATTTTCTGCACAGGGTAAACCTGCGTCAGGACCAGATCTAAGAATACCTGATAAAACATTGATTGCTGCATGTTCCATGACCCCATACCCAAGGCCAGGGTATTATGAAGAAATTAAAAACAAGGTCTCTAAGATTAAGGCGGTAGTTAAGGTAATTAGTGCGAAATCGATCTCTTCGAGAGAAAAGTATAGAGAGGGGTTATATCAACTCGCATCATTGTTTTTTAGCCTTGATGAAGGAGAGGAAAAAATTGACCAAAGAATTCGTAAGTCAATTAAATTAGAGTTGCCTGTTAACTTAAAAGTACAAGATATAGACAGTGCAATTAAACAGTATGAGGAAAGTAATTATGATAAGCTGTATGACGTGGGATACAAAATGGAAGGCGAACAGAAGCTTTATCATCTCAGCGGTGGGAAAATTGTTGAAGAGTTGGATTTAAATGTACCCAGTTCATTTGAAGACTCAGTCCCTGATGCAGAAAGATTGATGGCAATACTGCAGAGGGATGTTAGGGGTGAACTAAAAAGATGGGTCTCTGATTAAGCAAGGGGAAGAGTATGATTAACTTTAAAAATAAGAAGGAGATGACTGAGTGGGCTCTTAAATGTGTCCGAATAACTGTAATTGTAACTATTGGTTTCGTCGTCTATAACTACGCCTTTTTTATTAAGGGACAGGCTATCTTATCTCTCTTGGATGTTATATTGACAGTTTCTGGGTTATTGTTCGCTGTTTTTGGTGCATGGTTAGCCTTACTTGCTGGGCCCGCCACAGCGGTGATCGAGTCTAGAACAAAAACAAGAGCAGAGAGAGATAAACAAGTTGACTATATAGCAATTATTGTTAGTCCAATGACAACATCTGCGATGATGGTTGCTTTAGGCATGTTTATGAAAATTACATCACTATATGCAGTAGTTATGATTAAGGATCCATTCTGGGTATTTGTACTGAAACAAGAGGCACTATTCGTTTTAACTGTTTGTTTTTTCTATCAATGTTGGTATCTATTAAGGGCTTGTGGCGTAGGCCTCTATTTCTTAATGAATATGGAGCGTAAATCATGTGCTAATAGCTTTGATGATTTATAATGCGTTCTGTTACGTATAGCGGAAGGGGATTTAGCTTATACTACTTATGTTATAATGAGCTATAGAGATTTGTCATCAGTCGCTCAAATATTTGAGGCTCTATATCATGGCTATTTGCCAGTGATACTATATCTCGACAGCATAAACCACTCTGCATCAACAAAGGCCATTTGGCTTTAACATCATCAGATGTAACAGCGCCTACTGAGGTACAATCTGTAGTTTTTCCCAGAAGTGCTTTACGTAAGCGTAGTGGCCTGTCTGATATAGCATCAATTACTTCTGATTGTTTTTTTGGCATTTCGTGTTTTCTTACAGATCCTGCTAGTTTGGTTCGAACCATACACAAATGTTGTGATTTGGTCGAATTTTTCTCCTAATTATGTGGCAGTAACCCACCATAAACCCCATCCCCCTTCATGCCGCCGCACTATGGCGGCATGAACATATCCAAGACCCCATACTCAGCGCCCTTCGTGGCCATCCTCCAAGCCAACCCCGTCAGCGGGGAGCGGCTGGCGGTGCTCGATGCGCAGCTCACCCCTCAAGGCGATGGCTGGTACCAATTGCTGCCGGTCGGCCCGTTCAAGGCCCGTGATGGTCGCCCGTTCGATGTGGCGAGTGGCCACTGGCAACTGGACGGGCAGATCGCTGCTGCCCTGATTGCCCGAGCCAAAGCCCTTGGGCAAGACATCCTGATCGATTACGACCACCAGACCCTCAAGACTGACCAGAACGGCCAGCCAGCCCCTGCGGCCGGTTGGTACAACGCCGACGAAATTGAGTGGCGCGAAGGGCAGGGGCTCTTTATCAAGCCGCGCTGGACGGAGCGGGCTGCCGCCCTGGTGGCTGCCAAAGAGTACCGATTCCTGTCTGCCGTCTTTCCCTATGACGCCCAGGGCCGCCCGCTGGAACTGCGGATGACCGCCATTACCAATGACCCCGGTGTGGTAGGCATGCAGGCGCTTGCCGCTTTGAGTGCGTTACCCGCTTCAAGCCTTATGTCTACCCAACCCGGCCAGCTGGCCACCTCATCCCATGTTACACAACAGGAGAAATCCATGAACGAACACCTGATCGCGCTGCTCGGCAAACTCGGCATCCAGCCGAGTGCCGATGGCCAGTTTACCGCCGAGCAGGGGACTGCCGCTTTGGCTGCTCTGGATACCCTGCAGGCCATTGCCAAAAAGGCGCCGGAGCTGGAGGCAGCTCTCACTGCTGAGCGCACCTCGCTGGCCGCGCTCAAGGCGACCGTCGCCACAGGGCAGGGTGGCCAGATTGACCTGGCCAAGTATGTACCGGTGGAGACCTATAACGCCCTGGTGACGGAAGTCGCCACCTTGAGCGCCAAGGTCGAGACCACGGATGCTGCGACCTTGATCAAGGAAGCCCGTACCCAGGGCAAGGTGGTGGCAGCAGAAGAGGAGTATTTGACCGCCTATGCCGCCCAGAAAGGGGTGGCGGCCCTCAAGGCGTTGCTGGAGCCCCGTCCGGCGATTGCCGCCCTGGCCGCCAGCCAGACCACCCAAGTGACCCTGCCCGAGAAGAAGGGAGAGGCTGTGCTCTCGGCGGACGACAAGTATGCCGCCGATCAGCTCGGCATTTCCTATGAAGAGTTTGCCAAGGCAAAAGGCCGGTAGGTTCGCTTAGCCGCGCAGCGGCGTAATCGGACGAACGCGACCGCCAGACCAACCTGTTTAACCAGAGAAGGAACACCCGTATGGCCATTGTTACTCCCGCGCTGTTGCAGGCCCTCTTCACCGGCTTCAAGAAGAACTTTGAAGACGCCAAGAGTGAAGCGCCTGCCCAGTACACCAAGATCGCCACCGTGATCAAATCGACCACCAAGTCCAACACCTATGGCTGGTTGGGCAAGTTCCCCAGTCTGCGCAAGTGGGTCGGTGATCGGGTGATCGAGTCGATGAAGGCGCACGGTTACCAGATCGTCAACGAAGACTTCGAGGCCACCGTGGCGGTCGATCGCAACGATATCGAGGATGACGAGCTGGGTATCTATGCCCCCTTGTTTCAAGAGATGGGTCTAGCGGCGGGGATCCACCCCGACGAGCTCTGCTTTGGTCTGCTCGGCGCTGGCTTCACCACGCCTTGCTATGACGGCCAGTATTTCTTCGACACCGATCACCCTGTCTATCCCAAGGCCGATGGCACCGGTACCCCTGTTTTGAGCGCCAACGTGGTGGTGGATGCCGGTTATCAGGGGGAGCCCTGGTTCCTGCTCGATACCAGCCGTGCCCTCAAGCCGGTCATCTTCCAGGATCGCAAGTCGCCGCAGCTGATTGCCATGACCAAGGTCGATGACGAGGCGGTATTCACCCGCAAGGAGTTCCGTTACGGGGTCGATTGCCGTGATGCCGCAGGCTTTGGCTTCTGGCAGCTGGCCTTTGCCAACAAGCGGGCGCTGACCCCCGACAACCTGTGGGATTCCTTCTCCAAAATGCGGGAGTTTCAAGCCGATGGTGGCCGCAAGCTCGGGGTGAAGGCCACTCTGCTGGTGGTACCGCCCTCCCTTGAGAAGCTGGCGACCCAGATGCTGGAGCGAGAGCTGGCGAACAGCAGCAGCAACGAGCTGAAAGGCAAGTTGGAGCTGGTGGTGGCTGACTACCTCTAACCCTGCGTTGTGGCTGTTTAACCCCCGGTTTAAACAGCCTCTCTATCAGATTCGACGAGGAAAACATGAGATGGAACAAGAGATGGAACTGGCTATTCGGGTCGGCATTACATCAATGGTTCGTCAGAACTATTTCCGTGCGGGCCTGCCGATTGTACCGGGCAAGTCTGAGATGGTTGTGTCGCCTGAGCAGTGCGCGACCCTGGAGAACGACCCGCGTCTGGTGGTCGTCCGGTTGGCTGAAGACGCCAGCTTTCAGGCAGGTGATGCACCATCGGCGCCTGGGGATCTGGACGCAACACTGGGCGTCCTGACCGGTTCGGGCTATCTGGCCGGTGTTGCCACCCAGAATAGTGACGCCACTCAGGCGGGCAAGGTCACGCCGCTGGCCGAGATGAAGGTCGATGAGCTGCGCGAGCTGGCGCTGCAGATGGGTATCCCGGAGGCGGCCAAGCTCAAAAAGGCCGAACTGGTGACGGCGATCGCGGCGACCGACATGCAATACCCAGTCAAGGATGAGCAGCCATCTGGCCAGAACGGAGAGCAGTGATATGTATGCCAGCGTCAATGACATGGTGATCCGCTTTGGCGAGGCCGAGTTGCTGCGCCTGGCCATGACGCCGACCGGCGAGCTGGACGAGGTGGCCTTGCATCTCGCCCTGCAGGATGCAGGCGCCTTGATCGATGGCTATCTGGCGGGTCGCTATCCCTTGCCGCTGGCCCATATACCGAGTGCCCTGGTACCTATCTGCGCCGATATCGCCCGTCACCGTCTCTATGGTGAACAGGCACCGGAGCAGATAGCCAAGCGCAATGAGGCTGCCCTGGCCTTTCTGAAATCGGTTGGCAAGGGGGAGCTGGCGCTGGGGTTGGCATCCGATGGCGCCACCCTGGAGAGCCAGAATCTGGCTCAACTGCAGTCGGATGGGCGCGTCTTTGGCCGGAGTCAGGGGCGCGACAATGGGGGCTTTCTATGAGCCAACCCCCCAACCCGTCTGGTACCGAACTCGACTACCTGCAGGCGGGTGAGCGGCTGCGTGAGCTGCTGGCCCCTCTCAAACCTGCGGGGCTCAAGGAGGTGTTTGTGGCCACCGATGTGGCAGCCATCGCCAATCTGGGCCAGCACAGTCCGGCGGTGCATGTGGTCTATCAGGGCGAACGTGAGAGCGAAGGCACCCAGTCAGGCCGGGCCAGCAGCTTTGATCAGCTCTGGTTGCTGGTGCTGGTGCATCGTGCCAGCCCCAGGGAGGTCAGTGCCGGAGTGTGGCTTGCCCGCATCCTGCAGGCCGTCAGTGGGCGAGCATGTGGTGACAGTACCTTTCGCCGGGTCACCCCACCGGTCAAACCCAGTTACAGCGGCGGTGCTGCCTATCTGCCGCTTGCCTTTACTACCCGAGTGAAATTTAAAGGAGAGCGATGATGAGCGAAACACTGCACCTGGAAGGGGATCTCTTTATCGAGACCTTTGTGAACGGGCTCTCGGCCGGGGTGATTGGCCCGATCGATGTGGATAGCCTGGAAGTGAAACCCGACAGCCAGAAGATCTCCATTCCCAGCAAGCGCAAGGGGCAATATGGTCAGGCGCGGGAGAACTACCACATTCCCAAGCCTGCCATGGTCACCATCAAGACCACCGAGATCCCACCAGTGCTGCTGGCAGCCGCCTTTATGGGTCTGGAGAGCCCCATTAATCAGGGGGCCGGGACGCTGACTGATCTGCCGGTCGTTCTGCCCGCCTGGCCGAAGTGGGCTCCGCTCGGCAAGAGCAATATTGCCGCGACTGGCCTGGCCATCAAGGAAGGGGCCAAGGCGCTGGTGGTGGGTACCGATATCGAGGTCAACTATGCGCTCGGGCTGGTACGGGCGATCAAGGGGAGCTCGGTGGCAGATGGCGGCAGCCTGACGGTCAGCGGTACCTATAACGCGGTGACCGGTACCCGCATCGCGGGCAATATCCAGCCGGAGATCAAGGCGCGGCTGCTGCTTGATGGCCGCAGTATCGTCAGTGGCGAGGCCATCAAACTGACTGTGCCCCGTGCCAGCTTGTCCCCCAAGAAGGCAGTGGACTTTATGAGCGACAAGCCCATCGAGATTGAGCTGGAGGGAGAGTTGCTGGCCGTGGATGGCGAGACCGCCCCCTTCTATGTGGATCGACCGGTCACTGTGTGATGATTGGGGCTGTGGGGGAATGAATAACGGCGGGAGGCCCGCCGTTTTCCATTATTTCATTTCTGCTTATTTTTTGTCTGGGGTTGCTGGTGGTTTTACCACCTCTGGTTGCTTCTCTTCTGGTTTTTTTCCGCTGTTTCTTAAGTCGTTAAGCGTAGCCATAAATGCTTGGTCAACCTGTGCCGGTGCCATGGCACATCTGGATGCCAAATTAATAGCACTTAGAACCGTTGGCTTTTCAGCATAAGCATCTTGACCCTTTTCCATCTCTCTCTGAATTTGTGCTCGCCGAGCCGTCACAAGGGCATAGTCAAAGGACTGGTCATAGGATATTTGTAGGGCATTGGTCGCCCCCGAAAAGCCAGACCATGCAATTGCTGCTGATCCCGTGGCTATAGGCGCAAAGACTGCGCCAGCCATTGTACCTAGTGCTGCCAGACCAAATTTTGCTGCTTTGGTAGAACTACCGCCTGCGGCGTAATACTGCTGGAGTTTGACGCAATACGCAGTTGCTTTTAGATATTCAGCTTGGGCATTATCGCCTGGTTTGTTGTCGGGCCAGGGCCATTCGATGGCCGTAGATTCGGCTAACTTGTCCGGTATGCTTGAACAGCCAGTAAGGGGGGCTATACAGACTGCCAAGATTAGACAGGGAATTTTTTCCATGATCGCACTCTCCATTTATGTATGGGGACTGCAGAGCTGGCAAAGCTCACCACCATGATCGCTTCCTGCTTACACTTTAAGACTAGTGCTCGAGCTCTAAATCAGGGGCTGGTAAGTGTGATTTGCCGCACATAACCATCAAGTTAAATCAAGAAAGTGTGTCTCGACACAGGAGGGGGAACGATTAGAGGTGATTGGTTTTAACGCAATGCTAGCCGCTTAATCATGACCAGTGGTTGAGATGAGGCAGAAAGGGGAAGGGTGGATTGTTCTAGCCACTGCCAATCCAGCGGCGGAGTGCCTTCTTTGAACTTCTGGTACGGTACGCCATCTTTGATGATTAGAAACAAGGTGCAAGGGGTATCTGCACGGCTGACATAACGCACCATCACATCGCCATGGCGTGAGCGCAGTAGATGTTTCAGGATCGGCAGCCCTTGTATAGTGTGCTGCCCCCCTTCATGCCAGACGCCAAATTGATGCATTACGCCCATACCTTTCGACTCAGTAAATCTAAGTCTTGACCGTACAGGCTCACTTGCCACTGTCAGAAATGACAGGTCGTTGTGCTGTCAGTTGGAGAGGGAGCTGCTGGCCGTGGATGGTAAGAGCGTCCTCTTCTATGTGGATTGGCCCGTGACGGTATAAGGGCGGGATAGCAGAACGGCGGGCAGACCCGCCATTGTTTATTCTACAGTGAACATTCGAATTTATATTTCATTTAAATACTTTACGATCTTCTCCATTTCACCATCAAAAGATAAATGCCAAACAGGATTACCTTGGTCGAAAGTCGGCTTTTGGTTAGTGATTGTATTGATGAAATTAGTTAATAATAGCTTGGGTTCACCTGTTAACTTTAATCGATAACATTCTTGTTGAACTTCAAGCCATAGACTGCCATGCATCATACCATTTTTTGAGACTCTATATCTCGGGCCAAGATTGATCTTTAATGTTAGATTTGAGCAGTTATTAACTATTGCCTGGATATTTTTATCCACATTTACTCCAAGTTTATATAGGTGTGTTTACACAAGAGGTTCGAATCGAATTACTAGGGTGAGACTATTTCGATAGATTGGTTAGGTGATGATTTCATCTGGAAGATTCAGATCTTGGTAGAGTGCACTCATGACATCATTTGCCTTTTCCGCTATGAGATTGAAAAGTTGAGCAGCATTGAGTTCGCTTTCACTTTGGCCGGATGCTATCCAAAGTTCGAGATTGAATCCCAGGCTCATTTGAGAGAACAGCTCATTAAAACTCCTTCGAACATTTGGACTTAAAAATAACTCTCGTTCTTCCACTGCGCGCTCAATTTGCTGCCTGTGTTGAAGCAGAGACAGGTTCTCTTCTGAAGATAGAGACTCTGTTCGCGGTTCGAACTCGGATTCGTTTCGTACCTCAGCGCTTCTGGCGTTGCAATACCTGCGGAGCGCAAGTAGCTTTGTTGCCAAGGCCTTCAACGCGCTCAGCCTTTCGGAGTGTAGAAGATCTGATCGGCGTTGTTGTGCCTTGAACTGTTCAAGTAGCTTTGAGTACTCATGCTGAATCGAGCTGTCAAGCCGTGACTTGAGCCACCAACCCAAAATAGTAGCAATCGCACTCATTATTGCCGAGATTGTGAAGACATCGAGAATGTTCATAAAAAGCCATTCACTCCCTGTTACGGTAGCCTTCCATCGGCTGGAAGAACTTGTTGGGTGTCCTCACATCACTCGCACACATTTTGCCACTGTCCATCTACTTGTCTGTATTCGCACTGTGAAGTTCCGACTGGTGGCAAATCCATTGATGGGAGTGGCTTAAGGTCGGTAGAGGGTAGTGGTTGCAGCGGTGGTAAATCGACAGAAGGAAGGTCAAGGGTACTATCACAGATATCTTGTACCTCACAGTTCATTCCGTAATCGTCGCATACCTGAGCTTTGCGACACTCCGCTTGGGTACTTCCGGCGTAGAAAAAAGCAAGAACTGCTACAACCGAGAGCATGTTAGCACGCGTATTCATCACTAGTTACTCCCTAGTTTCACTTGATGCCTAAAATGGCTCATGTCAATCTGGTGGTTGATACATAAATCTCGTTAAAAATCATTTCACTAGAAGCTAACTATGAATTTTACGCTCATCTGAGCTCATTAGTTGGGGCTGTCATTGATATCATATGAAAATACCGTCAAGGGGTTGGCTACGCAATACACTGGTAAAACTACCATCCATGAATACCCACTTCGGCAAATCATAATCGACCGTGAATGGTCTTCCTGTGATATCTCTCAGTAATTCGCCATAAACCCTCCTATTTTGCCATCCCTTTACCATGGGGCATATCTGAATCTGATCGGAATGCTCCATGTCCACCTCTTCCACCCTCAAACTTGCCTTGGAGCTGGCGGCCAAGGTCACCGGTCGGGAAGATCTGGCCGCCTTGGCGGGTGAGGTGCAGGAGCTTGGCCCGATCTCGGACGAGACGGCCGCCGAAACGGCGCAGTTGGCCGAGAGCCTCGAATCGTTAAGCCGCCAGCAGGCGCTGATCCAGCAGTTCAATGACTCCAAAGCCGCCCTGACCCAACTCGAACTGGCGACAGTGCTCAGCCGTGACAAGCTGGAGCAGTTGCGTCGCTCCAGCCAAGCAGGCAGTGGCGACGCCAAGGTGCTGGCCGAACAAGAGCGGTTGCTGGCCTCCGAGGTCAAGCAGCTGGAGCGCCAGTTGGTCGCTCAGTCCGCCAGTCATACCCGCCTGCATGCAGGGCTCAAGCAGTCCGGGCTCGATACCAGGAACCTTGCCCAGGAACAGCAGCGCCTGCAGCGTGAGCTGACCAAGAGTGTCGCCCAGACCAAACGGCTGGGGCGCGAGTTTAGCCAGGGTAGTCAGCAGGCCGGTGGCTTGCAGGGGGCCATCGGCAGCCTGACCGGGCGCCTGGTGGCGCTGGCAGGTACCTGGTTCGGTATCCAGACCCTTACCACCCAACTGATAGCCATGTTCCAGACTGGCGATCAGGCCGAGCGCCTCGATGTGCAACTCAAGGCGGTGATGGGGTCGATTGCTGGTGGCAAAGAGGCGTCAGCCTGGATCCAGGACTTTGCCAAGAACACCCCCCTGCAGCTCAGTGAAGTCACCCAGGTGTTCGTGCGCCTCAAGGCGTTCGGCATCGACCCCATGGCGGGGGCCATGCAGGGCATTGTCGATCAGGCGTTCAAATTGGGCGGCGGTTTTGAAGAGGTGCAAGGCATCTCCTTGGCGCTCGGCCAAGCCTGGGCCAAGCAGAAGCTGCAGGGGGAGGAGATCCTGCAACTGATTGAGCGTGGCGTGCCGGTCTGGCAGATGCTGGAGCAGGTGACTGGCAAGAATACCGCCGAGCTGCAGAAACTCTCTGAGGCGGGCAAGCTGGGCCGCGAGACCATCTCGGCCCTGATGAACGAGATTGCTGCCCAATCGCGCGGTGCCGCTGCCGACAACATGAGTCTGCTTTCCGGGCTTATCTCCAACGCCCAGGACAACCTCGCCAAGTTTTACCGGATGGTGGCAGAGAACGGGGCGCTGGCCTGGCTCAAAAACCAGCTGGCCAACCTTAATGCCGAATTTGAGGCGATGGCCAAGGATGGCCGCCTGCAGGAGTGGGCCAAGCGCCTCTCCGATGGCTTTATCACCATGGGGGAAACCCTCAAGTCGCTGATCCAGACCCTCTATGAGTGGCGCACCGCGCTGACCGTACTGGCTCAGGCGTGGGTCGGCCTGAAAATCGCGGGCTGGATTGGTGATCTGCGCGGCCTCTACGCCCAGTTTATTGCCATGCCTGTGGCGACAGCGACAGCAGCAGGCGGTATGACGACAGCGGGCACAGCAGCAGCCGGTGCTGCGATAGGGGTCAGGGTACTGGGCGCAGCCGTCAAGGGGCTGCTGGCCGCCGTGGCAGTCGAGTCCATCATCCAGATCACCCAGTTCGCCTCCGCCCTGCGTCAGCTGGTGCAGGCTGAGCTGGCACTCCGGGAGGCGCAAGCGCTGCGCTCCGAGACTCAGGCCCGCCTCAATGGTCAGTTTGCCGCCCTGTCAGCCGAGCTCGGTTTTGCCATCACCAGCATGGCGGATCTCGATCGCCTGGTCGCCGAGGGCAAGGTGCATTACGACGATGCCACTGGAAGCTGGCAGAAGGGGGCTGCAGCCGTTAAAGCGCTGGGGGATGAGGCAAAGAGTACCCGTGATTATCTGGCCGAGATTAATGCAGTGGCCAAGCAAACCGCAGCTGATGGCCCAGCCAAACTGGCAGAGGCGTTTAAGGTGCTCGGCCTCGATTTTGAGCAGGCCAATGGCCGTATCGGTGAGGGTTTTCAGAAGACCATCGGCGCCCTGGATGTATTGGTGGCGCACACGGGGGCCAGTAGTGCCGCCATCGAGGAGGCGCTGGCCGCCGCCTACAACAGCGCCAAGACCACCGCCGAGATCGATGCGGTGATCGAGCGTCAGAAGCAACTGGCTGCCCAGGGAAAAATCACCGGGGATGCGCTGGCTCGCTCCATGGCCATCGCCGCCGATGCCATGGCCAAAGTGAAAGGGGGGAGCGGCGATACCAAGCAGGCAGTCGCGGCCATTGGTGATGGCTTTGACGAAGCGGCCGCACGGGCCAAAGGTGCTACTGATGCGATGCGGGCGGGGCTTAAAGGGGTACAGGATGAAGCCAAGCAGACGAATGCCAGCCTCAGCAGTAGTGGCGGGGGAGGTGGCCGAGGCGATACCCGCACAGTGAACGCCGGTTCCTTCTACTACAAAACCGTGGATCTCAATGGTCTGCGCGGCAATGCCGAGGGGTTGGCCAATACCTTGGCTGGTGTTGAGGATGAGCTGGCCCGCTACAGCCAGAAGGTCAAGGACATTCCGGCCTACAGCGAGTGGAGCAAGTATTACGGCGAGAAGTTCCAAAAGGAAATGGAGGTCATGCGGGCTCGCCTCAAGGAGGAGCTCGACAAGGCTCTTGCCAAAGAGAGTGCCAAAACCAATCAGGCCGCCGCCCAGCCACCGGCCCCGGTTGTCGCGGCATCTACCCACAGCACCAACACCCCAGGGACACGCAGGCCCTTGTCCGAGCGGATCACCATCGAGCTCAAAGGGGCAGGGGGCTCGGCTGAACTGCAGGCCGATGAGGCCAATGCCAACGCCTTTATCAACATTCTTAAACAGCAAGGACTGCGGCAATGAACGTGACCTTAAACAGCGTGCTGCTACCAGATGATCTGGTCTGGCGCGACGAGTTCGAGTGGGCGCCGGTCGAACAGGTGGTGACCCCGACCCTGAGCGGCGCCCTGTTGGTGGAGGAGACCGCCAAGCCGGAGGGGCAGCCGCTGACCCTGAGCGGGCATTGCTCCCGTGCCAAGGTGCAGGAGCTCAAGGTGCTGGAAGCGCAGGTGGCCCAGCTGATGACGTTGACCCTGCTCGATGGCGTGACCCGCACCGTGGTGTGGCGCCGCCCTGGTGTGGTAGCCACGCCCTTGTACGAGTTGGCTGACCCAGACGGTGATCACCCTTACGCCCTGACCCTGAATCTGACCGAAATTGAGCGCGGAGAGTAACCCCATGACCATTCTATCTGGCGATATCAAGCTGATGGCCAGCCAGCGGATGACGGACACCGAGGACGGTGGCGGGCGCATCACCGGCAAGGAGATCGTCAGCGGCGAACATAACAGCATGTTTCCCGATATCAGCGATCTGGATCGGGCCTATGGGGTGGTGAACCTGCGCAAGGTTTTTCTGGCGGTACAGACGGACGACACCGACACCTACTATGGCGCCAATGCCGCCGTGCTGCTGCCGCCCTACGATCCGAACGTGGGCCTTGCCCTGATGACCACCAAAGACCACCACGACACCCGCAACAACGCCCGCGATGTGGTGGAGCGCTATCTGGCGCGTGGCCCCAAGTGGCAGGGTTTTCTCTACGATACCCAACTGGAAGGGCAGCGGGCGATCCGCTTCTTCCAGCGGGTTGAGGCGCGATTGCCGGAGGTGGGCGAAACCCTGGTGATGGTCGGCAACGAGAACAAGGCCGGGGAGTTCGAGCAGTATGTGCGGGTGCTGGAGGTAACCCAGAAGCTGACCAAGTTCCAGATCGCTGGTGTACCCGAGTTCACCCGCAACGTGGTCACCTGCACCCTGGCGGATCCGCTGCGCTTCACCTTCGAGGGGGAGCAGCCGACCCCCTATGATGTGGTGACCAACCCCAAGACCGCCCTGCGCGAAACCGTGGTGGCCGATGCGGCCAACTACTTTGCATCTACCCGGATGGTGGAAGATGCCGCCTTTGGCTCGATGCAGGTACGGGCCAAGACCATTTTTACCCAGCTGGTGCCAGCGGCCCGCAGCGAGACCCCAGCGGTGGATCTGACCGCTGCCGGTGAGCTGGCCAGCCTGGTGGATTCTGGCCGTGGGCTGGTGAGCATCAACACCGCAGCGGTGATCGCCCCGAGCCGTGGCCTGTTCCTGGGCAGCGGTGCCAAGCCTGGCACGGTGACCATCACCATCGGCGCGGCCACCATCACCGACAAGGGGGGCGAGCTGGTTGTTGCCGGGTCGGTGGTCGGCTCCATCGACTATGGCCGTGGCCAGCTGGAGTTCAATGCCCAGTGCCCGAACTACGGAACCCAGAGCAAGACCGTCTCTTTCTGGCCAGCTGCCCGCCCTGCCCGTATCGCTGACACGGCGAGGATCGAGGTCAAGGCGAACAACCGGGGCTATGCCTACACCATCACCCTGCATCCGACCCCGGCGCCTGGCACCACTACCGTCAGCTTTATGGCGCAAGGCAAATGGTATGACCTGAAAGACAACGGGCGCGGGGAGCTGCTGGGCATCGACCGCTCTTATGGCTCTGGCACCATCAACCTGGCCACCGGGTCGGTGATGCTGACCCTTGGCGCCCTGCCGGATGTGGATACCTCCATCATGTTCAGCTGGGCCACCCCTGTGAACTACACCAACCGCAGCGGGCAGGCCATCAGCATCGGCAAAAGCGCCTGGCAGCTCCCCCACAAGGGGATTACCCCCAAGAGCGTGATCCTCACCTGGGGCGATGGCAAGCGGGCCACCGATGTGGCGGGGGACGGCAAGATAACCGGCGATATCACCGGCATCATCAACTATGCCGAGGGGATCATCGATCTGGAGCACGTTACCTTGCCCGCCTTGGGTCAGGAGTACGCCGCCCAGTACCAGTACGGCGAGCCGGTGACCGAGCGCCATATCGAACCGGGGCGCCTCAATACCCCCGGCCAGGTGGGGCACCTCTCCATCACCCTGGACGGCAAGGACGGCGGCGGCGCCCACAACCTCACACCGGGATCGGTGCGGGTGAAGTTCAACGCCCTCTATCACAAGTTCGATGTGGACGATCAGGAGCTGGTGATCCAGACCCGCGATCCCATCATCACCCTGCGCGATGACGGGCTGGGCAAGCTGATCGATGCCAGCGGTGTGGTGCTGGGTGCCATCGACTATGCGGCGGGCACCCTGCACTTTATGCCGGATGGATCCAGCCCCCTGCCCAAGCCGAAATACGCCTGGGTGACCGTGGGCACCCGCTGGGAAGGCAACAACCAGATCGCGGTGCAGCGCTGGACGATGACCGGTATCGAGTACCACAACACCGCCTATACGTTCCCAGACGGCGAGCAGGGCTGGGTGGATGTGACCTACCGCAACAACAACAGCGCCGAGGCCCAGAATGCCACTCTGACCGCCCAGGCGCTGCGCATAGACGTTACCCCAGGCTTTGCCGAGGCGATTCTGGAGGGGTCGATGCGCTTCACCCTGGGGGGCTCTACCTACGTTGACCGGCAAGGGCTGCTCTACCGCGACCCGGATCCCGAGACGGGGGCAGGCATCCAAGCGGGCACCATCGACTATTCCAACGGGTTGGCGGTGCTGGCCGACTGGGCAGCCGGGCAACCGGCCCAGCCATCGCTCCAGAGTCTGGCCACCTCATTCAGTGCCCAATCGGTGGATGCGGTGACGTTCCGCACCCCAGGCGCACCCTTGGCCCCGGGCAGCCTCTACATCAGCGCCAACACCGCCAGCGGGCGCCGTATCGAGGCCACGGCAGACGGGGACGGCTTTTTCACCACCACCGACATGGATGGCAAGGTGAACTACCAGACCGGCATCGTGACCGTGCGCTTTGGCCGCAAGGTCACGGCAGCGGGCAACGAGACCCAGCCATGGTATGACGCCGAACAGGTGGGGGAGGATGGCAAGATTTGGAAGCCGATCAGCGTGGTGGCTGACTCCATTCGCTTCAACTGCGTGGTGTTCAGCTATCTGCCGCTCGATGCCGACATTATCGGGCTGGATCCGGTGCGGCTGCCGTCTGATGGCCGGGTGCCGTTTATCCGCAAGGGAAACATCGTGGTGGTGCATAGCACCAAGCGCGGTGCCTACCCGATGGGGGTGACGGCTGGCCAACAGTTCAACACCGGGCGCCAGCGGCTGGCGTACTGCCATGTGGAGGACAAGAACGGTAAGCGGCTCGACCCTGCGCTCTACAGCGTCAATCTGGATAGCGGGGTGGTCACCTTGGCCACCCCGTTGAACCTGACCGGCTATGTGGAGCCGCTGGCGGTGGTTCACCGGATTGAGGATATGAGTCTGGTCACCGATGTGGAGATCTCTGGCCGCTTGGTGCTGGCCCGCCCCCTGTCTCACGCCTATGACGCCGCCGACACTCTGGTGTCGTCCGCGCTGATCATGGGCGACTTGTGGGCGCGTTACACCAACCTGTTTGACCAGAAGGTTTGGACGAACAAATGGCAGGACTTTGTAGACGGCGACCAGAGCACGGCGCAGTACAACGACACCGATTTCCCCATCGTGGTCACCAACCGCGCCACCCTGGAGGAGCGCTGGGCCATCATCTTCCAGACCAGCACCAGCTTTGTGCTGGTCGGGGAGCATGTGGGCCAGATCGCGCTGGGGGATGTGAATACCGACTTTGCCCCCATCAACCCCAACAACGGCCAGCCCTATTTTCGGCTGGACAAGCGCGGTTGGGGAGCAGGGTGGGCGAACGGCAACGTGCTGCGGTTCAACACCAAGGCGGCCAACTTCCCGATCTGGGCTATCCGTACCGTGCTGCAATCGGTGGCGGCCAGCGAGAGCGACCGTTTTGAGCTGCAACTGCGCGGCAACGTTAACCGCTAACCGGGTGGGGCACCGTGCCCCGCCCTTTATTTCTGTGGGGCAAAATGCCCCGCAATGGAGAACGGCAACATGGCTGAATACAAGGTCAAATGGTTTGCAAGCGAAATGCAAGGCGCCCCGAGCCTGGGCGATACCGCAGACGGCGCCCTGGCTGCGCTGCTCAAGGCGGTACTGGTCACCGGCTTTGGCACCCTGACGATTAACTCCCTGTCGTTTGATGCTGCCAAGGGGTGGGCGGTGGCTACCTTTAGCGGCGGCCATGCCTATCTGCAAGATTCAGTTATCCAGGTCGATGGGGTATCGCCTGCCGCCTACAACGGCGAGCATCGGGTGATGCAGGTCAGCACCACTCAGGTGTGGTTTGAGATTGACGGTGGCAACCCAGGCGCTGCCGGTTCCGGCGCGGCCATGACCATGAAGGTGGCGCCGCTGGGCTGGACGATCACCCATGAAAGCGGTGACGGCAAGGTGTTTATCGTGCGCCCCACCAACGTCAGCGAGTCTGGCAATGTCAGCCTGCGCATCGACAACACCGCATTCAGCGGATGGTCTAGCAGCACATCCCCTGTGGGGTATCTGGCCAAGGTAGCAATGGTGGAGGATGTGGTGGATATCAACACCTACACCACCATTTACGAACACCGCTGGCCAGCCACCAAGCGCTACTCATCGGGTCGCTGGGATCTGATAGGGGATCCCCAGCTGTTCTATTTCCTGCCCTACTACGGTTCATATAGCCGCCCTGCGCTCTATCTGTTCGGCTATATGCGCAGTCTAAGGCCCGGTGATCGCTACCATGCCTTGCTGGTTCACTATCCTGTAACCGCCGCCAACGATACGGCCAGGCGGTGGGATTATGGCGCGGGCAGCCAAAACTCAAACTACTACAACAACGGCGGGCTGTTTGACTCCTCCTCTCATCGGGCTATTGCTCGCCCCTACCATCAGTTGTTCGGCTCCACAACCTGGTGGCTAAAAGGGTTGTTTGGCCGATTTGGCAACGGCTTGAGCATCCCGAATGGCCCGGATAACGGCTTTTATATCAGCACTGATCCGGTCATGGTGGTGGAGAACGGCAACCATTTGCGTGGCTATCTGCCCGGCATTATTTGCCCGTATGGCACCTTGCCAAGTTGGGATCGCAAAAACTTCGGTAACTTGCCAGCCATACCCGGCAAGCTGTGCCGCTTCATCAACGTCCAGCCAAGTGAAGATCCCTTTAGTAACACCCTGGCGTTGATCGGTTTTGATCTGACCGGGCCATGGAGGTAGGTCATGGCGAGTTATGATGAACGAGTGGTCTATGACTGGTCATCACCGACCCAGCTTAATGATTGGGATATCCAATATTCAGGCCCAGCCGGTTCAGTTGCCATCACCAACGGCAAGCTGGTACTGGCACCCAATCGCACCGCGATATCTGGCGTTAACCTGATTAGCAAGGCGATTGGGTTTGATGCGCTGGAGATGGAGTTCAACACCGGCAACCTTGGCAGTGGGCTGACCCGTTATCTCACCTTGAGTTTCGGCACCGGTGGCGTATGTGACGATGCCGGTAGAGTGCCAGGTACTGACTTTTGGCACCAGGGGATGGCCAATAGTGTCACCTTGCACTTGCAAGATCCCGGAGCCAATGCGAATGGCTCGTTTGTCCGGGATTACGCCAATGGCGGTCGGATTGAGCGCGGGTATTATCCACTGACACCAGGTACTGACCTCACCAAGCAAAACAGGGTGCTGGTTATTTTCAAACCGGGTGAATATCAGGTCTGGCTAAATGGCATTCAAATACTCAGCATTCCAACTGTAACAACCCAACCGCCGACCAAAGTGATGATCCATCAGGGGTGGTATGCCCCAGGGGTATGGGGCGCCGATACCACCATCAGCCGGGTGATCCTATATCGGGGCTATGACCATTTTTCTGACATGACCATGAAGGTTCATCCGGTGAAATGTGTACCCGCCAACCCGGAGCCTAGAGCTGTGTTTCAGCCGCAAGATGTGGCCTGGCGCGGCACCCCGCCTATGTATGCGGGGCCGGTCAACCTCCAGCAACAGATCCATATCGCGCTCTGCAAGGGGCGGGACACATTCTGGATCCGCGATGGGGTGCGCAATGTGGAGCAGGGGTTTATTGAAAGCACGGTGACCATCAGCGGGGTGGGGGTGCGGCGGCGGGTGCTCTGCTTTACCCAGGATGGCGAACTGGTTGGCGAGACCTACAGCCGCGCATCGGATGGGGTATATCGGTTCGATCTGCTGTGGCTGAATCGCCGTTATATGGTGGTCGCCCAGGATGACCCTGCCTATGGCCCCGCCGACTATAACGCCGTGGCTGCCGACTACCAGGCACCGAAACCCTACCCGCCTGGCGGGGGTGTGGCCCCTGCGCCCTTCCCCATGCTGGCCCCGCTCAAGAGGAACTAGCCATGCTCACCTATGTGGACACGCTGCGCACCAGCCGCGCCCAGCTGCTGGCGACTGCCATCGACACCGGCAGCGGCCCCAATGCCACCCTGACCGTCTACACCGGCACCAGACCGGCGCCGGGGGCGGCCATCACCGACCAGCTGGCTCTGGTGGTGCTCAAGTTCACCCATCCCTGTGCCAAGACGGTCAGCGGCGGGGTGCTGACACTGAAACCCCTGGCCGAGCAGATGGCCACCGCCAGCGGCGCCCCCACCTGGGGGCGCATTACTGACCGGGATGGCGCCTTTGTGGCGGATCTCGATGTGGGGGTGCCAGGCAGTGGCGCCGATCTGGAGATACCGGCGAGCGAGTTTTTTGCCGGTGCCCTGATCCGCATCAATAACGCCACAATCACCGAACCGTAACCGGGGGCTATATGGCCAGAAAGGATGCGAGCTTAGAACTACGCAAGGCCCGCAGTACCACCGGACAGCTGGAGCTGAACCAGGCCGAGGTGGTGCGCTATGAGGCGATCTTGGTTGGCGCCTCCATGCCGCCGCGCCTGGCCGTCTCCCCCGACCTGCTGACCCTGCCAGCCAGCTGGGCCAGCCAGCCAGAGCGCCCCATAGCCGCGCTGGGCGGCGCCGTGGTGCTGGAGGGGAGTCTCGCCAGTACCACCGCCCCAGATTGCGCCATGGTGGGCGCATTCGTCATTGAGTGCGGTATGGCGGCCAGTAATCAGCAGCCGGTGCCGGTGCTAGCTGGGGAGTACGATATCAACGTATTCCGTGGCCCGAGCGCCGCCCAGGAAAGCCAGTGGGAGCGGGCCGGGCTGGTGAGCAGCCGGGTAGCCAGCACCTGGGAGCGGCCAGAACTGGCCCGCACCGTGGGCGCCGTCAGCTGGCAGGAGGCCGAACCCGCCAACAGTGAGCAGGTGGAGCAGAGCGCCATCATGCCCCAGCGCTATGAGCTGGCCAGCAGTCAGTACCAGGAGGGACTGGCCACCGGTCACGATCATGGCCAGCAGGTGGAGCACCTGGCCCCCGGCCATGCCGTCAATCGCTCCCTCTGGGTCGAGGGGGAAAAGGCCGGTATGTGGCAGGCCAGCGGTTATCGCAACCCACCGCGCCTTGACCAGGAATGGCAGGCCGACCAGTGGAGCCATGGCGCTGCCGTTGGCCTGCTGCTCTATGGCCGCCGCTTGCGCCTTGGCCTGCCGCTCTGGAAGGGGTGGCGCGATGGCTGGGAGGAGGCGATGCAGCCGGGGCCAGGCACCAGCCCGGATCCGAAGCCGCCGATCATCCCGGAGCGCCCAGACAAGCGCACCCTGCGCCTGGAGTTCGGGCGCAAGCGGGGCGAGGCCGAGCTGGAGTTTGTTTGGCACGGCAGTGATGCCGCAATCGTTATTCCAACCAGGAGGGTTTATCTGGTGAGCAATACAGCGAAGATCGTGCGGGTACGCGATGGGCTCGATATCCCTGCCACGGCGGTAAGTATCGAGCTCGATACCGACTCCTGGGCATGGCAGTTCAGCGCCCAGATCCCCCGTATCGCGGCGGCTGCGCTGACCGATGAGGAAGAGGTCAGCATTCATATCAACGGTCAGCAATGGGACTGTGTGTGCGATGGCTGGCAATCGAGCCAGAGCTTTGGCCGCGAGTCGGCAACGCTGACGGGACGCTCTCGCACCGCTTACTTGTCACCGACCCATGTATTGGCGCAGGCGGTAAGCGAGCCTGCTGCCGCGACCATGGCCCAGCTGGCTGCTGCCGTATTGCCGGTGGGTTGGACGCTGGATTGGCAAGCGGCTGACTGGTTGGTGCCTGCCGGGTTCTTTAGCCTGGATAACCAGACCCCGATCGAGGTGGTCAGGTACTTGGCCGAGGCGGCCGGTGGCTTTGTGCTGCCACACCAGCGCGACCGCCATCTGGTCATCAAACCGCGTTATCCCACAGTGCCATGGCAGCTTGATACTGCTGTGGCCGATGTGGCGATCCCCCGCGCCATCATTACCACCTTGGGCAGTGACTTCCAGCCGGGTCATGCCGCCAACGGGATCTGGGTAAGTGGTGGCCATCAGGGCATCAGTGCGCGGGTGGTGCGCCAGGGGACGGCTGGCGAGCAACAAGCGCCGACCATCACCCACCCGTTGGTGTGTGATGTGACGGCCGCCCGTGCCCAGGGTGTGGTGGGGCTGGCCAAGACCATGCCCAAACGTACCCAGACCATTGAACTGCCGTTGTCAGCTGATACCGGCTTGATCCTGCCAGGTGCGCTGCTCGCCGTGGACGGTTGGAAGGGTTACAACCGGGGCGTCAGGGTCTCTGCTGCGTTGCAGAACAGGGCCATGACGGTGCGCCAGCAACTCAGTGTGGAGCGATTTGTATGAACCTGTTTAAGCGATTCCTTGAGTTGGTACCTGGCGCTGATCCCTTGCTGGTTGGTACCGTGACCGCAGTAGGTACCACGACCACCACTCTTACCGCGTTGGCGGGTGGAACGGTCACAGTACGGGGTACCGGGGTAGCCATCGGCAAGAAGGCGTTTTACAGGGGAGGGGAGCTGGCAGGAGAGGCGCCGGATCTACCCACCTTTGAGCTGGAGGTGTAGAGTGGAGGGCTCAAGTGAGTTTTTAGTGGAGGACAAATGAAACACTGGATGTTACTCGGCTTGGTCGCCTTGCTGCCCCTGACAGCAAATGCAGGCGCCATGCGCTGCAAGAACGCTTTAATCAGTGATGGCGACTCATCGTTCAATGTGCTCAAGAGCTGCGGCCAGCCGCTGATGAAAGAGGACATTATCGACGAGCGCCTGCTAGATGCCCCCAAGATCGGGGAGCGCTGGACATATCAGCAAGGCGCGAACGCCATCCCCCAGGCCGTGACCATCATCAACGGCAAGGTGGTCAAGATAGAAGACCTCACCCGCTGAGAAAGACAATGGCCACGCGATGTGGCCATTTAAATCTCTTCGTTTAACGCCTAGATACCTCTTATCAAAGTCTGCGAAACCTGTTCACCAAGTTTGATAAAACTACCGTTGCGGCTGGTTTTCGTTTTTAGCGAAAACATTTTTCATTTTTCGCGGCGGGCTACACCTCCGTGATACATCTGTCGTCCCCGTATCCGGCCCCTGAGCCCCGAGCCTAAGGGTGACAGCTATAGTATGAAAAAGAGCTGACTGACACTGTTCAACCAATGCCAGTGAGGGAAACCGGATGAGCACAAGTGAGCAATCTGATCCTGTGGGGCAGGCAAAATCGCGCTATGACCCGGCATTGCCTACCGGTTATGACTGGCGCAGACACCGCCGTTTTATCCTCAGTGGTGGTGGTTACAAGGCAGAATGCAGCCGTCGCAACTGGTTTCTGGAGTTGCTCAATCCGGTACCCTATGTGGTAGTGCGCGACATAGCCATCGGCGGCATCGGTATTCTGGGGGCCATACGGCTGAAAGAGGGGGATGAGTTGGTGATTGCCATTCCCTCTGGCGAGAAGCTGCGCGGTCTGGTCGTGAGATCCCAGCCAGACCCGCTCTTTCCCAAACTCTATCGCACCGGTATTCGTCTGCATCGATATCCGACGGCCGAGCTGTTTGCCCGCTGGCAAAGTTACATTCAGCCGCAAGATAAAGCGGATTTCGACCATGAGTGTCAAGTCTTGAAACAGGTACGTGGCGCGTGAGCCAAATGCCATTTCAGTGGCTGTTTTCCCCACCTTCAGCATGATTTGTCGATGGATTCCGCAGATCAGCAGGCTTGGCTGTTCCGAGTGGTTTATCTTGCTGCATGTGTTTTCATCTTTATGTTTTTATTGAATTTTATCTGTGCCTCTGAAGTCACGGAGGATACGGATCATTTTCCCTTTTCGTGATCCCCCCCGAAGTAGTTCCCCCTGATATCCCTTAGTATCTGGCCAGCATGACTCCCTTTAGGGGGAGGATAACAAGAACAAAAAGGAATGATGGATGAGATCCGTGAGCAACCAGTGTCTGTTGATGCAGATCCAGCCGACCATCTTGCGCTTTGCCAAGATGCTCGCGAGTGTGCTGCAGCTTGAGGTCGAGATTGTGGATGCCGATATGGTTCGGGTGGCTGGTACCGGGCCCTATGGCAAGTTCTTCGGACGTCAGCTGGAGGGGGATTCCCGCCTGCTGCGCTATGTGATTGATAATCAGCGGGAGAAGATCGTTACCCACACCAGCGATGATCCCGTGTGTGACGGCTGTACCTGCAAGGAGAGCTGCCGTGAGCGCGCCTTCCTCGGGGTGCCCATCATGGTGGACGAGCGCTGCATAGGGGTGATCAGTCTGGTGGCCTTCAGCGACGAGCAGCAGGCGCGCCTCAACAACAATCTGCAGGATGTGTGCGACTATGTGCGCCACATCTCCACTATCTTTGTGGCCAAGTTGCTCGATTCACGCGGGCTGTCGGACGGGGTCAACAAGGTGTTCCTCAATCTGATGACCAATATGGATCAGGGTTGCCTGCTGCTCGATGACAAGAGTCAACTGCTCTACGCCAACGAGGCGGCACTCCATCATCTGGGTTGCCAGCAGGAACAGCTGCAGGGGCGCGAAGTGGGGATCCGCCCGCTCACCTTCTCCCAGCAGGGGCTGAGTGGTCATCTTCAGCACATCATCACTTTTGAAGGTCGTCAGGAGCTGATCATCGGCCAGCTACATCATGTGCAGGGCCAGCAGCTCTTTCTGATGGCGTTTCACCAGTCCCACTCCGGTCAGGTTCAGGAGCCGGATCCGGATGTGCGGATCGATCAGCTGATCGGCGAGAGCAAGCCGATGCGCACCCTCAAACGACTGCTGCACCGCATCGCCCAGAGTCCCTCCAGCGTGCTGATTTGTGGCGAGAGCGGCACCGGTAAAGAAGTGGTGGCCCGCGCCGTCCATCGCCTCAGTCCGCGTCAGGACAAGCCTTTTATTGCCATCAACTGTGCCGCCATTCCCGAACAACTGCTGGAGAGCGAGCTGTTTGGCTATGTGAAGGGCTCCTTTACTGGCGCCTCCAGCGGCGGCAAGCAGGGCCTTATTCAGGCGGCCCATCAGGGCACCCTGTTCCTCGACGAGATTGGCGACATGCCGCTCACCATGCAGGCCAAGCTGCTGCGAGTGCTGGAGCTGCGGGAGGTGACCCCCATCGGTGCCAGCCGACCGGTGCCGGTGGATATCCGCATCATCGCCGCCACTCACCAGCATCTCGATCAATACATCGCCGAAGGGAAGTTTCGCGAGGATCTCTACTACCGCATCAACGTCATCCCCCTCAACCTGCCGCCACTGCGGGAGCGGGAAGGGGACGTGGAGCTGCTGACCCACTACTTCCTCAACCTGCACACCAGCCGCATCGGCATCGTCTATCCCGGTCTGGCACCCGAGGTGATGGCGCTGCTCAAGGGGTATCGCTGGCCGGGCAACGTGCGCGAGCTCAGCAACCTCATCGAATATCTGGTCAACGTCAGCCAGGCGGGCGAGGTGATTGACGCCAGCCTGCTGCCCCCCAACATCATCCGCAATCAGGAGCCCCATCACGTCTCCGCCCAGTCGATCCCGGTGACCAATCTGGATGCGGCGTTCAATGTGCCTGCCACAGCGCCGCTCGCCGCCACGCCGGAGAAACTGCCTGAACCCGTCCCTGGTGAGAGCGGCCTTGAGAGCATGGAGAAACAGATGATAGAAGAGACCCTGCAGCGGCTCGGCAACAAGAAACTGGCCGCACAGGCGCTGGGGATTGGGATTGCTACCCTCTATCGCAAGATAAAGAAGTACGAGATTGCCGTGCAGAGCTGAGGCGCTGGCGACATCTATCCGGCCCGTGTCGTTTATCAGACGACACGGGTTTTTTATGGGAACAAGGTTCTGCGCCATTGCCGAATTGTGCTGAACGGAGTGGCGGGGCAGGGGAGTGGCGGCATGGCAGAATGCAAAAAGCCCGCTCGATTAGCGGGCTTTTTTAATCTGGTGCGTCCTAGTGGATTCGAACCACCGACCCCCACCATGTCAAGGTGATGCTCTAACCAGCTGAGCTAAGGACGCAGGGTGCGCAATGCGACTTTTATTTCTTTATGCAGAAGTGGTGGGTTTAATTGGATTCGAACCAACGACCCCTACCATGTCAAGGTAGTGCTCTAACCAACTGAGCTATAAACCCACATCTGCATTTCTTTCAAACTGAATGGTGCGTCCTAGTGGATTCGAACCACCGACCCCCACCATGTCAAGGTGATGCTCTAACCAGCTGAGCTAAGGACGCATAACAGCAATCTGTGATGGTGCGTCCTAGTGGATTCGAACCACCGACCCCCACCATGTCAAGGTGGTGCTCTAACCAGCTGAGCTAAGGACGCATCACAGAAAAAGTGGTGGGTTTAATTGGATTCGAACCAACGACCCCTACCATGTCAAGGTAGTGCTCTAACCAACTGAGCTATAAACCCACTTTCTCTTACTTCACTACGCCAGCGCTGCTGACGTGGTCGGCATACTACCCATGCCCCCCAAGGCTGTCAACAGGCCATATGCACAAAGGAGACTGTTTGCCCAGTTCTTGCGCAGCCTGTTGATTTTGCAGGCGAGTTGTCGCTCGCCAAGCCCTGTTACTGAGATCGCGACAGGGTAGTGCAGGCTTCCGGAGTGGCAAAACGGCCATAGATGTAGCGCAATCTCGCCCCCAGCATCAGGGCCGCACTGGTGAGGCCGACGATAAAGCCGATCCAGAAGCCCTGCGGCCCCATCCGCGGCACCAGCCAGTCGGTCAGACCCAGGATCATGCCGGTGGGCAGCCCCAGTCCCCAGTAGGCGACGATGGTGACGTAGAAAATCGCCTGGGTATCCTTGTAACCGCGTAGTGCGGCGGCCGCGACCACCTGCACCGAGTCGGAGATTTGATAAATGGCGGCGAAGAACAGCAAAATGGCCGCCAGGACGATCACCTGCTGATCATCGGTATAGATCGAGGCGATCTGCTCGCGCAGTAGCACCGTCATGGCGGCAGTGGCCGCGGCAATGGCCATCCCCAGCATCAAGCCGGTGCGAGCCGCTACCCGAGCGTGATGGGGCTGCCCTTCACCTATGCTGTGGCCAACCCGGATGGTGACACCCACCCCGATGGAGAGGGGTAGCATAAAGACCAGGCTGGAGAAGTTGAGCGCAATCTGGTGGCTCGCCACCGTCTCGGCACCGAAAGGAGCCAGCATCAGGGCTACCACGGTAAACAGGGTCACTTCGCAGAAGATCGCCATGGCGATGGGGAAGCCCAAGCGAAACAGTCGCCAGATCCGGCTGCCGTTGGGGCGAGCCAGCTGGGAGAAAAGCCGGATCTCGGTGAAGTGACGGGAGAGCTTCACATAGAGGATCATCGCCAGCAGCATGGCCCACAGCACGATGGCAGTAGCCACGCCACAACCCACACCGCCCAGTTTCGGCATGCCGAAGTGGCCGTGAATGAAGATGTAGTTGGCGGGAATATTGACCGCCAGCCCGACAAAGCCGATCACCATGGTAGGCATGGTGTGGGAGAGCCCCTCACTGAAGTTGCGCAGCACCTGGAACATCACGAAGGCAGGCAGGCCCCACAGGATGGCGTGCAGATAACCAGTGGTCTTGGCAGCCATCACCGATTCCACATCCATAAACTGCAACGCCAGCGGGCTGTAATAGAGGGCGATCATCGCCAGCGGGGTGACGATCAGTGCCAGCCAGAAGCCCTGATGAACGGCCGGACGGATTGCCTCCCGTTTACGGGCGCCATTGAGCTGGGAGACGATGGGGGTGAGCGCCATGATGATCCCCTGCACCAGCAGGATCACCGGTAGCCAGAAGCTGGACGCCACCGACACGGCAGCCAGATCGACCGCACTCACCTGACCCGCCATCACGGTATCGACGAAGTTCATGGCGACCTGGGCCACCTGGGCGACCAGAATGGGGCTGGCTAGACGGACGAGCTGCTTCGCCTCGGACCAATAACGTTGCACTGACACCTCCGAGTGGATCAGATAAGAGTAAAAAAGAGCGGAAATCGGGAAGAGCCTTTGCACTTTCGGACGAAAGTGCAAAGGGTGGGGGAGGCATTCTAGCCTGAAAACGATACAGGGTGAAACGTTTGGCTTTGAATGTGGTCGATCAGGCGTCTTGGTGATCGCTGATCAGCAGGTTGGCAGCGGCATAGGCAGCCTGCTCGCGCAGCTCGGCGGGTACCCGCTCATCGACGGCGACCGCGTTGAGGGCGCGGATGGTGGCGGCGATGGCGTTTGGCACATAGCCCTGCTCACCGGAGCCAATCTGGTTATAGGCGATACGGATCGCTTCACAACATTGATATACCTGCATTTCTTTTTCCTTGTTTACCCGGATGTGAACGGCGTCACTATAGCGATCGGACGCAAGCTTGTCAGCCTGTACCCTTGTCTCACCCTCTGCCCGAGGTTAACCTGCCCTTTTTGCCGTAGCAGGAGACGAGAGATGTTCACTGGCATAGTGCAGGGGACCGCCGAACTGGTGGCCATCGAGGAGCAACCCAACTTCCGTACCCATGTTATCCGCATGCCAAGCCCGGCGTGGGGGGAAGGGCTGGTCCTCGGCGCCTCGGTCGCCCACAACGGCTGCTGCTTGACCGTTACCCGGGTAGAGGGTGAGCTGGTCAGCTTCGATCTGATGCAGGAGACCTTGCGTCTCACCAACCTCGGCAAGCTGCAGGTGGGGGACAAGGTCAACGTGGAGCGGGCTGCCCGCTTTGGCGACGAGATCGGCGGTCATGCCATGTCTGGCCATATCATCGGCATGGCAGAGGTTACCTCGGTGATCGATACACCCAACAACCGTCAGGTGTGGTATCGCCTTGCTCCCGAGCTGATGAAATATGTGCTGACCAAGGGGTATATCGGCATCGACGGCATCAGTCTGACCATAGGTGAGGTGCGCGAGCGGGAGTTTTGCGTCCACCTGATCCCCGAGACCCTGGCCCGCACCAACCTGGGTTGGGTCAAGGCTGGCTGGCAGACCAATATCGAGATCGATCCCCAGACCCAGGCCATCGTCGATACGGTGGAGCGGGTACTGGCGGCGCGCGCGGGTAACTGAAGGCACTGTCCAGTTATATGTTTAAAGGGAGCATTGTTGCCCAAATTGATGCAGCTTGAATGAAACTAACTGAGGACTCGGTGATCTGATCACCACTACCCTCTATCAAGTCTGCATCATGGGAGCGTCCCTGCCCCCCCATCACCAACGGGTTTGTAGTGGTCTAATCATCTTGGCCACCATCGTAGGGGGAGCAGTTATCACCATGGTCTGCTTAATGACCTGATGAGATCAGGTCGCTATCTCTATAACCTCCATCTACATAATTTCGATTCTATTAATGAAGCTGCTTTAATTTTCCATATTTTATTATTTTTATAATCAGAAATTTATTATTTGATTGTGCTAGTGGGGTCTCTTTTTTATATACTTCCATATGGTGCTGGTGTAATCGTTTACATCGGTGTGTGTTACGTCACAATATGCATCGTAATTAGTTCGTAATCTTGTCATGAGGCGAGGGCAGTCTGAGGACATTCTCTCAAGTCAATGGTTTATTATGGACAATGGATGGATATTTGATGAGTATAGAAAGATTGTTTGGATTGAATAGGAATATGGTAATGTTCGGTGCCATATTTTTTCTTTACTTTTTTATAATGGGAGCTTATTTTCCATTTTTCCCGATTTGGCTGCATGATGTCAATGATATCAGCAAGGCTGAAACTGGAATTGTCTTCGGCACTATTTCTTTATTTGCACTTCTATTTCAGCCAGTATTTGGGCTGATTTCTGACAAGTTAGGGCTGAAAAAGCATTTGCTCTGGATAATCATTGGACTACTGGTATTCTTCGCGCCCTTCTTTCTTTATGTATTGGCACCATTGCTGAAATTGAACATCTATCTCGGTTCTATCGTAGGGGGCATGTACATCGGTTTTGTATTTGCAGGCGGGGCTCCAGCCATAGAGGCTTATGTTGAGAAGATGAGTCGCTCCAGTCAGTTCGAGTTTGGCCGAGCAAGGATGTTTGGCGCAATAGGCTGGGCCCTTTGTGCCTCTATTGTAGGGATCATGTTTACCATCAACAATGAGTTCGTGTTCTGGATGGGGTCTGCTTTTGCTGTTGTAATGGCGGTTTTATTCTATTTTATCAACCCTGGTCGTGGTAGCACCAGTGAAGTGCTAGATAGTATTGGCGCCAATCAGAAAGGGTTTAGCGTAAAACTGGCAATGGGATTGTTAAAACAACCAAAATTCTGGTTCTTCACCCTCTATGTCGTCGGGGTGGCATGTACCTATGACGTATTTGATCAGCAATTCGCGAATTTTTTTACCGCATTCTTTGATACAAAAGAAGAAGGTACTCGTTACTTTGGTTATGTCACTACGATGGGGGAGTTACTGAACGCCAGCATCATGTTTTTTGCCCCACTGATTGTGAATCGAATTGGCGGAAAAAATGCCCTGCTAATCGCTGGGACCATCATGTCTATTCGAATCATCGGCTCCTCATTCGCCGAGACAGTTAGCCATGTCATTTTGCTGAAAACTCTACATATGTTGGAAGTTCCATTCCTGTTGGTCGGTACATTCAAGTACATCACTAGTGAATTTGATGTTCGCTTTAGTGCGACTATCTGGTTGATTGGCTATCAGTTCTTCAAGCAGCTAGCAACCATGTTTATGTCTGTGTGGGCTGGATCTATGTATGAGGTGATGGGCTTTCGTGAAACCTACTTGGTATTGGGCATTATTGCCGCAACTTTCACCTTTATTTCTGTCTTTACCCTCTCGGGAATGGGACCACTTGGGCTGTTAAAGGGTAGAACGATGGTTTTAAAAAAAGCCGCTAGTTACTAACCGACCATTTTGTAATCAGAGATTTGAAAAAGGTTATAAAAGATGAATAACAGTATGGCGTTACACCAAATCATTTGTCGTGCCGATTGGCAAACACAGGCTGTGACCAGTGTTAATCGTTTACCCACCCATACCCCCATGTTCAGCTGGCGCAGCGAAGCGGATGCCAGGGGTGATCTGGCCTCTTCCTCCCGTCTCTTGCTCGATGGCGAGTGGCGCTTCTCCTTCTTTGCCGCCCCCGAGCGGGTGCCCGAGAGCTGGCTGGCGCAGGATCTGGCGGATGCTTGCCCCATTACAGTGCCGGGTAACTGGCAGCTGGATGCCGCCTATCCGGCTACGCGGCCGCTCACCGATGACCCCATCTACACCAATATCAAGTACCCCTTTCCTTGCGATCCACCGCGAGTGCCAGCAGAGAATCCTACTGGCTGCTACTCCCGCGAGTTCGAACTGCCCGCCGACTGGCTGGCAAGCGGCCAGAGCCGGATCATCTTCGACGGGGTGAGCAGCGCCTTCCACCTCTTTTGCAACGGCCGCTGGGTCGGTTACTCCCAGGACAGCCGCCTGCCCGCCGAGTTCGATCTGACTCCTTATCTGCACACCGGTCGCAACCGGTTGGCGGTGCTGGTACTGCGCTGGTCCGACGGCTCCTATCTGGAAGATCAGGATATGTGGTGGCTGTCGGGGATCTTCCGCTCCGTCAGCCTGCTGCACAAACCGTCCCGCCATCTGATGGATATGCGGGTGGCCCCCGAGCTGGACGCCTGCTATCGGGATGGTCGTCTCAAGATTGCACTGCAGGTGGCCAATGGGGCCGGTCTGTCGGTGGAGGCCAATCTTTATGACGGTGGCGAGCGGGTTGCGACCCTGCGCCAGCCGATCGGCACCCAAGTCATTGATGAAAAAGGAGCATACGACGATCACGCCGAGCTGTGGCTCGACGTGGCAGCGCCGCGCAAGTGGAGCGCCGAGACGCCCCATCTCTATCGCCTGACCCTGACCCTGCTTGATGAGCAGGGTCAGGCCATCGAGAGCGAAGCGTGCGATGTGGGCTTTCGGGTGGTGGAGATCCGTGGCGGCCTGCTGCGGGTCAACGGTCAGCCGCTGCTTGTGCGCGGTGCCAACCGTCACGAGCATCACCCCGCCAAAGGCTATGCCATCGATCGCGCCACCATGGAGCGGGATCTGCTGCTGATGAAGCGCCACAACTTCAATGCGGTGCGCTGCTCCCACTATCCCAACCACCCCGACTTCTATCGCCTCTGCGATCGGCTCGGTCTCTATGTGGTGGACGAGGCGAATCTGGAGACCCACGGCATGACTCCGATGGGGCGGCTGGCGCGGGATCCCGCCTGGAGCAACGCCTTTCTGGAGCGGGCGACCCGCATGGTGGCGCGGGATTTCAACCACCCCTCCATCATCATCTGGTCGCTGGGCAACGAGTCGGGTTACGGCCCGGCCCACGATGTCATGTATGGCTGGATCAAGCGCAGCGATCCGAGCCGTCCGGTGCAGTACGAGGGGGGCGGGGCCGATACCCCGGCCACCGACATCATCTGCCCCATGTATGCCAGAACCCATCAGGATCAGCCCTTCCCGGCGGTGCCCAAGTGGGCGCTGGCCAAGTGGATCGGCCTGCCGGAAGAGACCCGGCCGTTGATCCTCTGCGAATATGCCCACGCCATGGGCAACAGTCTGGGGGGTTACGCCCACTACTGGCAGGCGTTTCGCGATCATCCACGCCTGCAAGGTGGGTTTGTCTGGGATTGGGTCGATCAGGGGCTCGACAAATACACCGCCGATGGTCGCCACTACTGGGGCTACGGCGGCGACTTCGGTGATGTGCAAAACGATCGCCAGTTCTGCTGCAACGGTCTGCTGTTCCCGGATCGCACCCCCCATCCCACCCTGTTCGAGGCAAAACGTGCCCAGCAGCCGTTCCGCTTCACCCTGCTCGAGCACACCCCGCTGCGGGTACGGATCGAGAGCGAATACCTGTTTCGGGAAACCGACAACGAGCGGCTTCGCTGGCAGCTGTGCGAGAACGGTCATGTGCAGCAGCAGGGGGAGATCTCCCTTGAGCTGGCGCCACAGGGAGTGGTCGAGTTGACCCTGAGCGGGACGCTGCCTCCCTTTGCGGCAGGCTCACTGGCCTGGCTCGATCTGGCCATCGTTCAGCCACAGGACACCCTCTGGTCGCAGGCGGATCACAAAGTCGCCCGTCAGCAGTTCACTCTGCCGACCCCCCTTGCCCTGCCTGCTCCCGCCGCTGCCGCCACCCTGAGCGAGCAGCCGGATGGCTGGTGGATCACCGCCGCAAACAGCCAGTGGTGGCTCGACAAGCAGAGCGGCCGCATCACCAGTTGGCAAAAATCGGGGCAGGAGCAGTTGCTGGCGCCGATCATGGATCACTTCTACCGCGCGCCGCTCGACAACGACATCGGTACCAGCGAAGCGGATCACGCCGACCCCAACTCCTGGATTGCTCGCTGGCAGGGCTGTGGCCTCGGTCAGTGGCAGCACCGCTGTCTGGGGATCGCGGTCGCCGGAGGGGATATCCGGGTCAGCCATGGCTACTTCCACCGCGATGAGCTGCTGCTGGTGAGTCACTGGCATCATCACTTTACCGACGATGGCGCCATGAGCCTGGAGATAGAGACCGAGCTGGCGCAGGTGCTGCCGTCGCTGCCGCGGATTGGCCTGCTGCTCCATCTGGCCGAGGTCCCGGCGCGAGCTGAATGGCTGGGGCGTGGGCCGCACGAGAACTATCCGGATCGCCTGCTGGGCGCCGATCTGGGGCGCTGGAGCCTGCCGCTGGAGGCGATGCACACCCCTTACATCTTCCCGAGCGACAACGGCTTGCGCTGCGATACCCGCCAGTTGCAGCTGGGCAGCACGACGGTGAACGGCAGCTTCCATTTCAGTGCCAGCCGCTTCAGTCAGCAACAGCTGGCCGCCGCCCGTCACCAGAGCGATCTGGTGGCCGAAGAGGGGCTGTGGGTCTGCCTCGATGGCGCCCACATGGGGGTGGGCGGGGATGACTCCTGGAGCCAGAGCGTGCGTCCCGAGTATCAACTGCTCGAGAGTCGTTACCGTTGGGGCTGCACCCTTTATTAAGTGAAGCCTGCCAGACCATCATGATGAAGCGCCGGGTATCATCCGGCGCTTCTATTTTATGGCGTGTTATAAACATACTTTCTACACTAGGTTAGATTCATGGAGAAGATTCGAGTTCACCAAGCTGGATATCTCATCTGATGGAGATAACAAACTCGTTATTTTCTGGTGTAGAAGCTATCTCATAAAAATCAAGTTTGTAAAAAGTGAGCCATGATGTTTCCCTTAGGGAAGTGTTGATTACTTAACCTCATCAGAACGGTTTTGCTATATTTTTATCGGAGGTTACCAAAAAATATTGCTGGCTTCATCACAGAGAAATATTTATCATACTCTTTATTAAAGATATTTATATAGAACTGTCACTATCGTGCAACCATGCCTATCAATAACATCAATATGAGATATAGCCTAGAGGCACAGAGTTTTCGTAATTAATCATTGTAAACACGACTCAGGTATATATCGTGTCACATGCAGCCAACTAATAACAATGCCAGTCATATATAACTGACTGGCATTGTGCATAGATAATTTAACACTGGTATTTAGTATGGCGACATTTTTTAGTAAATATATTTACCACCATACTTCGATATTAAAGCCGAAAGTCGCTTCGTTTTGACTACCGGCTTTATCGCCAGTCAACTTAACAGGTTTGCCATACACATCACCTTGACGACTCCACTCATTATCCAGTTCGGCATAGGTGGCAAATAAACGCAGGGTTGGTCGAGCCCAGACAGAGCGGCCAGCTTGGAACATTTGTGCCAACGTTACCTTGGAGAAGTTGTTCACACCTGAACCATTTTGAGCCTTGACGCGCTCGTAACCAATTTCAAGAGCCGTTGCTGTAAAGTCATTCCAACTATATTGCGGACGCATACCAGCACTGAACCAGTCACTGCCGTACTCATTATCAAGCTCCAGGCTTTGATAAGCTATTGAATAAAGAGCACTCCACTTGTCATTAAAAATGAGATCGCCATGGTTTATAACGCGGAAACTACTGCCATCATGGTCGACTCCAATCGCATATTTTACTGCTGATGCACCCTCGGCACTCATCAAACCGCCAGCCAATCCATCGATACCATACTGCATAGCGAACGTATTACTACCTAGAACCCACTTCTGCTGGTATAGCATGCTCAGCATTGCACCGCTATCCGTGATCTCCTGATTTGGATAACCTTTGTTATCAAACTGTTCGAAATGATCATTCTGGGCGAATACATAGTTCAAACCGAGCGTTATATGTGCACCACTGCTTATATTTATATCGGATAGTCGAACATCAAAGTGGTGTAACGAACGGATCTCGTCATGGTAGGCCCCATTTTCACCAAGGGCATTATAACTGCTCTCCGGGGTGAAATAGGCGAGATGAAGCTTGGTGCCGCTAACGTCAATATTTTCAATACCAAAGCCCTTGTTAGAGACATCCCAATACTTGACATCGATCATGTGAACTTCATGGCGCTGATAGAAGCGCTCCCCGGCCCAGACTACCGCGCCAGGCAAACTTGGCAATATATTATGAGCAGAAGACCAGACCTGTAATGTACCGACATCGCTCCACTTGTCGCCACTGCCAATATAATATGTGAAATCGAAGTAAGCCTCCTCTTGCCGCCGCAAGTCAGCCTTGAAACCCAACTCCCACCAGTTCATCTCATTACCAAGACGATAGTTGCCATACCCCTCCTGGGCTCGTAGTACAGCATCCAGTTCTCCTTTACCCCCATTACGTTCATCGTTATTCGTGTTTATATTGCCCCACTTGGCATATCCCATAGTTGTGAAATTTTCAAATGCAGCCTGAGAAGACAAAGGCAGCATCGCTAATAAAAGCAGACTGAAGCAGTTTGATTTTTTTAGTTTCATGTATTTTCCTTACTTGTCAATATTAAATGGATTTTCTTTGCATCGTTAAGAGAATAAAAGGCACGACCTATTTCACCAGGTAACCTAGAGCTATTAATGTGAAAATGATGCGACTATCAGTGAGAACCTAAATGACGAACTCACTTATTTCTTGCAACTTGTTTTTCTCTATATTCAAACTCGACCCAGTGCGGCCAGTATCTCATCGTGAAATTTACCATTGAGCTTATAACTTGATTTATAAATCAGATAGCTCAGAAAAATTAGCAGACTCGGAATGCCTAACATCAAGACCTGCATTCCCAGCACAGTGCCTTCGCTTTGCAAAGTATTTGGGACATAGCCAACTATTGTTAGCCCAATACCAGTCAGGAAGCCGGCAAATGCACTGGCAGCTTTCACCAGCATGGTTTGCACCGAGAAGACGACACTTTCACTGCGCATGCCCATCTTGTATTCACCGTAATCAACCACATCTGCCAACATAAGAGTTGACATCGCCAAGGCAAAGCCTGAGCCCAACTTCATTGCGGCTCCTGCCATTCCGATCAGTAGTGTATTCTCTGGCATAAAATGACCGGTAAGCAGCAAGATGACATAACTCATCAGTGGGAAAACACAAGCAAGGCGCCAAATCATGGGGCGAGATAGTTTGCTGACGATCAGTGGGAATAACACCAGTCCGATGATCTCGGCAGAGCCCGCAAATCCCATGAAGACGGCGAACATATCTTTATCGCCCATCGCATAAGTGAAGTAGTAGATAGCAAAACTACCGGCTAACTGCATTGCCAAGTTAAAGCACAACACAATACCTATCAAAGCCTTTAGTTGATCATTTTGGAAGATAATCGCTTTTACATCTTTAAAGTTGATCTTCTCAGACACCTTGGTCGCAATAGCGCTATCTTCTTTTACTTTCCATACGGTCAGCAAAGCACTCAAAATGAATATTAGCGCAATAATCATCGATACCTTGGCGAAGCCGGCACCACTATCGCCATCACCCAAAATATCGATAGCTTTCATGCCAAAGGCTCCCATAACAAACCAGGCAAAGCTTGCAAACAGGCGAGGGATCACCACAATCTGCTCTCGCTCTTTCTTATTGCTGGTTAGCGCGGGAATGAACGACCAGTAGGGAATATCCATGATTGTATATGTCATTCCCCAGAGGATATAACTGATAGCTGTATAAATGTATAGTGCGGTTCCTTCAAACTCATGGGTGAAGAAAACAGCTACCATCACGACTGAATTTATCAGGGTACCAATAACGATCCATGGTCTGAACTTACCATAGCGACTGCGAGTATTATCAACAATCATACCCATGATGGGGTCGTTGAACGTATCCCAAATTCTGGCGACTAAAAATAAAGTGCCTACGAATGCAGCTTCAAGGCCAACGACATCGGTATAGTAATACATTAAATAAATGTAAATTATCGAACATGCCAAATCTTTACCAAGGGCTCCTATACCATAGGAAAGTTTGGCGACATTGCTTATACTCATAAAGTTTCATCCTTATTGTGAGTGTCATGTGTGATTTTTCTTGATTAATACAATAACGTGAAATAATGAAGATTTAGTCTAAATATAATGAAAACCCAAAGGGTTATCTTGGCCGGTTTTTAATCATGTCGATGACATCGAGGACGGCCATAATTCAATGGCCGTTTCGCTCTGATTATTTGTGAATCGAGATAATTAAACTGTCAATTTATAACGCTGATATATCGATCAAGATGGCCGTAGTTGGATCAAGAATTGGCATTGCCAGACCTACTTGGCGCAGCCATTCGCCGCTTGATACGATACCAGCAAGGCTCCAGACGGGTTGCTTATTAACCAGGCCATTATGAAAGTTATTCGGATGCGCGATGACGTTGACGCGATATTGTGTTTGCGCGATTAATCCCGGTATCCGTAAAGTGCCGCTGTGGGCATATGTAGGCATATCTAGCTGTGCAACCATCACTAATGCATGCTTGGCATCAGGAGTTATGACAGCATGGATTTTTTGAGCTTGTTGATCGTCGCTTTCAATACGGTAGGTGATTCCGCTATGAAGCAGGTTTCTATACTGCTTATGCAATGCGATGTATTTTGCAAAGCCAGCTTTCTCTTCGTCCGACTCTTTGACCGGATCGAGCTCTATTCCCATATGTCCAAACAAGGCTGTGATCCCGCGGAAGTCGATGTCGGATACTCTGCGAGTGGCATGGCAATGTCGAGCGCCAATATGAGAGCCCATCACTTCAGGCGGGAAAAAATAGCTAAACCCGCTCTGGATCTCCTGACGTTTGAGTGCGTCATTGTTATCAGATGGCCAGAAACGTTGCACTCGCTTTAGGATCTCATAATCGATACGGCCACCACCGGCAGCACATGATTCAATCTCGATATGTGGATGCCTTGTTTTAAGCTCGTCCATCAGTCGATAGACATTTTGTACCTGGCGTGTTTGGCAAGCTTGTCCGTGGTGAGCAGGCTGGACCGTTTCACGGTTCATGTCCCACTTGAGATAGGCAATATCATAGCGGCTCAGCAGGTCATCAAGACGTTCCAACAAGTAGGCAAAGGCATCAGGATTCTGCAGGTCGATCAGATATTGGTTGCGACCTGTTGGTTGCTCATAGCCATCGAGTTCCATCAGCCAGTCGGGGTGTTGGCGATATAGATCAGAATCTTTGCTGATCATTTCTGGTTCAACCCAGATGCCAAATTCCATGCCCATGGCTTTGACATGTTCGATAACCGGCTGCAAACCATCAGGATATTTCTGCTTATCCAGGTACCAGTCACCCAGTGCCGCCCTATCATTGCAGCGGCCCTTGAACCAGCCATCATCAATGATGAAGCGCTCCACACCCATCTTGGCTGCCTCAGTGGCCATACACATGATGTAGTCTGGATCATGCTCAAAGTAGATACCTTCCCATGTGTTGAGATGTACCGGTCGGCATGTCTGATAGTTGCGTCGCTGCGGAAAGGTCAGGATGTGCTCACGCACAAACTGGTGAAATTGATGGCTCATGCCATTCAGGCCATCAGCACAATAGGTTGCATAGAGCCAGGGGGTCGTGATGCGTTCATCTTTTTGCAGGCAAATTTCCCCCGGGTAGTAGAGTGCTTCGGCCTGCAAGAAACGACGACCATCAGCCTTTACATCAACTCGCATTCGATGATTACCGCTCCAGGCCAGATGAGCTCCCCATACTTCTCCGTGCTGTTCATCAAATCCTTTGGTGCCGATGATGAGCGCCGGGTAGTGTTCGTGAGACGTACGACCACGGCGGTTCTCTTGCTGGAATCCACCGTGCATCAGGATATGTCGATGCTGTTGGAACTCATTAACCCAACGCCCGTAGAATGACAAACACTCAATGGCGCGCATGGGTAATGGCAATGTTGTCGCGAGCCTGTTTACCGTGAAGGGCTCCTCGCTTTCATTGTTCAGGGTATGGCGCACGGCGACAATGTCAGAAAGAGGATCTATGGTGAGTTCAGTCAAGAGACACAGGCGAGCGACAGGATCATGACTGACAAGGCGTAGGGAATGTTCGTCGTGCTCGACAGACTGAATAGTGAAGACCGGAGACCAATCCTGACCATTTCTATGCCCTTCCAATGCAGGGGAGCTAAAGACGCCCGAACCGGAGTCCGGAAACAAAGTTAACGGGACATCGCAATCCAGTCGGCCAAAAGGCACTGGCCGATCAAGGGATAGGCAGCGCTCCGGGGGCGTCAATGTTAACTTGTTGCCCCAATAGATAATTTCAGCTCCTTGCGTCAGGTTAACGAGCATTTCCGTGCGTCGACCACTTATCTTGCAGATCTTTTCCATTTCTCTACCTTTGGCCTCTGAAAGAGGGGAGTAATTAATGCTGACGGCAGACAGAACAATAAAATGCCGATTAATTAATGTGGTTGGCGCAACAGTAGTGTAAACGATTCCACTGGTGTGACTAAAAAAAATCAATAGCGCTACCTGACTCACAAAAATGGCTTTTTTTTAGCCTTAATTGAATTTTATGGAGGAGTGGTACTGTTTTTTTTAGCACTGATGTCGTAAATGAAGAAAGAAAATAACCAATTGGCATAACATTAATTTATTATTTTAATATGAAGAGGTGTCGACCTCTTTTCTATTTATGGCGATGCACTCTCTTTTCATAGGAGGCACGCAAATTACTCGTGCTTTGCTTATGAAGTTTCTGTTCCGCGAGTAAATCACAGCTGATGTACTGTTTAATCGGAAACGTTTGCCAGAGTGGATCAATGTTCGAGCGGTGGTGACACAGAAATATACCAAGGTGAAGTAGGATGCTGATAAAAATTAAGATTCTTTGTTGGTGGATGTTTTTTGAACTTTAAAATGTATTAGGGGAACAGGGGTGCTCATGGACTGACATCGCAGCAAACCTGAACTCAAGCTGTATTATAAATAGATTTAATTGTGATGCTTGTCACATTTTCTGAATTCCAGTTAAATGAGCATGCCTGATGCAATAGGGCTCAATGAGGTCTGTTTTGTTTGTATTTATGGCTGATATAAAGAGAAATGCTATATGTATCAAGCTGATACCAAGGTGGGTTATTTAAATTAATTACATTTATTATTTATTTATTGTGACTTTAAAATTTAATATATAGATCTCAAATGCAGCCCCTCATATATAGTCCTGCCGCTAAAGATATACTCAAGGGTCTATTTATGAGTTTCACACCAAGTAAAGTCCATCAAAGCGTCTGGACTTATCTCTTTTTAGGACAGCAGGCATTATTTCCTGTGGCTTATGCGGCTGGGCAACTCTCCATGCCCGCAGCCAAGCAACCTGAACTTATGCGCTATCAGATAGCAAAGGGATATACGCTTGGTTCTGTCTCACGCCAGTTTGGCACAACACCTCACCAACTGTTGGCATTAAATGGCAACCTGGCGCTAAACGTCCCTCATTTGCCGGTAGGTGACACTATCAATTTACCGCGTGCGTCCGTTTTACCTGCGCTGTCAGGCGCCAATCCACTGCATTTGACGGCGCCTGCGCCAACCCCTGTGGATGTCGAGCAGAAGGTTGCCGAGCAGGCTGCCCGCTTGGGGCAGCTGTTTTCGCCTGCCGAGTCAGAGATGCCGGCAGATCAGGAAAACCACAGTGAATTGGTTAAGGGGTTTAAACGAAGTCTGCGGCATCTACCACCTTCCGCGCAGAGCGTTACACAGGATGCGACTGCACCGCATCATGGGTCAGAACAAGAGAAGCAGTATTGGCGTCAGCAACTGGTCACCCATTTTGAAGAGGAGGCCAATGCCTATGCAGCATCCTTGCTGGGGACGATGGGCACAGCCAGAACCCGGGTGACACTGGATGACGATTTCAATATGGTCACTGCCGAGGCGGATCTCTTGTTGCCGCTTGCGGAAGAGCAGCAGACCCTGCTGTTTACCCAGTTTGGTCTACGCCGAAATGGGCAGGCGCGCACCATTGCCAACCTGGGGGTGGGCCAGCGTCATTTCCTAGACCGCTGGATGCTGGGCTACAACCTGTTTGCTGATTATGACCTGACCAACCGGCACTGGCGTGCGGGAGTCGGGGCTGAGGCGTGGCGTGACTATCTCAAGTTGGGTGCCAACTTTTATACACCACTGAGCAGTTGGCGTGACTCCCCACGGTTTGAGGGTATGGAAGAGCGCGCAGCACGCGGTATGGATGTGCGTCTTGAGGCCTATCTGCCGGCCTATCCGCAATGGAGCGCATCGCTCACTGCCGAGCAGTATTTGGGGGAGCGGGTTGACTTGCTGGGCGCAGATCAGCTTGAGCGCGATCCGCATGCCATCACTGCCGGTCTGCACTATAACCCCTTCCCGTTACTCAAGATGGATGTCGAGCAAGTTGAAGCGAGCGGCAGGCAACATGACACCCGTTTTACGCTGGGGCTGGAGTGGAAGCTGGGGGCCACGCTCTCGGACATGCTGAATCCGTCCCGTGTCGACAAGTCGCTGGCAGGTATGCGCCACGATCTGGTTGAGCGTAACAATGACATGGTGCTCGAGTATCGCGACAAGGTACTCCTCAAGGCCTCTCTCAACGACCAGTATTCTGCGGGAGAGGGGCAAGCCCTGACCTTGACGCTCAACATTCAGCATTCCCGCCAGATAGCCTCCATCCAGTGGTTTGGCGAGATCCTGGGGCTCAGTGGACTTGGCCCTGTCGATACGGTTGGGCAGGACAAACGTTCCCTTACACTTCCGGTCTTGCCCATCTATCGCATTGGCCAATCCAATCAATATCCGATCGTTGCCATCGTCACCGACATTGATGGCCATGAAGCCATCGCGGAAGGGGTTGTTGTCGTCTCGGAAGACTCTGGGCTGCAACCCGCTATTCAGTTGGCAGAACACTTTGTTCAACTTCGCCCCGGTGCTCACTACCACGTTGACTGGGGGGTGGTTGATCCCCGTCAGAAGCCTGCCAAAGCGCGAAATGGGATCCCGATTGAGAGTATTGAGGGGGATGTAGAAGCGGACCGCGATGGTTACCAGTACCGCTATCGCCTGACATTTCAGGGGCCTGCACAGGTACTGACGGGGCGTGAGCTGGTTGCGCCTGGGCAACCCAACCCCGGCACTCGGTATCGCCTGGATGTAGAGGTCACCTTCCCGAGTGGGCATGTGGCGCGTGACAGCATGGAGTTTGAGTTTATTGATGATGCAACTGTGCCGGGGGCCCCGACGTTGACAGTGACCGACAGCAATGGTGACGACAAGCCAGAGGCCACTGGTAAAGCGGAACCGGGCAGCACGGTGACCATTACCTGGCCGGATGGCACGACCAGCACCACGACTGCAGATGAGGATGGCAACTACAGCCTGGAAGCCCCGACGGCGCAGGGGAGTGGCACCATCACCGCCACGGCTACAGACAAGCGCGGCAACACGGGGCCGGCTACCAGCGTGAACTACACCGACTCAACGGCACCTGGGGCTCCGACCTTGGTTGCGACGGATCGCAATAGCGACAACAAGCCGGAGGTCAGTGGCAAGGCTGAACCGGACAGCACGGTGACCATTACCTGGCCGGATGGCACGACCAGCACCACGACCGCGGACGTGGATGGCAACTACAGCCTGGAAGCCCCGACGGTGCAGGGGAGTGGCACCATTACTGCCACGGCTACCGACAAGAGCGGCAACACGGGGCCGGCTAGCAGTGTGAATTACCTCGCGAGCTTGATGGGAGTGACGATTACCGGGCTAGTTAACGGCTTTCCTGAGGTGGGGTCTGTACTGACGGCCGTGCCTGACTGCGGCTCGAGCGCGTGCCGCACAGGACTGACCTGGCAGTGGCAGATCGAGGAGGAGGTCGGTACTGGACGTTTTGTGGATATCGCTGGGGCGACCAGTGTGACCTATTTACCCGTGCGAGAGGATCAGAAGAAACGGGTGCGCGTCATTGTTGCGGCGCTGTGAGCATCCGGAGTGGCGTTTATCGACGCCATGTAAGTCATTTTTTGTAGCCAAAAGGAAGAGAGCAAGTGATGAGAAAGCAAAAAATCGCGGTATCGATCGCAATGGTAATGTGGGGGGTAGCCAGTGGCGCCAGCGCGCTGACATCGGCTCCAACCGATACTGTGAAGGGGCGACCCCCAATGTTGACTGGAGTGTCATTCAACTATGTCGATGTCAACAACAACGGTCGAGTGGATGTAGGTGACAGCCTCAAAATTGAAGAACAAGGTTTTGATGATCCGGATATGGATGCTCAAGCACCGAGTGAGTACAAGTGGTATCGCGATGGCATTGATATGGGGGTAACCGATGATAGTTATACCCTGACTTTGGCAGATCTTGGTACCCAAATCACAGCAGGAGTTATTCCGCAAACCGATGCAACCACGACAGACCCTTATCAGGGGAATGAAGTTGCGGCGGCGGGGGGTTCTCCTGATGGCGATGGTTCTGTTGATGTGGTTGATCCCAATGAGGTGGATGCCGTCGAGATCGTCATTGCGGCCACTGACGCTGCGCTTGCTGGCAATCCGATTGTCTCGACCGAACTCAGGGCCAAGGTCACTACCAGTGCCGGTGGGGTTGGGGTGGCGAGTGATTACAACTACACATGGCAAATTGAGGATGGTGCAGGTGGCAACTACATCAACATTCCTGGGGCTGTCAGTGAAACCTACACCCCAAGCAAGGATGATCAGAAGCGCAAGCTACGGGTTGATGTCACCAAGAAGTAAAGCCATCACCAGCCCCGGCTGGATGGGCATGATATCCGGACCATCGCCCGCAGCAAGAGGTTGATGGTTATCGGATGGATAACGGGTTGTCCTGCCTTGCCAGGGAAGGTGAGGTGGGCACATCAATCGGTAATACAGGGCGCCCGCGGGCGCCCACCATTTTAATCAGCTTGGCCTGTAAAAATGGCGAGGCTGGCTAGTTACAGCAGGTGATGGTGCTGTCGTAAACCGGAGAGTGTTTGAATGAAGGTGATATCTCGTTATTTGTCATATCTGGCACTGTGTATGGTGCTGTGGCAAACGACAGGAGCAATGGCTGAAAGTGCCCACACCCTGTCGGTGCAGGGGCGTGCGCCAGTGGCATCTGGCGTGACACTGACTGGCCCGGCGGCGCCCTTGGTGGGGGATACCCTGCTGGGAACATATACCTTTAATGACCTAGATACCGACGAGGAACAGGGCAGTGTATTGCGCTGGCTGAATAATAGTGACATCGAACTCGCCAGAGGTGATCGCTATCTGTTGACCGATGCCGAGCGTGGCAAACAGCTTCGCTTTGCGGTCATCCCGGCCACCAATCCGGCGGTGACCGATCCGTCCGAGGGAGTCGAGACAAGCAGTTCGCTCTCTGCGGTGGTGCAGGGGCGGCCAGACCCCGCCAAATCCACATTCAGTGTCGACAAGTCCACCATAGTGGCGGATGGGGTTGATAACGCAGTTTTGACGCTGACCCTCAAAGACGACAATCAAACACCGGTAATCGGCATCAGTGATCGGGTGGAGCTAGGTTATAGCGGTGTGGATACAGATGTTATCTCCCTGATGGAAAACGACCGGGGCAATGGCATCTATGAGTACATCCTGACGGGGACCAAGTCTGGCGTTGTCACCCTGACGCCACAGCTGGATGGCGCTCCCTTGACCACTCTTCCTCCATCACTGCAGGTGACTCTGGCCGCCAACCCTGCCACCGCGAGAGTGGCCCAGCTGGTGACCACCACTGACAATCAGCCTGCGGATAACGTCAGCGCTGACCTGCTGACTGCGACTGTGCATGATATCGAGGGGAACCCCATGCAGGGCGCTAGCGTGGTATGGTCGCATGGCAGCACCACGGCAACCTTGGGCGCAGCGACAAGTGTGACCGACAGTAATGGTCTGGCAACAGTGACCCTCATCAACACCCGGGCTGAGACGGTCGCCGTGACGGCAAGGGCTGAAGCCAATTCTGGTGACACGGGCATGACCAGTGATGCCAACTTCGCACTCTTTCCGGTGCTAGATACATTAGCCGTGGGGACCAATAATCAGCCCGCCAATAATAAGGCCTTGAACACAATAGTGGCCAAATTCAAAGACCTTGCTGGGTCGGTTCTGGCAAATGTGCCGATCACTGTGCAGTTCAGTGCTGACAAGGGCACCGCCACGTTCGATAACGAGTCGCCATGGACGACCACTACCAATGACGTTGGTGAGGTGATCGTGTCACTGCGCAACAGCGTGGTTGAGGATGTGGAGGTGACGCTATATGCGAAAAATAGCGATACCGTGCAAAAAGCGGCAACGGTCAGCTTTACAGAATTGATGATAACGAGATTCCTCAAGCCGGATCCGGCCACCATGAATTGGCTGGATGCCGACAACTACTGCAATAGCATCGGACGCCGTCTACCGACGGTAGCTGAATTGCAGGCATTGTTTGTCGAGATATCTCCTTCTTCTGGTGAGAATTATGCCTTGTGTCATGTTCATGGATGGCCACTGGCTAACAAGTGTGGTGGCTCTTTCGATGACTATTGGACGAGTGAGACGTACGACCCTCTTGCTGTTAGTGCACATGCCGCCGTCTATATGCACACAGGTCTCGTTGGTGGATTCGGTGACACACAGCCTAGCCAGGTAGCGTGCATACGTCGTTGAGGAGGCCTTGTTTCCCGGAACGATACCGATTGAATGGAACTAACCGGGGATAGTGGTGATGTGATCACCATTATCCCCTCAATTTTGCACTGTCGGTTATTCACGCCATCACTACTGAACAACAAGAGTAATATCCATATACTACAGCTCGTTGAGCTTGGAATGGTTATAAAACCAACCCCATGCAGAAGTACAAATATGAAAGCTATCAGAGGACGGTTGCCGAGTTTTAATATATGTGGCTCAAAAAATAGAGCCTGAAGAATTAAACTTCACGTTGTAAAAAGATCATTCTTGGAGATTCAATCATTTGTATGGTTATCCATAAAATAGCATTAAATCAATGCGTTATGTTGCCATCATCTGTCTTGGTGAGTGGTTTTTATTATTTTATTAATCATCATCTTTTTGATGGCTCAACTTAAAATCTCAATCTGCCAAATTTGAAACATCATAGACCGGTCAGATTGGGGATGAAATGGAACAGGATAACAGTTGGAACATCGGTGAGGATGATATTGAGTGGTGGAATAGCTACACTCGATTATTTGTACAGGATATTTATAGCAAAGACCCTAAAAAAAGAATGGCTGGTTTCTATTTTAGACCACTCAGTATGGAGGCGGCTTCATTCTATCATTCCTGTGATCACGATTTGCTTTTGATGATCACCTGTGTACAAATGTCACTTCTTGAAGAGTGTTGCAAGGCATATCATCAAGCTGGACGTCGGCCATGTCAGTTATTTTTTAAGGCTGAACCACGAGTATTATCAAAAATATCTAGCCAGCTAATAGCATTGATGGATAGTCTGCGCTCTCAAAAGATAGAGTTGATTCTTGACTTGAATTTACCATATCATAAAAATGATAAGGAGTGGCAAAAGTCACTATTTAAAATAGTCGATAGTGGCCATATGGTTTGTCTGGGAGGGTATAACTGGAAAGATAACGAACCCAGAGATTTCCAGGTGGTTAAAGAACTATTTAAATATGTCAGATTAGGACCGCCTCCGTCTAATTTGGCGGAAGTTAATCACTTTATTGATACCTGCTTCTATGTTAAAGAAAAACTGGCAATGCAACTCATATTAGATAGAGTGCAAAGTCAGACAGATCTGGATATAGCTTGTCGGACACCATTTTTTGCATTGATGGGCGATTATATTTCAACTGCTCATTTAGCAAAAAATCTGGATGATGTCTCCTATAAGGTCATGTTATGAGTGCCATCAAGAATACTACACTTGTTATTGCATTGTGTACATTAACACTCTGTAATATGATTTATCAAGATGTATTCCATACATTGAAAAATGATGGGCATCATCATTCTGAATACAGCATTATCTGGGCACCTAATGCTTATCTGGTATTTTTTCTATGGGCATTTGGTCGCTGCATAGATAAGACAATATCACTAATATCAATTTTCATGACAGTAATAGGGTTCAACTTACTCTATTTTAGTAGCCAAAATTATCCTATGGGAATGGGGTCTTATTGGTCATCATTGATAATGTATGCTGTCAATAACACTGTATTTATCATTGGCTTTCTATTTGTGTTGAATTTTTGGCAATCATCAATATCTTTTCTTTCAAAAGACAATGAAGTGCTATCATTTTTATGGCTCCATTTTGGTGGAGCCTTATGTACTCTTATTGCAAGTGTATCTGTCCTGGTTTTCCCTAGTTCCTCAGAAAAATTGGTATATCAGCTGTTTTCCGCAAACCTAATGGCATTTACCTTTTTTACATCATATCTTTTTTTGTCAGAGCAATTCATTCCTGACAACAAAAACCTGAAGATGATGAACTTTTGTTTATTGGTGTCACTGTCATCAATTGTTTTTTTTATAGTAAATGAGTTTTTTCATACCTTATCAAAGGAAACGTTTGCATTAATCTTGATGGCATCATTTATTTGTCTTTTTATTAAATCCAGACCCTATGTGAGAATTGTTATTGCGGCGTTGGTCTCAGCTTTTTGCGCTGCTGTAAATGTAGCTTTGGATTTATCTCTTTATGATTTTATTTTATTTTACAGTATATGCATTAGTACCAGCATTATCTTGATAATGCGGAAGAAAGAAACACACATTATACATGCGCTGCAGAAAACGGTAGATGAGCTTAGAAAAAGTAAACTAATAGACCCTTTGACTGGCTTGCTTAACAGAGAGGGATTCAGGAGCGTATTAAGTGAAAAATGTAACACCAATGAAGAGTTTCTGGTCGCATATGCAGACCTTGATAAATTTAAAGAAATTAATGATTTTATGGGACACGCTGCAGGTGACCTTGTATTAAAGATATCTTCAGCAAGAATGTCATCAATCTTAGGTATGAATAGCCCTGTCGCACGCCTTGGTGGTGATGAGTTTGCTTTTGTTATTCCTGGTGAGAAAAGTGTAGCCCTGCAGCGTTATCAGGAACTAATCGAAAAAATAACGCAGCCCATCGCAATAGGAGAGCGCACATTTTCAATTGGTATTTCTATTGGAGTTAGCGCTTATCCTCATCAAGCAGTTACAGTAGAAGAGTTGCTTGATAAAGCGGATATGGCCATGTATGCAGCCAAATGCTCCCATGATCGTGCGCCAGTGTATTTTGAAGAAAAGATGGACTACCGAAAAAATCATGAGACATTTTATTTGCAAAGAACATTTAATATAGAGTTAATGTTGGGGGAATGTTATGCGGTATTCCAGCCGCTACACGATATTGAGCAGGGGAGAATAAAGTCATTTGAAGCATTACTGCGACATCCTAATTTTAGCACGGTTGATATAATTCAGTGGGCTGAAGAATATGGCCATATGAATGCACTGTTTGAACTTATGGTACAATGCGCAGTAAATTTTATTCTAAAGTCAGGTTATCCCGTTACAGTCAACATATCTCCCTCTCAGATCATCTTCAATTGTGGGATAATTAGAAACTTAATGGAAAAGGTGATCATAGAATGTAAATTGCCACGAGGTTCATTAAATTTAGAAGTTACTGAGTCGGTACCAATCGTTGAGCAGGCAGTGTTCATTAATGCGGTTGGCCAAATAAAAGAACTCGGAGTAGAAGTTTACCTTGATGACTTTGGTACTGGCTATGCCTTTTTTTCTACACTAAGTATGGGGGCTTTTGATGCAATCAAGATTGATAGGAATCTAGTGTCTGGCATTAATAACTCACTATCCATGCAGCGCCTTTTGAACTCCATATTAACTTATGCGAACGAAGCGGGTATGTACGTTATCGCTGAGGGTGTTGAAGAAGAAGACGAGCTTTGGGTGTTGAAAAACTTGGGGGTAAAATATGTGCAAGGGTACTATTTCTCAAAACCAATGAAAGAAGAGGCCATGTTAAGCTACATAAAAGATTGGCTCTAAGCCGATAAAGAAGGCGTCAATCGATATAAAATTAAAAGCTATGCTACTTAATATCATTGGCTAGCAAGAATAGCATTACCAAAATCCCAACTTGCCAGCCATATTTACCTTGTAAACACGATACGATGGGTTTCTTAGAAGAACCCAATCGTATTGCCCCGCATGAATTTGCTTCGCCGAGTATATATGAGCATCGGTAAACCTTACATTTAGACCATCATCAAAATCGAAAATAGGTTTGGATAGTTCTTTTGAATAAACTACAAAAAAAAACAAATCGTCTTTCTTTTTTGCCAAGATTCCTTTAAAAAGTTTTTTCTCTCCACTAATCTTGTTCCATGCGATTGTTTCTACAATGCCGAATCGACATGTGCTTATATATTTCATCTTTACATCATTTGCCTCTGAGTTATAATTGCACCCCATACCATTGATAACCGGAATAATAATATAAGTATGGAGGACTATGAAACTAGTCAACGCTATGAACTTTAATGTCTTGATCATTGTTGTCATATCCATAAAGATAAAGACCAGATTTCTTTTGTATATTGTCAGATATTGACTTTTGCTTGCTTTTATTTAGCTCAAAAACGCCACATATCTTTGTTTTTTCACTTAACTGATAGCAGTAAAGTTCACCTGAAGAAAAGAAATATATGATACCTAATGACAGGATCGCTACGCAATACAGCGAGAATAGTGTTTTGACAAATATTTTTTTAAAATAACTGGCATGATTTTCTTGCGCTATGATCTTTGCGTTAATTTTGGCCATATCAATAATGGCCTCATCTACTTCATCTGAACTTGATTCGGTTGTTTTATTCTCTGTATTTATCTCATTTTTATTTTTTGACGAGTCACAAGGAGGTTGCAGAGCAATCATGCTAGATTGGATCTTGTCTGCTGCGCCATGAAGTATATAACCTCTCCGGTGAACGGTTTCTATCTTAAAAGCCCCGTCAGTTTCTTGTAGTACTTTTCTGATGTTTTTTATAGCAACTGCCAATGAATTGGGAGAGACGAACTTGTTAGGCCACCCTTCTTCAATCAGTTCCTCTTTACTGGAAAACTGATTTAATTTTTTTAGTAAAGCGGTAAAAATCAGTGTCTCGCTTTTGCTTAATCGAGCAATCACTTCTGAGTTCCATGTGACGTCACCTGAGACGGGGTTGTAGTCCAGCATGCAAAACCACCAATGATTAAATTTTACGTTATAAACAAGGCTCTCATCCAGTGAAAGCTAATCCTTAGACCTCTATCTACGATAGCCTTACTTTTAGTGATTCTATAAGTAACATTACTATAGTTGCAATACTCTTATTCAAGCACCCTGTATATTATTCGTTCTCAATAGTGAGACATCGCTCATCATAGTTTCAGTATTAATTAGTTTATCTAATCCATTAATTATAAAAATTTTAAGTGAGGTGTCTCACTATAAACCTTGACACAAATCTTAACCGTTTATTTGTTGCGTAGTTTTACAACAGATGGAGATGTTTATAAAGAAAAATAAGCAGGATGTGAGAAGTTGCTTTGATTGTCATCTGAATATTTATTGTTGTGGTAAATTTCTTGGTGTTATATTAACTTGTTAGTGGTTGTTGATAATGCTGTTAAATATATGCCAGCTTGACAATAAATATTAAATCATGTCTAGTTTAAATCTGGCTTGATACGTTATGGTAAATAAAGCTATCAAGTGACTGGTAGACATATCTAATGTCGGTTCCTGAGATAATCAGAGGCGGTAACGTAAAAATACAGTTATCAAAGCTGGTGACAACTCTCTGCGATGATCTGGCAAATAGCTACATAGCTATCGGATAATAGATAGATCTAAATTAACTCCCTATTAAATCATATCTTTTCATGTAAATTTGCGTCGAATCAGCATTATATTTAACCAGCATTGTATTCTTTATGTCATGTGAGGATACTCATGAACTCTTTTTATATATCAGTGATATAAGATTAATTAAGTCGTTATTTCATGGTTTTGAGTATTGAATAATACAGGAGATGGCCTTTGAAAAGGTTGCCTGTTACTGAGCATTCGGAGTGATGAATGAACAATGAAATTACTATGACAGATGAGATGGTGTTGGTGTAACTAATTGAAAAGAAAGGATTTTTTATTTTTATAAATTTATTATTTTAGCATCACTACATTTTGATTAAAACATAGGATTATTGCTGCTTAGTTATCAGGCATATGTGAATCTGTATTGGTCGAGGTGAAATGATATGTATATAAAAATGGTAAATAGAGATAAGGGAGTTACCTTTGATCTTCAAAATGGTATTGTCGAATACAAAGCATTGGGGGGATTGTTGGTACAGTCTAGGCTGGGTAAAAAAGACAGGGATGTATTGATTTATTTGATAAATAACGTAGGGCGATTGATCTCAAAAGATGAAATTTTACATAGTGTATGGACTAATCGTATTGTCTGCGACAATACCGTTTCGGTTTCATTGTCAAATATTAGAAAGTTCTTGAGGAAAGCAGATGAAGATTGCTCATGCCTGACAAATGTCTCTGGGTCTGGTTATATATTCAATCCAGCCAAATCGGGATTTAGATTAGAAAAACAACTGAAAGTAAATGAGTTTGCTGTTTGATTATTGATATTTATTGTCGGTGCTGGTTATTAATTATATTGGTGAGGCCATTGCTGTAAGGGTTACTGTTAGTATGAAATAGTCGTGGCAAGCTACAGTAGCCCAACGCCATTTCACGAAAAATACTGAAGCATGATAAAGTTCAGGTATGAATACGCTGTCAAGCCTTATTTTAACTATCTTGCCAATCAGGAATTATATTTTTCGGTTTGTGGAGCGTGGAATATTATTGTTTTTATCTATGGATAACTGCAGAAAATTAATGCCTGGTTGTACAGCTCAAAGATGTGATATCAACATGCACGATCTCTATTTGTTCTCGCTGGTCACCAAGACAGAAAACCAGATTGATGAAGACAGCATAACCTCTCGCCTGCTTTTCATATCTGAAACCTCTTCAGCCATCCGAAGCACCGCGCGACTGCATTTAGCTGCAATAACGAGCTTTGTTTAACACCAGTGTGCGGAACCTTATGGTGTCGCGACTGCTCGCACATGCTGTGCGATGACCGCTTTTATCCTTCTACGCCGGTTGGGTGTATCCCGGCAATCCCATCGAGCAGCAGGTCTTGTTCGCGTGAAAGAGGCCCGGTTGAGCGGTAGTAGGGATACAAGGGCTCTATAAGCCTCTTTGCACTGCTTTTTGCAAAACCGTGATGAGGTAAACCATGGGATTAATGACTAGATTTATCAGTAGCAAGGAGTAAAACGACACCCTTGCATCATCACAAAACAGCATGGGACAGGGATCATGAACAGAGCGCAGGAAGCCGGTTCGTGCTCGCTTCAGGTGGATCTCAGACAGGTCGTTTATGCCTTGTCTGCGTCACTGGATCTGGTAGGAATTGGCGATGTGGCCCATGGTAAACGGGTCGGGATCATGGCGGCCGAGTGTGGTCGGGTATTGGGGCTGGATACAGCTGAATGTTGTTTGTTGTTTGAGCTCGGCGTGCTGCACGATATTGGTGTCTCCTCGACCATCACCCATCACCATCTGGTTAGTGAGTTCGATTGGGAGTCCTCCCAGCGTCACTGCGAGGTAGGATATCAGCTGCTCAAGGATTTCCGCTTGCTGGCCCCGTTGGCACTGCCTATCCGTTATCATCATACCCACTGGCATCTCTTGCGCGAGATGGCCGATGTGGACCCCCAGGTTGCTCGTCAGGCCAACCTTATCTTTCTGGTGGATCGTTGCGATGCGCTGGCTGCCCCATTCTATGGCGATGGCTCATTGTTAATGCATACACACGAGATCCGTGCTCGCCTGCAGGATTGCCGTGACGAATTCTTTGCCACCGATCTGTTGGATGGTTTTCTCCAAGCCTCCCGCTCGGAGGCGTTCTGGTTGCAACTGGAGGCGCGAGCCATCAATGATTACATGCACGAGATGCTGAGGCAGCGGGAGTCCTGCATCACCGATAATGGTGAGCTAAAAGCGTTGGCCAGGATCTTCTCGGGTATCGTTGATGCCAAAAGTCCATTCACTATGACGCACTCCCTCGGAGTGAGCCGTCTTTCGCGTGCCCTGGCCGAGCGGCTGGGGGTTAGTAGTGTCCATTGTGACATGCTCGAAATTGCAGGGCTGTTGCATGATCTCGGCAAGTTGAGGGTTCCTGATGAAATATTGGACAAACCTGCCGGCTTGACGCCGGAGGAGCGGGCAATCATCAATACCCACAGTTTCGAAACCTACCAGATCCTGCGTCATATCGAAGGGTTTGAGGAGATAGCCTGCTGGGCGGCCTATCACCATGAGGAGCCTGACGGGGAGGGCTATCCGTTCCATCTGCCGGCATCCGCCATGGCGCTCGAAGCGCGCATCCTGCGGGTGGCCGATATTTTCCAGGCCATGGTGCAGGACAGACCTTATCGACGTGGGCTGCCTGCTCGTGATGCTCTGGCTTTTATGCATCAACTGGCGGCTCAGGGTCGGGTAGATCCTGTCGTGGTGGCGACGTTGGCGGATTATCTGCCACAGATGATGGCTGCGGCCATGCCGGCCAATGAAAACAGATATGCAATCGGTTGATGGGGGAGGAGAGGCTGACCCATCCGGCAGTGAGCCAGCTATGCTTGGAGCAAGCCGTGCGTGGTGCCGGTACTGACGCGCAAGACGCCAGCCTGATTGGACTATGGATAGGGGAATTGATATGGAATCGCTAAAAGCCAGGGATTATATGCAGAGCAGACCTATAACCTTCACTGCAGACATGATGGTGCAGGCTGCGGTCGAGAAATTTTTGAACAGTCATCAGTTGGGAGGGCCAGTGGTGGATGGGCAGGGACACTTGATCGGCTGGATCTCCGAGCAGGATTGCATTGCAGTGATGCTCAAGGAAGCTTATCACTGTGAGCAGGTCGCTCAGGTCAAGGATGTGATGCGCAAGGAGGTACTGACTGTTGAGCCAGATACCAGCATCCTCACCCTGGCGGAGATGATGATGGGACAGAAACCCAAGATCTATCCGGTGGTGGAGGAGGGCAGGCTGCTCGGGGTAATCAATCGCCATAATGTGATGCAGGCTATCCATGCCCAGTTGACCACCTGTTTTGTACACAATCACGGCTAAGGGCTGACCGGATGCAACATGCAACAGAAGCAGGCCAATGGCCTGCTTCATTGTTTTGGGAGATGGTGCGTTCACCCATCCGTAGCCTGGTATGGAGGCTAATTTGCCTCTCCAGTGTCTCATGTTAAGGCTTGCACCTGCTGTCTGTGCTCTTTAGGATCTCCCCCAGCTATCGATATGGCCCCCTTGTCGGGCACTCTTTTAAGGAATTCGTACCTTGTCTCTCTCTATCGAGGCGCTGCGCCGCCGTCTCTCTGCCTGCATGAACCTCGACGCCCGCCGTCTCTCCAGCCGTCTGCACGGTGCCAAGAAGTTGCCCGAGGGCAAACAGGCTGCGGTACTCGAGACCATTGCCGCCGATCTGGATGCGGCGCAGGCGCGTTACCAGTCCCGTTTGGCGGGCGTACCCAAGGTCACCTATCCGGACAACTTGCCGGTCAGTCAGAAGCAGGTGGAGATCGCCAAAGCCATTGAAGAGCATCAAGTGGTGATCATCGCCGGCGAAACCGGCTCGGGCAAAACCACCCAGATCCCCAAGATCTGTCTGGCGCTGGGGCGCGGGGTGAAGGGCTTCATCGGCCACACCCAGCCGCGTCGTCTGGCGGCCCGCACTGTGGCGGCCCGTATTGCCGAGGAGATGGAGTCCGAACTCGGTCACTACGTGGGTTACAAGGTGCGCTTTACCGATCAGGTTAGCGAGCAGACCCATATCAAGCTGATGACCGACGGTATCCTGCTGGCGGAGATCCAGAACGACCGGATGCTCACCCAGTACGACACCATCATCATCGATGAGGCCCACGAGCGCAGCCTCAATATCGACTTCATCCTGGGCTATCTCAAGCAACTGCTGCCCAAGCGCCCGGATCTCAAGGTGATCATCACCTCGGCCACTATCGACCCGCAACGCTTCTCCCGCCATTTCAACAAGGCGCCGGTGATAGAGGTCTCTGGCCGCACCTATCCGGTAGAGGTGCGCTACCGCCCGCTCACCAGTGATAAAAGTGAAGGGCTGGAAGAGCGCGATGAGCTGCAGGGGATTTTCGATGCGGTGGAAGAGCTGGCTAGAGAAGGTTTAGGAGACATCCTTATCTTCATGAACGGCGAGCGGGAGATCCGCGATACCGCCGATGCCCTGCGCAAGCTCAACCTGCGGGATACCGAGGTGCTGCCGCTCTACGCCCGCCTCTCCAACGCCGAGCAGAACAAGGTGTTCCAGCAACATGCCGGACGGCGCATCGTGCTCGCCACCAACGTTGCGGAGACCTCGCTGACGGTGCCTGGCATTCGTTACGTCATCGATCCGGGCACCGCCCGCATCAGCCGCTACTCCTGGCGCACCAAGGTGCAGCGCCTGCCCATCGAGCCGGTCTCCCAGGCCAGTGCCAACCAGCGTAAAGGTCGTTGCGGCCGGGTGGCGGACGGTATCTGTATCCGCCTCTACTCCGAGGAGGATTTCAACGGCCGTCCCGCTTTTACCGACCCCGAGATCCTGCGCACCAACCTAGCATCGGTCATCCTGCAGATGCTGGCGCTCGGCCTTGGCAATATGGAGGCGTTCCCCTTCGTCGAGCCACCGGAGTCCCGCCATATCAAGGATGGCCTGACTCTCTTGAAAGAGCTGGAGGCGGTGCGCGAGCTGCCCGCCACCGGCGAGCGCGAAGCCAAGTTACAGCTGACCGAGACCGGTCGCCAGCTCTCGCGCATCCCCCTTGATCCGCGTTTGGCGAAGATGGTGATCAGCGCGGCGCAGACCGGCTGCCTGAGCGAGGTGATGGTGATCACCGCGGCCCTCAGCATTCAGGATCCCCGCGAGCGGCCCATGGAGAAGAAGCAGGCCGCCGACGAGCAGCACAGACGCTTTGAGGACAAGGATTCCGACTTCCTTGCCTTCGTCAATCTGTGGAATTACCTGAAAGAGCAGCAGGATACCCTTGGCAGCAATCCGTTCCGCCGCATGTGCCAGAAGGAGTTTCTCTCCTACCTGCGGGTGCGCGAATGGCAGGATATCCATTTCCAGCTGCGTCAGACGGTGAAAGAGCTTGGTTTTAAAGCCAACCATGAACCGGCAGATTTCAAGACGGTGCATTGCGCGCTGTTGACCGGCCTTTTGAGTCATATCGGCAACAAGGATTTGGAAAAGCCCGAGTTCCTCGGTGCTCGCAATGGCCGTTTCCACCTCTTCCCGGCCTCGGGTCTGTTCAAGAAGCCGCCCAAGTGGGTGATGGCCGCAGAATTGGTGGAAACCTCGCGCCTCTACGCCCGTATCAACGCCAAGATTGAGCCCGAGTGGGTGGAGCCGCTGGCGGGCCATCTCATCAAGTTGCACCACAGCGACCCCCACTGGTCGAAGAAAAATGGCGCCGTGATGGCCAAGGAGAAGGTGACCCTCTATGGTCTGACTCTGGTCAATGAGCGCACCATCAACTTCAGCCGCATCGATCCGGCGCTGTGTCGCGAGCTGTTTATCCGCCGCGCGCTGGTGGAGGGAGATTTCGAGACCCGTCACCGTTTCTTCAGCGATAACCGCAAGCTCTTGGCCGAGGTGGAGGCGCTGGAGCACAAATCCCGTCGGCGCGACATCCTGGTGGATGACGAGGACTTGTTCCGCTTCTACGATGCTCGTTTGCCGGAGGAGGTGATCTCCTCCCGCCACTTCGACAAGTGGTGGAAAGAGGCGCAAAAGCGGGATCCCGAACTGCTCAACTTCGAGAAAGAGATGCTGATGAAGGGGGATGCGGCCCACATCAGCGATCTCGACTACCCCAACTTCTGGCAGCAGGGGCGCCTCAAGCTCAAGTTGACCTATCAGTTCGAGCCGGGGGAGGCGGCGGATGGCGTGACCCTGCATATTCCGCTGCCGCTCCTGAATCAGGTGGAGGTGAAGGGATTCGAGTGGTTGATCCCCGGGCTGCGTCACGAGCTGTTGGTGGCTCTCATCAAGTCGATGCCCAAGCCGATGCGCAAGAACTTCGTGCCAGCGCCGAACTACGCCGATGCGCTGCTCGCCAGCATCAACCCCGAGCAGGGGCCGCTCTTGGACGAGATGGAGCGCCAGCTGCGCCGAATGACTGGTGTGACCGTGCCCCGTGAATCCTGGGACTGGGCTGCGGTGCCCGATCACCTGAAACTCACCTTCCGGGTGGTGGACGATAAACACAAGAAGGTGGCGGAAGGCAAAGATCTGGAGGCCTTAAAAGAGTCGCTGCGCGGCAAGGTGCAGGAGACTCTGTCACAAGTGGCGGACGATGATATCGAGCAGTCCGGTCTTACCCTGTGGAGCTTTGGCGAGCTGCCGCAAGAGTACAGCCAGAAGCGGGGCGGGTTCGAGGTGAAGGCCTATCCGGCGTTGGTAGACGAGAAGGATTCGGTCGCCATCCAGCTGGTGGAGAGCCCGGTGGTGCAGCAGCAGCTGATGTGGGCCGGTCAGCGTCGGCTGGTGCTGCTCAACGTGCCATCTCCCATCAAGTACCTGCAGGAGAAACTGCCCAACAAGGCCAAGCTGGGGCTCTATTTCAACCCCTTTGGTAAGGTGGCGGAACTGATTGACGACTGCATCGCCTGCGGCTGCGACAAGCTGATCGAGCAACATGGCGGGTTGGCCTGGGATGAGGCCGGTTTCGAGGCGCTCAAGGAGTATGTTCGCGCCGAGCTCAACGATGCGGTGGTGGAGGTGGCCAAGCAGGTGGAAGCCGTGCTGACGCTCTCCCATGAGATCAAGAAGCGGCTCAAGGGCAAGATGCAGCTCGACACCGCCTTTGCCATGTCAGATATCCAGCAGCAGCTCGGCAACCTTATTCACAAGGGCTTTGTCACCGAGACCGGCTGGCAGCGGCTGCCTGACTTGCTGCGTTACCTGCGGGCCATCGAGCGACGTCTGGAGAAGCTGGCCATCGATTCCAACCGGGATCGGGTCTACATGCTCAAGGTGCACAGTGTGGAGTCGGAGTACAAGGCGCTGCTGGCCAAGATCCCCAAATCCCAGCTGGTGCCCACCGAGGTGGCCAATATCCGCTGGATGATCGAGGAGCTGCGGGTGTCGTTCTTCGCCCAGAATCTGGGCACCCCTTATCCGGTCTCCGATAAACGGGTGCTTAACGCCATCGCTCAGTGCTAAGCTGCTATCTAACTGTTTTAACAGCATGATAGCGCGTGATAAGAAGGGGTTGCCGGTCAGGTAGCCCCTTCAAACCGCAAGTCAGGGAGGCAAGGATGCTGGGGGTCTGGTTGAGTGTGGCGCAGGTGGTGATCAGCGGTTATCAACCCATTGCGGAACAAACCTGGGTGCAGTTGAACCCGGAATATTACCCGCTGGCGCGCACGCCACCAGCGATGTTTGTGGCCTGGCGTGGCAATCAGTTTCCGCCGCTGGCCCAAAAGCAGAAGCATGGTCGCTGGCAGATCCTCTTTCCCGCTCGGCTGGTCCCCCCTTTCGATCTGTTCGAGGGGGAGGCGCAGCTCTCCAAAACCTATCTGGCAAGATTGCGGCGCATCGACGAGATGGCTTACGGGGTCGCCCCCGGCCAGGTCGCTGCAACCGTGCAGCATGGCAGTGTTTCACCTTTTGAGCCATCGCAACTCATAGCGCCCTTTATCGCCGAGTTCAACGTTCCTCGTGCCATGCCGGTTCAGTTGGCGGTCGCCCCCCGCTACGAAGCAGAGCCATTGCTGGCGTTGCTTGGTGCCGCAGTTGGCGAGAGGGGGAGTCGCAGTGATGGTCTGCTGGCGGCCAGCGTGTCATCTGATAGCACCACACTGACACTCTCTGCGCCGGCGGTTGGCGAGGGGCGCTCAGTGTGCCATCGGGTCGCGGCGGGTGAGACGCTGTGGCGCATCGCCAATCAGCTATCCAGCAGGGTGGGGGCAGATACTTACAGCTATCTGCTGGCCTTGGCCGCAGAAAACAGGGCGGGCCTCGGTAACAGTATCCGGGTCAAAACCGGGGAGGGGCTCTACTGTCCTCGCGCCGAGACGCTTGCGCAGTTTGATGCGTTGAGTCCGGCCCAGCGGCAACAGCAATTTGCTCGTCTTGAGCAGGGGCGTTAAAGCGCGGGATGAGCCTTGTATCCGCTATTGGCCCATGGTAGTATTCGCGCTCGTTTTGCGAGGTGCTGACCGGTCGCAGTTTGCACCATACATTCCTTTAAAAGAGATACATACTATGTCTTTCGTATTCCAAGCTGAAGTCCGTTCTGACCTGGGGAAAGGTGCGAGCCGCCGCCTGCGTCAAGCTGACCAAGTTCCTGCCATCGTTTACGGTGCAGGCAAAGAAGCCCAGTCCATCACTGTTGACCACAAGAAATTCATCCTGGCCCAAGAAAAGCCGGAATTCTATGAGTCCGTACTGACTCTGGTTATCAACGGCGAAGAAGTTAACGTGAAAGTGAAAGCTATCCAGCGTCACCCGGTACGTTACAAGCTGGTTCACCTGGACTTCGTTCGCGTTTAATCACGAACCGTCAGGTAGCAGAAAAGCCACTCTCAGGAGTGGCTTTTTGTTATCTGAAGCATGAGAAGGGGATCTCACGGCCCCCTTCTTTAACGACCCAGTTGCTGCAATGCCTGTTGACAGCGCCGCTCCGCGGCATCCAGCTCCAGCAGCACCATCCTGATATCTTCCATCTGCTGCTGCAGCGTCTCCCGCTTTTCGGTAACCAGCCCGAGCATGGTTTGCAGCTGGGTGCGGCTGCTCTTGTCGGCATCATAAAGATCAAACAACTCCCGGATCTCGGCCAGACTGAAACCGAGCCGCTTACCACGCAGGGTCAACTTGAGACGAACCCGATCCTGCTTGCTGTAGATGCGGGTCTGCCCTTCTCTGGCGGGATTGAGTAACCCTTGATCCTCATAGAAACGGATGCTACGCGTCGTAATATCAAATTCCCGAGCCAGTTCACTGATGCTGTAGCTCCGGGCTTCATCCTTGTTTTTGTTCATATAAACTTCTTGGCGAGCTAAATCCTGCTGGCACCTTACCTAAACGTAAACTGCACTGCAACTCTTGTTCCCATGGCATAGAAAACCTATGTTATGACCAGGTAACTAAAAGAGGCGGGCAAATGGATATTGCAATTGTGGCGGCAAAACGTACGCCAATGGGGGCGTTTCAAGGGGCACTGGCAGAGGTGGCGGCCCCGGAGCTGGGGGCCTGTGCCATTGCCGCTGCGTTGGTACAGGGCGGGCTTGTTCCCGAGCAGATCGATGAAGTGTTTATGGGCAATGTGCTCTCGGCAGGTGTGGGACAAGCGCCGGCAAGGCAGGCGATGTTAAAAGCGGGATTGCCAGAGAGTGTGCCTGCTACCACGGTCAACAAGGTGTGTGGCTCCGGCATGAAGGCGGTGATGCTGGCGGCAGATTCCCTTCGTCTGGGCGATAACAAGGTTGTGGTGGCTGGGGGGATGGAGAGCATGAGCAGGGCCCCCTATCTGCTGGATAATGCCCGCAATGGTTTTCGGATGGGCCATCAACAGCTGTTTGATCACCTTTTCCTCGACGGATTGCAGGATGCCTATGATGGCCAGTTGATGGGAATACACGCCCAGCGCAGCGCCGATCATGCCAGTTTGACCCGCATTGCCATGGATGAGTTTGCCCTTGCGTCGTTGCAGCGTGCCCGCGCTGCGCAGCAAGCCGGCGCGTTTGCATCCGAGCTGGCAAGTGTCTATCGCGGTGATCGCTTGTTGCTGGCCGAAGACGAACAACCGGGCAAAGGGAGGCCGGAGAAGATCCCGACCCTGAAGCCTGCATTTGGTAAAGATGGCACCATTACGGCGGCCAATTCGAGCTCCATCTCGGACGGCGCGGCGGCGCTGATATTGATGGATGGTGCCACTGCGCAAGCTTGGCAGGTACCTGTACTGGCGCGGATCGTCGGTTATCAGAGCCATGCGGCATTGCCGGCCGAGTTCACTTCCGCTCCCGTTGGCGCAATATCCAGACTGCTGGCTCGTCTCGACTGGTCAGTGGATGAGGTTGACCTGTTCGAAGTCAACGAAGCCTTTGCCATGGTCACCATGCTGGCCATGAGCGGGTGCGGGATCCCCCATCACAAGGTGAATGTTCATGGTGGCGCCTGCGCATTGGGTCACCCGCTTGGCGCGAGTGGAGCACGTATTCTGGTGACGCTGATCTCGGCATTGAGGTTGCGGAGAGGGAGACGAGGCATTGCGTCTCTTTGTATCGGTGGCGGAGAGGCGACCGCTATTGCGGTAGAGATCCCTTAATCGCCGGTATCCATCGCTTGCAGTTGCTCGTTCACCCAGGTCGTTGCCGCGAGATAAAGGTGGCTTACCTTATCTTCATTCAACCCCAGGCGGGCTGTTCGGGCCGTGACTTTGGGCCAGTTGGCATTCTCGTAGTCTTCACAAAATGCGAGATAGAAACCGAGAGTGCCTTTGCGCTCGAGCAGCGCCAGCCGGATATCCTCGATCAGGGGGATAGTCCCCAGCAGCTTGTCCATCGGCTGCTCCATAAGCACATCCAGTAGCGAAAAGAGACCGGTGATAAACGCTTGCTGAGCCTGCAGGGTCGGCGCATGGGTATGCGCCAGCAACTCGCAGAAACGGGCACGGATCATCGACATCTGGTAGAGCTCGGCACTTTTCCCCTTGCCTGCACTGGTCGCAGCCACCAGTGAAACAAAACGCTTTAGCTGGGTATTGCCCAAGTATATCGCAGCCTGGCGAAACGAGGAGATGGGGTTGGCATGGCCTTTGAGATGATTGACATAGCGCAGCAACTTGAGTGACAGAGAGATATCCTGGCTGAGCAGTTGCTCGATCTTGTTGATATCGGGTTCTGTCTCGTTGACCACATTGAGCAACTGCATGACCACGACCTGGGCGGGCTCCATAGTGGCTTGTTTGACCATCTCGGGGCGGCTGAAGAAAAAGCCCTGAAACAGCTGGATCCCCAGCTTTTTGGCTCGTTCGAACTCAGCCTTGTCCTCAACTTTTTCTGCCAGATAGGTGAGTCCCAGCGCCTGATGGCGCTTGATGAACACCCTGATCTGCAACAGGGGCGTGTCACGCAGATCAAACTTGATGATGTGGATAAACGGGAGGAAGCGCTCCCAATCCGGCGACATGGTGAAGTCATCGAGTGCCAGCTGATAGCCCAGTTTGTGCAACTGCTTCACCTTTTCCAGCAGGGCATCATCCGGAGGGGCATCCTCCAGAATTTCGATCACCACCTTTTCGGGTGGCAGGCACTCGGCCAGTCCTTCCAGTAACAGTGAGTGGGGAAAATTGATAAAGCAGGGGCGGCCACCCAACAGCTGATCGATATTCTGTTGCAGAAACTGCTCGACCACCAACCGGGAGGTGGCTTGTTGTGAGGAGATGCTCGGGAAGACATTATTCAGGCTATCGCGAAAGAGCAGCTCATAGGCATGGGTATTGAGGTCTCTGTCGAGGATCGGCTGTCTGGCTACGTAGGAATACATGCCTTGCTCCAGTATGGGTACTGGGTTGATTTTATGGTGTTGCAGAACACTATGCCAGTTTTGACCCTGTTCGGTAAGGCAATAATTGGCATAGTGTTTTTCTGCAGGGAGGGAACTTAGAAGAGATAACTCATTTGGGCGCCAGCCAGCCAGGCATCTCCCTCGGAGGTGCCCTGGAAGGTGGAGGTGCTCTGCGGGTTGCCCGGTTGCAACTCCATTTTTTCAGTAACATCAACCTTCTTGCCATCGATCAGGGTTAACCCCAGATCCATGGTCAGGTTGGGGGTGAACTGATAACCCATCCCCAGGCTGTACCAGATCCGGTCGGCATCAGGAATGGAGATAGTACGGCGATCCGCTGGTACCGGGCTCGCATCGTAAGCAACTCCCGAGCGCAGCTGCCACTGGGGAGTCAGTTGATAGGTCATCCCGATCGCATAGCGCCAGCTATCTTCCCAGTGTTCATCCTTGATATGCATGTTGGGCAGTGTATCCAGATCGGCTTCCAGCTGGACAAATTTGCTCCAGTTGGTCCAGTTCAGGCTGCCATGGATCGCCAGTTTTTCGGTCAGCTGGTGAAATGCAGCAAGCTCTGCCGTTGCGGGTAGCGGAAGATCCAGAGAACCTGTGTCTTTTAGCTCCTTGCCGTTGGGCAGGCCAAGAATGGCATCACCCGAGAGTGTCAAATTGACATCGTGGCGGTATGAGAGCCCAATCCGGGTTTGCTCCGACAACTCCAGCAAGGTGCCGACATTCCAGCCCCATGCCCAGCCATCCCCTTGCAGATGTTTTGCTATCAGATTGCGAGAGGGGAAGGTGCCACCGACTTCGCCCTCGCCCTGAATAGCAGAGATCCCTGCGCCAATTGACCACATCTCATTGATGCGATAGGCAAGAGAGGTTCCCAAATCCATGGTCTTGATATCGGAAACATTGCCAAAGTGGCCGGCACTGTAGTTATCCGGCATCTTGATGCCAAGACCATAGTAAGAGGTGGCCGAGAAGCCGAGGCGCCACTGCTCATTCAGCGGGATGATGAGATAGGCGTTGGGCACCCAGGCCGAGGCCGCGATATCGTGTGCACTCGCATCGGAGGTGACGATGCCGGCTTGCGTCGGCAAACGTGTGTGGCCTTCGATATTGACGTCAGGGCTGACATAGATAGCTCCGCCAGACAGCGCCATCTGATCGAAACGGGTCATGGCTGCGGCATTGCGGGAGAGTACGCTGGCGTTATCCGCAATGGCGGCTTCACCGGCAAAAGCGCGTCCCAGGCCCGTGGCGGATTGTTCAGCCAGCTGGAACCCGGCGGCATGGGTTTGACCCGCGATCACCAGCAGGGCGATGGCGGACGGTTTGATGATGGAATGCATGGGAAAATCCTTGCTGTTACCCGAGGTTTCAATAGGTCATATGGATGGAGGCAGGATTTTATATGGTATGACCAGTAAGGCAACGCTCATGGTGGTTATCCGGAGAAAACAAGATTTAATGCTGGGATGATGTAGTCTAATAGCTTGATTGAAAAAGAAAAATAAACACGTGTGTGCTACAGCTGTGCGCTGAAACTGTTTTTTCGGATAAAAAAAGAGCGCCTGTCGGCGCTCTTTTCGGTGGCGTTCTAATCAGAACTTCATATTGAACTGGGCAGAGGCCAGGAAGGCATTGCCGTGGGAGGAGCCTTTCCAACGCAGAGGGTCTGAGTGGTTACGCAGACCTTCGTTGACATCAACCTCTTTACCGTCCAGATAGGCCATACCAAAGTCAATGCTCATATCAGTATTGATATGGTAGGTCGCGCCAGCGCTATACCAGACACGGTCAGAATCCGGGATGCTCAGGCTGCGGTATTCGGGCTCGATTGGGCTGTTGTCATAAGCAAAGCCAATACGCGCTTCCCAAGCCGGGTTGATATACCAGGTACCGCCGATTGAGTAACGAGTAGAGTCTTTAAACTTCTCATCCTTTTGCAGACATACGCCGCCAGCGCATTGGCCGCTGGTTGCTTTCAGCTCCTGGAAGGCACTCCAGTCAGTCCAGTTGACAGAGTAGTGAACGGCGAATTGCTGATTCAAACGGTGATAACCGGCAAACTCGGCCTGAGCAGGGAGATCCAGTTTCAGATTGCCATCAACAGTGCGGTTCCCTGAAGTGAGCCCCTGGAAGTCACCATCAAAGCTCATATCGACCTGTGAACGGTAGGTCAGAGCAAAGCGATGGTTCTCATTGACTTCGTACAGAGTGCCAACGTTCCAGCCAAAGCCCCAGGTATCGCCTTTCAGGTGAGCCAAGCGAGTATCTGTTGCCAGCGGGCCACCCTGGCTCGGTGGGTTCAGCGGACCCAGCAGACCAGCATAGCGGTTGAGTTCGGCAGCACCGTAAACGGCGTTGATACCGGCACCCACACTGAAGTGCTCATTGATGCGATAGGCGATGTTCGGGTTGATATTGAGAGTCATCAGTTCAGTATCACCGGCACCGGCACCAGCCGGGAAGGTTTTGGAGTACTCGGTAGATAGCCCGTAATTTGAGAAGAGGCCGATACCCCAAGCCCACTGGTCATTCAGCGGCTGAATAAAATAAGCGGCAGGAACGAATGCTGACGGAGCAATACCTGATTCGCTGGCAGGAACTGTACCCAGAGGCGTAGCAACGCTGCCATTCACATCGACATCCGGCTTGATGTAGGTGCCGGAGACAGAAACCGCCATCTTGTCGAAGGTGGTCATGGCAGCCGGGTTACGGGCCAGCACGGAGGCGTTGTCGGCGATAGCCGCTTCACCGGCATAGGCGCGACCCAGACCGGAGGCCGAGTGCTCGTTCAACTGGAATGCCGCGGCATGGACTTGACCGGTGGCCAGCGCGATGGTGGCGGCAATCAGGCTCTTCTTGAAAATAGTTGTCGTCATGGTGTTCTCTCTTGTAGGCAGATTTTTTTGCCGATATTGGCTGCACGTTCAATGCAAACCTCGACAAAATCCGTTTTTATTTCAGCTTCTTCCCAATCAATTCTGGCGTGATTCTATGGATCTGGTAGGAGGTAAGAAATCAGACCAGTGACAGCAGAATACATAAAAGTGATCGATGTGTTAATCATTTGTTTTAACTTGCTGTTTAATTCATCATTTTCAGGGTCTAAAGGCGGAATATTGACCTGGATTGCCGATCTCCGTCACAAAAATAATTTTGTCAATTTTTCGAAATCTTGAGGCAAATGAGTGACAAAGGGGAGTAAACAGGGAGGGAACAGGCAGCGTCTCGTGACCGCCGCCTGCTATTGAGGATGGCTCTGAGGTTGTTAACCAGCGATGTTAAATGTCCCACTGCAGACGTGACTGCAGGGCGTTGGCAACAGGGGCAAGTGGCTCTTTCATCTCGCCAATCAGTACCATATTGGCGCCTTTGAGCTGGACTATCTCCCCTTTGAGGGTGCCATCATCAAAGGTGTCCTGTTGCAGGGTTAATGGCACATGTTTGGGCACTAAAAAGAGAGTGACTGGCCCCATCTTTCCCTGGATCACCATGTGCAAGGCCGGTCCCTGATAAAACGAGCAGTGATTGACATAGGTCACCTTAAGCCCATCCATCCCGCTTAAGGTGGCGCCATACTTCTCCATCTTGGCATTGATGCTATGCAGATTGACCTGCTCATCGACACCTTCAATAAAGGGTTCTTCACCATAGACATGAGCCATCGCCACCTGTGCGAGGGAGAGGGCCGCAGGAGCCGTTTCTGGCAGCGTGATCCAGCGGGTGCTCATTCCCAGCAGGAAGGCGACCGATGCAGCCAGGGCGATCTGGCGCCAGGATGTCGATGTCCGGATCTTGACCGGTGCCGTGCCAAGGGGGCGGGATGGCGGCATATCATCTGGCGCGTCACTGTCTTGCAGCATGGCTTGCCTGAGCAGGATCCGCTCGGCCAGTCCGGCGGGAACCTCTACCTGCATGGTGCGCTTGAGGCTTCTGTCGAACTGCTTCATCTCGTCGAGGTAGTTCCGATTGGCCTGGCTTGCTTCAGCAGTTTTGAGAAAGTCCGGTTGTTGATCGTTGGGCTGGATCATGGCGTTGCGGCGAAATTCGAGTTCATCCATGTCCGTGTCCTCTTGCTTGGTTCTTCTGCTCCATCGCCTCCTTGATCTGGTTGCGGGCGCGAAACAGTCGGGTCATAACGGTGTTCTTGTTGAGGCCGAGCATCTCGGCAATCTCCTCACCACTGAATCCTCCCACGACTTGCAGCAGCAGTGGCTCCTGATACTCCTCGGGCAACCGGGCGATGTGACGGTGCAACCACTCGTTCTCCATCTCCTGTTCGCTGTGCAGCGCATCGTGCTGGGGTTGAGGGTGATCGTCGAGATCAATCAGTTCCAGCTGTTTGCGTTCAAAGCGGCGGGCGTTTTCCCGTCTGAGGATGGTGATCAGCCACCCTTTGGCTGCCTTGTCATCCTGCAGGGTGTCGATAGCCTTCCATGCTCGCAGAAAGGTCTCTTGCACCAGATCTTCCGCTACGTTGGGATCCCGGGTCAGCCAGTAGGCATACCGGTATAGATCGCCGTGCAGCGCATGAACCAGTGCTTCAAATTTGGTTTGTTTGTCAGCCATGGGATCAGAGACCGGCGAAATGGCCGGATCATTTCCACCAATATGCTGCTGAGCACGTTTTTTTCTAAAAAACAGCAGTGCCATAGAGCAATCCTTGTCAGGGGGCGTGGCGGCGGAAGCGGTAACTCCCGTGCGCCAGCAGGTAAATCAGGTGCGCAATACCGGCAGCTTCATCTGCCCTGAGGGTACGCGCCAGAGCGCGCCACTCGATGGGGGGGCCAGAAGAGGGTCGTGAAAAACAGGCTCGCTCGAGTGCGGCTAGCGCGTTGCCGAGCCGATTATGCCCAGCGTCAGGCAACTGGCCTAATTGATAATAGGAGACCTGCCAGCGCAAGGTCGCCCACCGGATCAGCGTCTTGCGACTGGCATCCGGCTGGTGTCGGGCAAGGGCTCGTTGCAGTTGATAGAAGGCGCGCCAGCGGGGCCCGTTGCGCCATAGCGTACGCAGCGTTATGGCCAGCACGACCCACCAAAGGCTCTCTCGCAGTGCCACCTGCGATGTCTGCTGATCAGGTTGCCGATTTGTCGTTGCCTGAAACGTCAGCGTGATGGCGGGCAGGCTGGCCTGCTCAATCCGGCCACTTTGGGTATTAAACCAGGGCAGATCAATGGGGGGCAGCTGGTAGTCGCCGCTCTGCTCCGCGACCAGAGTCTGGCGCCACTGTCGCTCAAACAGCAGCTTGCCATCTCGGTAACGCTCCTGCTGTTGCTCGCCATCGGGATGTGCCTGTATGCCGCTTGGCAGTTGATGGGCCATCAGGGGGGCAAGCTGGATCTGGCCGCTGTCACCATTTTCCATGGTCAGGGTGAGGATCCGGATCAGCGGTTCACCCACTTCCCCCTTGGAGGCCGGTTCAAGCCGTTGACTCAGGGTCAGCCGGGTGGCCACCGGCGTGGCGGGGGCCTTGTCAACCCTCACCTCGAGCGGTGCCGCGCGGGCCGAGAGTTTTTGCGGCTTGCTCCCCTGCTGCGTGAGCTGCCCCTGCAAGCGGGGTGAGTCGAGGAGCCATAGCCCAGGCGCTTTTGCCTGAACGAGCCAGCTGCGGGTGAGCCGGCCTGGTAGACCAGCCTGAGCGGGGGCGATCCACTCGTCGCTACCGAGGCGACGGATGGTGAAGCTAGCAGAGCTGAGTTCGCTCAGCGCCGGGTTTTGCATACTGGTGGGCAGCCACAGTGTCAGCCGGTAGATCACCGGCTGGCCGGGATAGAGCGGGCCCTGATGATCAAGGCTGGCCTGCATCTCGAGGGGCGAGGGGGCTGCGGGTTGCGGTAGTGCCGCTGTTTTCACCTCTCTCAATGGCAGGGTGAGCGAGGGGGTGAACTCATTTCCCAGCTTGAGCGGGGCAATCACCACCTCGGTATTTGCGGTTGAATTGCTCTGGTGCAGCGGGATCTGCCAGCGAGTCAGTTGTTGTACCGGGGTCGTGACCCGGCTCATGGTCACTCTGCCCACTGCAAATTGGCGCAGTAGGGGGGAGATCTCCAGCTCGTTGCTCTGGCGCTCGCCATCCGCTTCGATGATCAGCAGCCAATCGCTGGGGTCAGCCCCCGGCAGCAGCTCTGCCCGGGGGGGTAAGGCCCAGCAAAGTGGACTCGCCAGTGCGAGCAACAACCCCCATCCTGCCCGCGTCACCAGGGCTCCTCCACCTTGATAAGATCCCGGCGCAGCGCCTCTTTACGCAGTCGCTGCTCCAGTAGCAACACCGGGGGAGAGGAGGGCAAGGGCATTGCCGTCGCCTGCTGAGCTGCCGATGGTTCGGGCTGCTTGCTGTTACTGGTATCGGGAGCGGCCGCCGCTGTGCCCTGTAACAGAGAGAGGTTATAGAGCGCATCTTCATGGCCGGGTTCCAGTGCCAGGGCCGCCAGATAGGCCTCCTTGGCCGCGGCAAACTCCCCCAGCTGCAGCAGGGCATTGCCGCGGTTGTAGTGGGCGGTGGCACTCGCCGCTTCCTGATAGGCTGAGATGGCTTGCCGGTAGGCACCAGCTCGATACCAGGCGTTGCCGCGCCAGACTGGATCGTTGAAGGTGCGGGCTGCCCGCTGAAAATCCCCCTCTTGATAAGCCTGCATCGCTTGCAGGTCTCCCCTCTCTGCCGCTTGCAGGTCTTGTGGCGCAAGCAGCTGAGCACCCACCATCAGCGCCATCATCAACCGGGCGCCGACTCTGGCCAGCAAGGCCAGTGGTAACAAGGGGATCAGCAGCCAGGGGCCAAGATCCAGTGGTGCCGGGGTGAGGGCCGAGGTCGTGGTGGGGAGGGAAGCAAAGCGGGGTGTGTTGCTGCCAAGCCACTGCAGCTCACCGCCGAGGCGATTGGCCAGTGCGGCAATGGCCTGACTATCGGGGGCGGGCAACTGCGCGGGCATGCGGGCGGCAAACCCCAACTCATTGGCCGGAATGGCGGGCATGGGGGCCGGTTGACCACTGCTGGCAAGCAGAATATCGAGGCGTGCCGACTGGGTGTCGCGGCAAAGAAGGCGTTGCTGGCAGGGCCACAGGGCGGCGATTTGGGTCATCTGATTCCGGGTGAGGTCGTCGGTGATCAGCAGCAGACGCGCTTGTTCTCCAGGGGCCAGCTGCTTCATGGCAAGTTCCACCGCCCGTGCCGGGTTGCTGCCCTGCAGCGGCATGATATCGGGGCGCAAGTCGGGCAGCAGCAGCGAAAGGGCTTGATGATCCCGGGTGGGCGGCATGGCGAGGTAGGCATCGCCTGCGTAGAGGATCAGCGCGATGCGCTCGCCCTGAGCACGGCTCAGCAGTTGCTGCAACTGCCACCTGACCCGGGTCGCCCGATCCGGTTTGAGGTCGGTGGCGGTCATCGAGCGTGACAAGTCCAGCAGCCAGATATCGAGCGGCGCTGCAGGCTGCTGTTGCAGCTCGCCGCGCAGTGCCGGTCCGCTCAGAGCCAAAATGACGGGCAGTGTCGCCAACCAAAGCCAGGGGCGTTGAGGGTGGGATGCTGGCAGCAGATAAGCCTGCATCGCAGGTGCGAGCAGCGTGGGCTTGCGACGACGGCGCCACCCTTGCCAGAGCCAGGGGATGAGTGCGATCAGCCACAGGGGGCGGAGCAAGATCAACTCCATCTGCGTGCGCCTCGTGTCAGCCAGCTACGCACCATGCGAAACTCCAGCCTGCCGTGCCCTGACGGCAGAAGCAACAAGCCACAAAGCAGTGCCAACGGCCAGGGGTAGAGCTCGATCACCGGCTGGTACTGGGCAATCGGCATGGGGGCAGGTTCAAGGGCATTGATGGTCACGTTGATGGCATCGAGATCGCTCTGGGTGCGTGCCCGAAAGTAACGCCCTTGGCCTGTCTGTGCCAGCTCTTTCAGGAGCGGCTCGTCCAGTTCGCTGCTGGGATCGGCCTGACCACTGCCCGCCTCATCGTAGGGTTGAATAAAGGTATCGGGATCGGCCCCGACCCCCAGCGTGTAGATCCGTATTCCCTGCGCTGCGGCGAGTTTTGCCTCCTGCAGCGGGTCGGCATTGCCTGCGGTATTGCGGCCATCAGTGACCAGCAGCAGGGCGGTGGGGCGACCCGGATCTCCATGCTGACGTGCCAGCTGGATGGCTTCGCCAAGGGCGGTGGTTCGGCCGACAAGATCAAAATCGAGCTCGTCGCTCAAGGTCAACAGCGCCGGGATCTCCTGAGTGAGGGGAGAGAGCAGGTAGGCGTGATCGGCAAAGACAATGAGGCCCACCCTGTCTCCGGCCCGTTTGGCGATCAGCGTCTTGATCTGCTGGCGCACCGCCGTTAGCCGTGCTTGTTGCTCGCCGTTATCGAGCATATCAGGGGTGCGCATGCTGTCTGACAGATCCACCGCCAGCAGCAGATCCCGACTCCCTTCATATTGAATAACCGGTTCTCCCCACCACTGGGGGCGGCAGAGGGCGAGGATAAGGGCGCACCAGAGCAGCATGGCGCGCCAGAGCGGTAATCCGGCCTGAGGACGCAGCAGCGCAAACCCGGGGTGAGCCAGATAGCCGCGGCGCAGGGGCGGCAAGCCGAAGCGCACCAGCAAGGGCAGTACCAGCGCCAGCGCAAACCAGGGCCAGGCCAGGATCATGAATGCCTCCGTGCGGTTTTACGCCCCGAGCGGGGAGAGCGTTGCAAGAAGAGGGTCTGACCCCAGCGGCGATAATGTTGCCGCAGTTGTTCGCTCTGCTCGCGAGTCGGGTTCTGGCTGCCATAGAGCCAACTGCTCCAGTGAGACGAAAACTGGCTAAAATTGCTGCCGCCGTGACGATCGACGAAGGCGAGCCACGCCTCTCCCTGCAATTGGCGCGCCTCGGGCCAGCGTTGCAGTGCTTCATGACGCAGGGCCTCCTGTATGCGTGCCACCAGCAGCGCCGGATCTCCCTCCAGCTGATGACACCAGCGGCGGTAACGTATCACTCTCCGGGCAATCAAGACGATCAGCAGCAGCAATAACGCTGTGATCAATAGCCACAGTAGCGCCTGCACTCTGGGATCAAGACTCTGTTCAATCAGATCAGGTCCCGGGTGGATGTCGCGCATCAGGGCGGCCAGCGGCGGAGTGATGGCGTCGGAGGCTGGACTGGCGCTGTCGAGTTCGGCGGGCGAGATCATCCCTGATGACATAGCCCCTCCTGCCACTGCTGTTGCAGCGTCTGGCTGTTATCGAGCAGATAGAGGCGCTGCACCAATGGCAACAGCAACTGCTTGCCGTGGGCCAGCTGCTGCTCGGCGGCATGCCGGTAGCGCTGGGAGAAACCGGCATGGCTCCCATCCAGCCAGCCCTGATAGTGCTGCCCTGGCCGATCGATAGCCACTGGCAGCTGGCCGTCAGGGGGAAGGGCTGCCTCGAGGGGGTCACGGATCTGCCAATAGTGAATATCGTGGCGGCGGGAGAGCAGTTGCAATTGCTGACAGAGCGCCGACTCGCAGGATCTGTGATCGGTGATGATCGTCAGCTTGGCACCGTGAGGCAGCTTCACGCCGGACAAGGTGTCGCCCAGCGAGTGAGAAAGCGCCCGGCGGGCCAGCCCTTGCTGATAGTGATGGCAGAGGGATTCGAGCAGGGGCAGCACGCTGCCGCGCTGGCTCTGGTGATTTGGGATAAGCCCGTGGCAAATCAGGGTGTTGTGCAGCTTCTCCCCTTGCCAGATCAGGGCTGCAGCCAGCTCGCACCCCAGTCGCGCCTTGAGCTGCAGTGTGGAGCCGAAATACATGGCGGGAGAGAGATCGAGCAGCAGCCAGTGCGCCTGATCCAGCTCCTCGCTATAGAGGCGGGTATAGGGACGACCGAGGCGTGCGGTCACTCGCCAGTCGATATGGCGTACCTCGTCACCAGCCTGATAGGCGCGCAGCTCCCGAAACGTGAGTCCGGGAGAGCGGCCCGGTTTGCCGCGTTCGCTGCTGCTTCTGCCTGCGTGAGGTGGCTTCCTGGCCTTGGCCCATAGCCGGATATTGAGCAGCCGTGGCAGCGACAGGGCGATATCGGGATGCAGACCGGGTTCTAGGGGCATGGCACCTGATCCAGCAGTTGAGCGATCAGGATATCGTTATCCAGATTGTCGGCCAGTGCCTGATAGCTGGGAATAAGGCGGTGGCGCAGCACCGGATAGGCTTGCAGCTGGATATCTTCCGGTAGCACATAATCTCGTCCGGCAAGCCAGGCTCGGGCGCGGGCGGAGCGAGCCAGCCCCAGCGTAGCCCGAGGGCTGGCCCCTACGGCAATCAATGGCTCAAGGGCAGGGCAAAGGCCGCTGCCCGGGCGAGTGGCGCAGACCAGCTCCACCAGATAGTGCTCCAGTCGGCTTTGCATGGTTACCGCCAGCACTTCGCTGCGGGCACGCTGCAAGCTGGTCTGACTCAGGGTCACTGGTGCCGCGCCAAGCTGTTCGCCGCTGGCGTTGAGCTGCAAGATGGCGAGCTCCATGGTGGGGCTTGGGTAATCCACCATCAACTTGAGCAGAAAGCGGTCGAGCTGCGCCTCCGGCAGGGGATAGGTTCCCTCCTGCTCGATGGGGTTCTGGGTGGCGGCGACCATAAAGAGAGGTGGCAGCCGCCAGCTCTTTTTGCCCACGGTGATCTGGTGTTCGGCCATGGCTTCCAGCAGCGCTGATTGTACCTTGGCTGGCGCCCGGTTGATCTCGTCTGCCAGCACCAGATGGTTGAAGAGGGGGCCTGGCTGGAAAACAAAACTGGCATCCTGCGGGTGAAACACCTCGCTGCCGGTGAGATCGGCAGGAAGCAGGTCGGGGGTAAACTGGATACGGGCAAAGCGCCCTTCGACGGCGCCAGCGAGCGCCTTGACGGCGCGGGTTTTAGCAAGGCCGGGGGCCCCTTCGATTAACACATGTCCTTCACATAACAGGGCAATCAGGAGCCCTTCTATTAGCTCCTCCTGCCCCAGGATCTGACTGCCAAGATAGTCCCTAAGTGCTCTGAACTCGGCCGCTGCCATGCGATAAACCCGTTGTTTTTATGGAAGTTGATCTTTTTATACTCCAGTTGCTCCCCAAGGGCGAGCAAAGGGGCCTTGCCGTGCTTAATTTAGTTTCAATCAGCTGTATGAAACTTGTGATTGGATTGTTAAGATGTGGTGCAATGAGGTCAGACCTCTGCCTTTTAAACCAAGGAGCCAGGATGAAACAGCCATTGAAACTGACGACTCGCCAGGGCGAACGGATTGCCGTCGTGGCGGGGCTGCGTACCCCCTTTGCCAAGCAGGCCACCGCCTTTCATGGCGTGCCTGCAGTCGATCTCGGCAAACTGGTGGTGAGCGAGATGCTCGCCCGTACCAATCTCGATCCCAAGCTTATCGACCAGCTGGTGTTTGGTCAGGTGGTTCAGATGCCGGAAGCCCCCAACATTGCCCGTGAAATCGTGCTTGGCACCGGCATGAGCGTCAATACCGATGCCTATAGCGTCTCCCGCGCCTGCGCCACCAGTTTTCAGGCGGTGGCCAACGTCACCGAATCCATCATGGCGGGCACTGTGGATATCGCCATCGCTGGCGGTGCGGACTCCTCCTCCGTGCTCCCTATCGGAGTGAGCAAGAAGCTGGCCCGTGCCCTGGTGGATCTCAACAAGGCGCGCAATCTGCAGCAGCGCTTCAATATTCTACGTCAGCTGCGGGTCAAGGATCTGCTGCCGGTGCCGCCTGCCGTGGCGGAATACTCTACTGGCCTCTCCATGGGACAGACCGCCGAGCAGATGGCCAAGAGTCACCAGATCAGCCGCGAGGCGCAAGATGCGTTAGCTCATCGCTCCCACACTCTGGCCGCGCAGGCTTGGGCCGATGGCAAGCTCAGTGGCGAGGTGTTTACCGCCCATGTACCGCCCTACAAGTCGCCGCTGGAGCGGGACAACAATATCCGTGAAAGCTCGGATCTCGCGAGCTACGCCAAGCTCAAGCCGGTGTTTGATCGGGTTCATGGCACAGTGACGGCTGCCAACGCCACGCCGCTGACCGATGGCGCTGCCGCCGTGCTGCTGATGCGCGAAGGGCGGGCGAAAGAGCTGGGCCTCAAACCGCTGGGCTATATCCGCAGCTTCGCTTTCTCGGCCATCGATGTGTGGCAAGACATGCTGATGGGGCCCTCCTACGCCACGCCGCTGGCGCTGGACAGAGCCGGCATCACGCTCAGCGATTTGACTCTGATCGACATGCACGAAGCCTTTGCCGCCCAGACTCTGGCCAACCTCAAGATGTTTGCCAGCCACGAGTTTGCCCGTGACAAGCTGGGCCGCGATCAGGCCATCGGCGAGGTGGACATGGAGAAGTTCAACGTCCTCGGCGGTTCGCTGGCCTATGGCCACCCCTTTGCCGCGACCGGTGCGCGGATGATCACCCAGACCCTGCACGAGCTGCGTCGTCGCGGTGGGGGATTGGGGCTCAACACCGCCTGTGCGGCGGGTGGATTGGGCGTGGCTATGGTGTTGGAGGTTGAATGATGAGCGCTAAGACTTTTTCCCTGGATGTTCGCAAAGATGGCATCGGCATCCTCACCATGGATGTGCCGGGCGAGAGCATGAATACCCTGAAAGCCGCCTTTGTCGAGGAGATCCGCTCCGTACTGGACGAGGTAAAACGCAACAAGGATTTGATCGGGCTGGTGATCACCTCCGGCAAGAAGGACTCCTTCATCGCCGGCGCTGACATTACCATGCTGGCCGCCTGCACCAGTGCCAAGGATGCCGAGACCCTGTCACGAGAAGGGCAGGAGATCTTTGCCGAGATCGAGGGGCTGACCATTCCGGTGATCGCCGCCATTCATGGCCCCTGCCTCGGTGGCGGGTTGGAGCTGGCGCTGGCCTGCCATGGTCGGGTGGTGACCGAGCACGGTAAAACCGTGCTGGGATTGCCGGAAGTGCAGCTCGGTCTGCTGCCGGGCTCTGGCGGTACCCAGCGTCTGCCGCGCCTTATCGGGGTGGCCAAGGCGCTGGATCTGATGCTGACCGGCAAGCAGGTGCGGGCCAAACAAGCCAAGAAATTGGGGCTGGTGGACGATGTGGTGCCGCCGTCAATCTTGCTGGATGCTGCCATCAAGCTGGCCAAGAAGGGCAAACCGCGCCATCAGTTGAAACGGGATCTGCAGGGCAAGGTGCTGGAGACCAACAAGCTGGGTCGCAAGGTGCTGTTCGATCAGGCCAGCAAGGGGGTGAAAGCCAAGACCCGCGGCAACTATCCGGCGCCGGAGCGGATCCTGGACGTGGTACGCATCGGCGTGGAGGAGGGGATGAAGGCCGGTCTGGCCGCTGAATCCCGCCACTTTGGCGAGCTGGTGATGACTGCCGAGTCTGCCGCCCTGCGTTCCATCTTCTTTGCCACCACGGAGATGAAGAAAGAGGTCACCTATCAGGGAGCCGAGCCGCGCAAGGTGGGCCATGCCGCCGTGCTGGGCGGTGGTCTGATGGGGGGCGGCATCGCGTTCGTCACCGCTACCAAGGCGGGCGTGCCGGTGCGGATCAAGGATGTGGCAAGCGCCGGGATCGGCAATGCCATGCGCTACAGCTATGACATTCTGGCCAAGAAGCTCAAGCGCCGTCATATCCTGCGCAGCGAGCTGGAAAAGCAGATGAGCCTGTTGACCGGTACCCTCGACTACTCCGGTTTCCACCGGGTGGACATGGTGGTGGAGGCGGTGTTTGAAGATCTCAATCTCAAACACCAGATGGTGAAGGACGTGGAGCGTGAGTGCGGTGAGCACACAGTGTTTGCCTCCAACACCTCTTCCTTGCCCATCAACCAGATTGCGGCAGAGGCGGCGCACCCAGAGCGAGTCGTGGGGCTGCACTACTTCAGCCCGGTGGACAAGATGCCGCTGGCGGAGATCATCCCCCACGCTGGCACCAGTGCCGAGACGGTCGCTACCACCCTGGCTTTTGCCCGCGCCCAGGGCAAAACGCCCATCGTGGTGAAGGACGAAGCCGGTTTCTACGTCAACCGCATCCTGGCGCCCTACATGAATGAGGCGGCAAGACTGGTGCTGGAAGGGGAGCCGGTAGAGGTGCTGGATAGCGCGCTGCTGGACTTTGGCTTCCCGGTTGGCCCCATCACCTTGCTCGATGAGGTGGGGATCGATGTGGGCGCCAAGATCTCCCCCATCCTTGAGAAAGAGCTGGGCGGCGAGCAGTTCCAGGCGCCCAAGGCGTTCGACAAGCTGCTGCAAAATGATCGCAAGGGACGCAAGAACGGCAAGGGCTTCTATCTCTATGGCAAGGCGGCACCGCGCAACAAGCTGACTGGCAAAGAGGGCAAGAAGACGGTGGACGAGAGCGTCTATGGCGTGCTCGGCATCAAGCCGTCTGCCAAGCTGGCCCGTCAGGAGATCGCCGAGCGCTGCGTGCTGCTGATGCTCAACGAAGCGGCCATGGCGCTGGATAGCGGTGTGGTGGCGTCGGCCCGTGATGGTGATATCGGTGCCATCTTCGGCATCGGTTTCCCGCCTTTCCTTGGCGGCCCGTTCCGCTACATGGACACGCTTGGGATTGATCATCTGGTTGGCCGTCTGGAGTATTACCAGAAGCGCCATGGCGACCGGTTTGCCCCTTGTGCCCGCCTCAAGGCAATGGCCGCAGAGCAGCAGACCTTCTACTGATAACTGCTGCAGATTGACCGCAAGACAACGAGGCCCGCACCCATGCGGGCCTCTTTCTATGCTGTGGTTTGTTCGGGTTATTCAGGTGGTGCTGCGATGATGCAGGCAGAGGCGAAGGCCGAAAAAATGGCCCACCGAAGTGGGCCATTTGCGAGGTGGTAAGCTTAGATACCCGGCTTACGCTCCGGGCAGCGGCCGATAATATCGGGTGGCAGTTCACCGTTGTCCTGCTCCAGCACCACGTCGAATCCCCACAGTTGATGGAGGTGCTTGAGCACCTCATGGCGAGAGTCGCCAAGGGGGATGCGGTTGTGGGGCACATAGCGCAGGGTGAGGGAGCGATCCCCCTTCACGGCGACGTTGTACACCTGAATATTGGGTTCCAGATTGCTGAGGTTGTACTGGGCCGACAGAGTATTGCGCACCTGACGGTACCCCTCGTCATTGTGGATAGCGGAGACCTTCAGATAGTTCTTCAGATCGTCGTCATCAATGGCGAACAACTTCATATCCCGCATCACTTTCGGGCTTAAGAACTGGCTGATAAAGCTCTCGTCCTTGAAGTTCTGCATGGCAAAGTGGAGGGTGTCGACCCAGTTGCTGCCGGCATAGTCGGGGAACCAGTATCTATCCTCCTCGGTCGGGTTCTCGCAGATGCGGCGCAGGTCGGTAAACATGGCAAACCCCAGCGCATAAGGGTTGATCCCCGAGTAGTAGCGACTGTTGTAAGCAGGTTGATAGACCACATTGGTGTGGCTGTGCAGCACCTCCATCATGAAGCGATCGCTCAGCTTGCCCTCGTCATAGAGGTGATTGAGGATGGTGTAGTGCCAGAAGGTGGCCCACCCCTCGTTCATCACCTGAGTCTGCTTTTGTGGATAGAAATACTGACTTATCTTGCGCACGATGCGCACCACTTCCCGCTGCCAAGGCTCCAGCAAGGGGGCATTCTTCTCGATGAAGTAGAGGATGTTCTCCTGGGGCTCTGCGGGGTAGCGCCTGTCCTCCACCCCTGCCGCTTTATGCTGCTTGGGCAGGGTACGCCACAGCTCATTGACCTGAGTTTGCAGATAATCTTCCCGCGCCTTCTGGCGCCGCTTCTCCTCGGCCATGGAGATCTTCTGGGGACGCTTGTAGCGATCCACCCCGAAGTTCATCAGGGCATGGCAGGAATCGAGCAGCTGTTCCACCGCCTCGATGCCATGCTTCTCTTCGCACTGGGTGATGTAGTTCTTGGCGAACAGCAGGTAGTCGATGATGGAGGAGGCATCGGTCCAGGCCTTGAACAGGTAGTTGTTCTTGAAGAAGGAGTTATGACCGTAGCAGGCGTGCGCCATCACCAGCGCCTGCATCGGCATGGTGTTCTCCTCCATCAGGTAGGCGATGCAGGGATCGGAATTGATGACGATCTCGTAGGCCAGTCCCATCTGGCCGCGCTTGTAGTTGCGCTCGGTATGGATAAAGCGCTTGCCGAACGACCAGTGCTGATAGCCGATGGGCATGCCGACGCTGGAGTAGGCATCCATCATCTGCTCGGCGGTGATCACCTCGATCTGGTTGGGGTAGGTGTCCAGCTTGTAGAAACGGGCGACCCGGGCGATCTCCTGGTGATAGGTCTCCAGCAGATCGAAGTTCCAGTCTGGTCCGTCATCCAGTGGCGCTACACGTTTTTCTGTTTCGATCATGTGACCTCCTCACGCCGCTTGTTTCTTGAACAGCTCGCGGAACACCGGATAGATATCCTCGACCTTGCGAATGTGCTCCATCGCAAAGTGGGGGAACTGGCTGGCTACCGACTCATATTCGTGCCAAAGGGTCTGGTGGGCACGGGTGGTGATCTCGATGTAGGAGTAGTACCGCACCCTTGGCATGATGTCCCGCGCCAGAATTTCACGGCACTGCGGTGAGTCATCGGCCCAGTTGTCACCATCCGACGCCTGCGCCGCATAGATGTTCCACTGGTTGGCCGGGTAACGCTCGTTGATGATGTCATTCATCATCTTGAGGGCGCTGGAGACGATGGTGCCGCCTGTCTCCTGGGAGTAGAAGAACTCGTGTTCATCCACCTCCTTGGCCTGGGTATGGTGGCGGATATAGACCACTTCTACGTTCTTGTAAGTCCGGCTCAGGAACAGATAGAGCAGGATATAGAAACGTTTGGCCATCTCCTTGGTGGCCTGATCCATGGAGCCCGAGACGTCCATCAGACAGAACATCACCGCTTGGCTGGAGGGGACGGGCCGTTTGACGAAGTTGTTGAACTTGAGATCGAAGGTGTCAATAAACGGTACCGCATCGATCCGTCGTTTCAGCTCCCTGATCTCCTTCTCGAGCAGGGCGATCTCGGCAAAGTGTTCGTTGGGATCGGTGGCCAGCAGGGCCAGCCGATCTTCCAGTTCATGCAGTTGGCGCTTCTTGCCCGCTTGCAGCGCCATGCGCCGCGCCAGTGAATTTTGCAGGGAACGCACCACGTTGATATTGGCGGGCACCCCGTTGGAGGTGTAGCCCGCCCGATAGGTTTTCACCTCCATCAGCTGGTTGAGCTGGGTTTTCTGCAGCCTGGGCAGCTCCAGATCTTCAAACAGCAGATCGAGATACTCATCCTTGGAGATCTGGAACACGAAATCATCGGCCCCTTCTCCCTGATTGGATGCTTGTCCCTCGCCTGAACCCTGTCCGCCGCCCCCTCCTTTGGGACGGTCAATCTTGTCGCCGGAGACGAACTGATCATTGCCGGGATGCACCATCTCCCGTTTACCGCCGTGCCCCTGATGAAAATGGGGCTCGCCAATATCCTTGGTCGGGATGCTTATGCTCTCGCCCTTGTCAACGTCCTGAATGCTGCGCTTGGAGACAGCATCCGAGACCGCTTGTTTTATCTGCTTCTTGTAGCGGCGGATGAAGCGCTGCCGATTGACAGCGCTTTTGTTTTTGCCGTTGAGCCTGCGGTCGATAAAATGCGCCATAACTCCCCCTTGAACAGTCAGGGTCAGGATGACTTGCGTACCCTGAGATACCATTCGGAGAGCAGTCGCACCTGTTTGCGGGTGTAGCCTTTCTCCATCATCCGTTCGACAAAGTTATCGTGCTTCTTCTGCTCCTCGGCCGAGGTTTTGCTGTTGAAGGAGATAACCGGCAGCAGCTCTTCCGTGTTGGAGAACATCTTCTTCTCGATCACGGTGCGCAGCTTTTCGTAACTGGTCCAGTTGGGGTTACGGCCTGCATTGTTGGCCCGGGCACGCAGCACGAAGTTGACGATTTCGTTACGGAAATCTTTCGGGTTGCTGATCCCGGCGGGTTTTTCAATTTTCTCCAGCTCGCTGTTGAGAGACGCTCTGTCAAACAGCTGGCCGGTTTCGGGGTCACGGTACTCCTGATCCTGGATCCAGAAGTCGGCGTAGGTGACGTAGCGATCGAAGATGTTCTGACCGTACTCGGAGTAGGACTCGAGATAGGCGGTCTGGATCTCCTTGCCGATGAACTCCACATAGCGCGGGGTCAGATAGCCCTTGATGAACTCAAGGTAGCGATCGTGCAGCTCTTGCGGGAACTGTTCGCGCTCGATCTGCTGCTCCAGCACATAGAAGAGGTGCACCGGGTTGGCGGCCACTTCCGCGTGGTCGAAGTTGAAGACGCGGGAGAGGATCTTGAACGCAAAGCGGGTAGAGAGACCATTCATCCCTTCGTCTACACCTGCGTAGTCGCGATACTCCTGATAGCTCTTCGCCTTCGGATCTGTGTCCTTCAGACTTTCGCCATCATAGACCCGCATCTTGGAGTAGATGCTGGAGTTTTCGGGTTCTTTCAGCCGTGACAACACCGAGAACTGACCCAGCAGTTCGAGGGTGCCCGGGGCGCATTTGGCCTCGGTCAGTTCACTGTTGACCAGCAGCTTCTCGTAGATCTTCACCTCTTCCGAGACGCGCAGGCAGTAAGGCACCTTGACGATGTAAACGCGGTCGAGGAAAGCTTCGTTGTTCTTGTTGTTGCGGAACTGCTGCCACTCGGATTCGTTGGAGTGAGCCAGCAGAATGCCGTCAAAGGGGAGGGCGGAGAGCCCTTCGGTACCGTTGTAGTTACCCTCCTGGGTTGCTGTCAGCAGCGGGTGCAGCACCTTGATGGGGGCCTTGAACATCTCCACAAATTCCATCACTCCCTGGTTCGCTTTACACAGCGCACCTGAGTAGGAGTAGGCATCGGCGTCATCCTGGGCGAAGTGCTCCAGCATGCGGATGTCGACCTTGCCGACCAGTGAGGAGATATCCTGGTTGTTGTCATCACCGGGTTCCGTTTTGGCTATGGCAATTTGATCGAGAATGGAGGGGTTGACCTTCTCCACCTTGAACTTGGTGATGTCGCCGCCAAACTCGTGCAGGCGTTTGGCCACCCAGGGGGACATGATGGGACGCAGGTAACGGCGCGGGATACCGTACTCTTTTTCCAGGATCTCCCCATCCTCTTCGATGTCGAACAGGCAGAAGGGGTGATCGTTGACCGGTGAGCCCTTGATGCGATAGATGGGCACCTTCTGCATCAGGGATTTGAGTTTCTCTGCCAGCGAGGATTTACCGCCGCCAACGGGGCCCAGCAGATAGAGGATCTGTTTCTTCTCTTCCAACCCCTGGGCGGAGTGTTTGAGGTAGGAGACGATCTGTTCGATGGCCTCTTCCATCCCGTAGAAATCCTTGAAGGCGGGATAGCGTGCCACGACGCGGTTGGAGAAGAGTCGGCTCAGTCTGGGGTTGGCTGAGGTGTCTACCATCTCCGGCTCACCAATGGCGGTCAGCAGACGTTCGGCTGCGGAGGCGTAGCAGGCTTTGTCCTGCTTACACATATCCAGGAACTCCTGGATGGTATATTCCTCTTCTCTCGCTTTTTCATATCGCTGTTGGTAATGCTCGAATATGCCCATAACTTTGCCCTCGTTATAGTCGCTTACCCTGAAAAATGTGGATGACTGCTTTTGTGTTGTGCGCTTTTAAAGCCTAGTCAACAGACTCCAGTAATCCATCACGGTTGATAGGTTAAATTCTGAAGAAACCTGCCCGATCCTTGTGCGGGGAGGGTCAGTCAACAACACCGCTATGTTACTGACTGTTAAATTATTTTTGCCACGATAGTGAGGTAAATGTCAAAGACATAAAAAATAAATGTTTATGGGAAACAGGGAACTTATTGCGAAAAGATTAAGGGGTTTGACGAAAGGCAATGGGGCTGCGGGTTGGCGGGGTTATGAATGAAAATATCATTACGTGAACGTCAACGTAAATTGCTTTGTTTGGAGTTTAGACTCTAATTTTTACATTGACGCTACATTTTGAGTGCCCTAGATTGGCGATGTGTGAGCAGCAAGACGCTTTAGCAAGAGAGTTGACTGTTGCCTCACCAAGCTCTGTTTAAGCACGTTTCCGTTGGCTTGACCCTCGCAACCGCGAGGGTCTTCTTTTTCTGTGTCTATAAACGCTTCTGCTGGTGGCTATTGAAGCCGCCAGCACTCACCTAGCAAGGGTAGGCTTGTTGCACTGCCGCCAGGACGCGGGCAAACGGGTGGGCGGCCAACTGGCCTGCGCCCGCCAGCGATTTGGCCTTGACCCGGCTGGTCAGCGGTGTGGTGATGCCGCACAGGAAACGGGCCAGAACACGAGCATCCACCGAACCGGTTTTGGCAATCAGCGGATCGCACCAGGCGCGGATCCCCGCCTCGTTTGGCATGGTCAGTGAGGATAGGGGAGGAAGATGTGCCACCTCGCCGCGACAAACCGAACAGTGGCCACAATGAACCGGCGCCACCTCATCGGCGAAATAGCGGGCGAGGCGGTGGCTCAGGCACTCATTCGAAGTGAAAAAGTCGAGCATGGCTTGCAGTCTTGCCAGCTCGCTCTGCTCTTTTTGCAGGAACAGGGCGTGCAGGGCATTTGCTTCCTGCTCGTTGTCCCACCCCTGACGGGTGATCCGGTAGACCTCAGTCATCTGTTTGCTTTCAAGCTCGATCCAGCCTTGCTGCTGCAGGTAGTCGAGCGCCGCAACGGCCCGCTGCCGCTCCCCCTGATAGCCCTGCCATAGGGCGTCAAAGTCCATGGTGCACCAACTGCGGGCTTGCGGGGCGCAGGCGAACAGTTGCTCCAGAAACTGGCGACGATCCGGATTGAAGCGACTCACTATCTCGCCTTTATCCAGCACAAACTTGAAGCGGTAGTCGGCGTAGTAGCTGTAGGCCGGGGTGATGATGCCTGCCATCTCCAGATAGACCAGCAGGGTTTTAAGGGGCAACTGGCGGATATTGGTGTCGTTGGAGAGGCGCAGCAGGGTGAATTCCCACTCGCTCCCGCTCTGCTTGATGATGGCAAGGAGCTGGAGGATGGCACTCAAATCCGGCGTATCGCCGTAGACGAAGTTCTCCAGCACCGGCAGCTGGCTCTGGTTGGCCAGCACGATACAGCGCGATGGCTGGCCATCCCGTCCGGCGCGGCCAATCTCCTGGCTGTAGTTCTCGATGGATTTAGGCAGATCGTAGTGAATGACCCGCCGGATATCCGCTTTGTCGATCCCCATGCCAAAGGCGATGGTGGCGACGATGCAATCCACCTTGCCCGCCATGAAGTCGTGCTGGATCTGACTGCGCAGCGCCGAGTCGAGTCCGGCATGATAGGCGCGGGCGTTGATCCCTTCTCTAATGAGGTGCTCGGCACAGGCTTCTGCGGTGTGTTGCAAGGTGACGTAGACGATGGTGGGGGCCGCCGGATCGTTGGCCAACTCCTGCGCGAGCCAGCTATCCCGCGCATCGAGCGCCAGGGGAATGACCGTCAGATCAAGATTGGAGCGGTAGAAACCGGTGACCACGACCCCCTCCGGCGCGATGCCGAATTTGGTCTGCATATCCTGAATAACCGCCGGTGTGGCGGTGGCGGTGAGCAGCAGCACCTGCGGGATCTTCAGGTCATGGCGATAGCTCGGCAGCTTGAGGTAGTCGGGGCGAAAGTTGTGGCCCCACTCCGAGATACAGTGCGCCTCATCGACGACCAGCAGCGAGAGCGGCACTTGCTGGATAAAGCGGCGAAAGCGCTCGTTCTTGAGTCGCTCCACCGAGATCATCAGGATCTTGAGCTGGCCATCCAGCGCCTGCTGCATCACTCGTCGGCTCTCCTCCGGGCTCTGGCTTGAGTCGAGGGTAGCGGCGCTTATTTCCTTGCTTTTGAGGAAGGCGAGTTGATCGTGCATCAGCGCCAGCAGCGGCGAGATAACCAGGGTCAGGTGAGGTAGGGCGAGGGCAGGCAGTTGATAACAGAGCGACTTGCCGGAGCCGGTGGGAAAGATAGCGGCGGCACTCTGACCTGCCAGCACCCGGCTGATCACCGCCTCCTGACCAGGTCTGAGTGCGGAGAAACCAAAATATTGGTTGAGCAGGGATGGGATCATGGCAAGGCTCCGCAGCAAATGGGGGATGATAGCACAGCGACGACGGTCACGGATGACACAGGAATGGTCCTGAGGGTAATGGCAGAGAGTGTCGATAAAACGTACAAAAATGGGTGGTTGCGCTGTGGTTAAGGTTTTGTTGCGGTTTTTTGTGATGGAAACGGGATATTTTTTGGTGAGTCTCTGGAAAAAAAAGATGGCGAATGGGATATTCCGACATGCAATCCGGTGATTGGCGGATCGGCCCGACAGAAGGCTGGCCACAGACACCACATTCGGGCGACAGGGGTCTCCCGATGGGTGGTTGCAGACAGGACTCATGATTCATGCACTACGGTGCTTAGGGACTTTTTTGATGACACAACAACACCCCCTCCTTCGGCTGGTCAATAGCACCAGTCTGGTCAGCCAGATCCTGGTTGGTCTGGTATTCGGTATCTTGCTGGCGATGTTTGCCCCCGAGTGGGCGAAAACGGCTGGTCTGCTCGGCAGTCTGTTCGTTGGCGCACTGAAAGCGGTAGCCCCGCTGCTGGTATTCGTACTGGTGATGGCGGCCATCATTGGTCACAAGCAGGGTCAGAAGACCAATATGCGACCGATCCTGCTGCTCTATCTGTTTGGTACCTTCTCTGCGGCCGTGGTCGCGGTGATTGCCAGCTTCCTGTTCCCCTCCAACCTCCATCTGGTGGCCAATACTGCCGAGATCACCCCGCCAGGCGGGATCACCGAGGTACTGCAGACCCTGCTGTTCAACGTGGTGACCAACCCGGTCAAGGCGCTGATGGATGCCAACTATATCGGGATCCTGGCGTGGGCCATCGGTCTGGGTATCGCCATGCGCCATGCCAACGAGAGCACCAAGGCGCTCATCACTGACCTGTCTCACGGTGTCTCCGCCATCGTGAAAGCGGTGATCCGCTGTGCTCCGCTCGGGATCTTGGGTCTGGTTGCCTCCACTCTGGCAGAGACCGGCTTTGACGCCCTGTTTGGCTATGCCCAACTGCTGGTGGTGCTGATCGGCTGCATGCTGTTTATCGCCTTCGTGGTCAACCCGTTGATCGTCTTCTGGAAGATCAAGCGCAACCCCTATCCGCTGGTGCTGACTTGCCTCAAAGAGAGCGGCGTGACCGCATTCTTTACCCGCAGCTCTGCCGCCAACATTCCGGTCAACATGGCGCTGTGTGAAAAACTGCGCCTGCCCAAAGATACCTACGCGGTCTCCATCCCGCTGGGTGCCACCATCAACATGGCGGGTGCGGCCATCACCATCACTGTGCTCGCCATGGCGGCGGTACATACCCTGGGGATGGAAGTGGACATGGCAACAGCCGTGCTGCTCTCCGTGGTTGCCACCGTCAGTGCCTGTGGCGCGTCCGGTGTCGCCGGTGGCTCCTTGCTGCTGATCCCGCTGGCGTGCAGCCTGTTTGGTATCAGCAACGACATCGCCATGCAGGTGGTAGCCGTCGGCTTTATCATCGGTGTGCTGCAGGATTCCGCCGAGACAGCGCTGAACAGCTCCACCGACGTGTTGTTCACCGCCGCAGCGTGCATGGCCGAAGATGAAAGCCTGCTGGATGTGGCTCCGGTACCGAGCCGCGAAGCCTGATCTCGTAACGGTCAGTTTCGCAACACACTTGCGCCCTCTTCGGAGGGCGCTTTTTATTGTCGGCTTTGCTCTCTTTTCCTCTTTAAGCAGGCTCTTTGGCTGATGTGCCGGACATTCTGTCTCCCTTGTCCAGGGCGCTGCCTTGTCTTTATCCCTTCGAGTCGTGCTTCCTCCTTCTGTTGTGCGTTACACATTTTTGCCTTCTCTGCCAAGAGCCGATTGCTATGGCTTACCTCAGATCTTCAGGACAATCACAGCATCACAGCATCACAGCATCACAGTATTAAAGAAGAATGGAGGTGGCTGGCTGCGGCAGATGAGCTCGTCCTATCAGACACGCCATCATGGTTTGGTGAGGGGGAGTAAACGTGTTGGCGATATTGAGCTGCGGGCATGGGGGTCATGTTGATACCCGACGTGCTCAGTTATGGTGCTGGTGAGCATGCAGATATCCAACAAGGTGGGGGGGAGTAATAAGGAGAGAGCAGGACAATCGCGGTGGCACAGATTGCAGAGATAAAAAAGCCAGCCGACTATTCGGCTGGCTTTTTGCTATCAGCGGCAGGTAGGGGATTAACCGACCAGCTGATAGAGGATGGCGGAGATGGCGATCATCCCCATCACAGCGACAAATACGTTGCTGATATGGCCCTGATACTTCGCCATGGCCGGTACGCGCTTGATAGCGTACATCGGCATGATGAACAGGATGGTGGCGATGATCGGGCCGCCCAAGGATTCAATCATGCCCAGGATAGAGGGGTTGGCAATGGCAGTGCCCCACAGGGTCAGGATGAAGAAGGCGATGATGAACATCTCGACTTTCTTGGCGTTCGGCTCTTTGCCGGACTTGCGCATGTTCTGCACGATCATCCCTTTCAGACCTTCACGGGCACCCAGATAGTGGCCGAAGAAGGAGGAGACGATGGCGACGAACGCAACCAGCGGACCGAAGTAGGAGATAATGGGGCTGGCATGCTGATTGGCCAGATAGGAGAGCACGGCGATGTTCTGAGCCTTGGCTTCTGCCAGCTGGGCCGGTGTCAGGCTCATGACGCAAGAGAAGACGAAGAACATCACGAAGCCCAGCAGCACCATGGCGGTACGCTTGAGGATGGCATCGGCTTTCTCGACAGCCTGATCACCGTGGTCGCGGCGTTGGGCCAGGGAGAAGCTGGAGATGGCCGGGCTGTGGTTGAAGGAGAAGACCAGTACCGGGATGGTCAGCCACAGGGTAGTGGCGAAATCCTTGGCAGAGGGTACTTGCTCCAGCGCGGCACCGGTCCAGTCCGGGATCAGGTAGAGGGAGATACCGGCCAGAATGGCGATCAGCGGATAAACCAGCAGCTCGGTCACTTTCAGCATCAGCTTTTCACCGGCCAGCATCACCGACATCATGCCCATGATCAGCACGATGGAGAGGATCCAGCGCGGCGGGGCACTCATCTGCAGCTGGTTGACCATGAAGCTTTCCACGGTGTTGGTGATGCCCACGCCGTAGATCAGCACGATGGGGTAGATGGCGAAGAAGTAGAGCAGGGTGATTAATTTACCGGCACCCACGCCAAAGTGCTCTTCCACCACTTCGGTGATGTCTGCATTTGGCTTTTTGGAGGAAAGGACGAAGCGGGCCAGACCACGGTGAGCCAGATAGGTCATGGGGCCTACCAGCAGCGCCATGACGACCAGCGGCCAGAAACCGCCCATACCCGCGTTGATCGGCAGGAACAGGATCCCCGCGCCAACCGCGGTCCCGAACAGACTGATGACCCAGGTAGAGTCGCGTTTTTCCCAACGAGTGGTTTGAGTAGAGCTGATCCCTTGCTCTGTTGACGCCGCAACTCCCTGCGTGCCAGTGACTGTGTTTGACATCTATCTCACCCCGAATGTGTGGTTCTTATTAAGTCGGCGCAAGGATACGGTTTTTCTAATCAAAAATGTTGATCAAATTCATCTTTACGGCACGAAAAACCGCACTTTCTTATGGAAATGTGATCAAAACAAGAAAAAATCAATTATTGTTTATCAATTGGCACGTTATTTTAGTGTTAATGATTAAATCTCGCCCAGCCAAATGTGGGTAAATTGTTATTTTGCGAGATGCTGGGCTAGCTGGTTGATCATGCTGGCGGTAGCCCCCCAGATAAAGTGCTGTTGCCAGGGGATCCAGTAGATGGTGTGCGCTTTCCCCCCTCTGGAAAGGGTCAGGGGGATGTGGTTGCGCCGATCCAGCAGATGGGTCAGCGGCACTTCGAAGGCGTGATCCACCTCATCCGGACTCAGGATGAGGGGATAGTTGCCATCGAGCAGCCCCAGCACCGGCAGCACCTCGAATCGTGACACCGTATTGAGCGGGTTGAGGGTGCCGATCACTTCAATCAGTCGGGCCGGAATGCCGAGCTCCTCTTCGGTCTCCCGCAGTGCCGTGGCAATCAGGTTTTCGTCGCCGGGATCCTGTCGCCCGCCGGGGAAGCTGATCTGCCCCCCATGATGACGCAGCCGTGGGCTGCGCCGGGTCAATAACACGCTGAGCCCCTCATCGCGCATCACCACCGGGATCAACACTGCCGCCGGACTGAGCCCGCCAATGGCGAGGCGATGGGCCGGGGCGGGTCGCTGCAACTGGAAGCGGGTCAGCAGTTCGTGGCGATCCATGGCGGGGAGCTCTCCTGTGTGTTGCCTTGACGGTGGGGAGGGTTACAGCGCCGACAGAGGCGGAAGGATGCGGGCGACCTTGTCATAGGTCTCCTGATATTCGCTGTCGGCGTCGGAGTCGGCGATGATGCCGCCACCGGCCCAGCAGTGCAGGTGACCCGCTTCGGCGATCAAAGTGCGAATGCAGATGCTGGTATCCATCCGGCCATGCTGGCTGAGATAGCCGATGCTGCCGCAATAGGCATTGCGGCGCTGGGGCTCCAGCTCTTCGATGATCTCCATGGCGCGGATCTTGGGGGCGCCGGTGATGGAGCCACCCGGGAAACAGGCCCGCAGCAGATCGACTCCTTGCCAGCGTGCATCCAGCTCACCGTGGATGGTGGAGACCAGATGATGTACCGCCGGAAACGACTCCACCGCAAAGAGATGAGGCACGCTGACCGAGCCAGGCCGGCTGACCCGACCTATATCGTTGCGCAGCAGATCAACGATCATCAGATTCTCTGATCTGTCCTTGTCGGCTTGCGCCAGCTCCCGCGCGACTTGCCGATCGGTGGCCGGATCAGGGTGGCGAGGGCGAGTGCCTTTGATGGGTTTGGTTTCGATATGGCGACCATCAAGCAGCAGGAACCGCTCGGGAGAGAGGCTCAGCAGCGCACTATCCGGCAGGCGGATAAAAGCTGAGAAGGGGGCCTTGTTGGCGGTTGCCAGCAGGCAATAGGCCTGCCACTCATCCCCCTGATAGGGGGCGCTGAAACGTTGGGTCAGGTTGATCTGGTAGCAATCCCCCGCGGCGAGATATTCCTGAATGCGGGCAAACTTCTCGCCATACTCGGCGCGGCTCATATTGCTCTGCCACGCCCCCTGCAAGGCAAAAGCGGGGGCCGGTTTGGCCTGCTGCTGTTCAAGCCAGGCCAGCCGGTTGGCAAGGCCCGCTTTATCCCCCCAGTGCACCAGCTGCCAGTCGCCAGTTGCCACATTGCGCAGCAGCGCCCAGTCGTAGATGCCTACAGCCATGTCCGGCACCGCGATATCGGCGGCGGCCTGCACTGGCAGTCGCTCGAAGCGGCGGCCGAGATCATAGCCAAACAGGCCGAGGGCACCGCCGATAAAGGGTAGGTGAGTGGCACACAGATCCAGCTCCCCCAGCAGCTGTCGCTGGGTATGGGCCAGCAGGGCGAGGGGATCTTCGCTGTGTTCGCTGCTCTTACCATGCCAGGTGAGAGTGGTCACCTCGCAACGGGTTTCGAGGGTCGCCAGCGGATCGGCAGTGATGATATCAAAGCCGTTATCGGCACCGAGTGGTCCCGCCGATTCCAGCAACATGGCCCACGGCTGATGTTGCAGGCGGGCAAAAAGCTGATGGAGTTCAGCACTATGGTCTAGATGATGGATATGAAGTGTTGGCGTCATTTTATGTTACACAGGCAACAGTTTGGTTCCCGAACCCTAGTCGGTGCTGGTGGGCAAGCGTATCATAGGTGTCGGTGACTTAAGAAAAAACTGCCGTGTCGTTCGTTTTTTGCTGGTTGATAGTTTTTAGCCAGCACGTCAGCACGGCCCATCATATGGAAGCCCTTGCCCTGCTCCGTGGCAGAGACAAGGACCAGTGAGGATGATATGAGCATTATAAAAAAACAGGATTTCATCGATTCTATCGCAGATGCCCTCCAGTACATCTCCTATTACCACCCGTTGGATTTTGTTCAGGCTGCCAAAGCGGCGTATGACCGTGAAGCCAACCCGGCCGCCAAGGATGCGCTGGCCCAGATCCTGATCAACTCCCGCATGTCCGCCGAAGGTCATCGTCCGCTCTGCCAGGACACCGGCATCGTGACCTGTTTCGTCAAAATTGGCATGCAAGTCCAGTGGGACAGCGACATGACAGTGCAGGAGATGGTGGACGAAGGGACACGTCGTGCCTACACCAATCCTGACAACCCGCTGCGCGCCTCCGTGCTGGCCGATCCGGCCGGCAGTCGCAAAAACACCAAAGACAACGCCCCTGCCGTGGTGCATATCGACATGATCCCCGGCAACAAGGTGGAAGTGAGCATCGCGGCCAAAGGCGGCGGCTCCGAGAACAAATCCAAGATGGTGATGCTCAACCCCTCTGACGATATCGTCGAGTGGGTGCTGAAAACCGTGCCGACCATGGGCGCAGGCTGGTGCCCGCCCGGCATGCTGGGCATCGGCATCGGCGGTACCGCCGAGAAAGCGGCGGTACTGGCCAAAGAGGCCTTGATGGAGCATATCGACATTCAGGAGCTGATTGCCCGTGGCCCGCAAACCACAGAAGAGAAGCTGCGGGTCGAGCTCTACGACAAGGTCAACAAGCTGGGGATCGGTGCCCAGGGTCTGGGCGGTCTCACTACCGTGCTGGATGTGAAGGTGAAATCTGCGCCGACTCATGCTGCCTCCAAGCCGGTGGTGATGATCCCCAACTGCGCCGCGACCCGTCACGTTCACTTCGAGCTGGATGGTTCAGGCCCCGCCGAACTGACTCCGCCGAAACTGAGCGACTGGCCGGAGATCACCCGTGAAGCGGGTGGCAACGTGCGCCGCGTCAACGTCGATGGCATCACCAAGGCCGAACTGGCCAGCTGGAAGAGCGGTGATACCGTGCTGCTATCGGGCAAAATCCTTACCGGTCGCGATGCAGCCCACAAGCGTATCGCCGACATGCTGGCCCGTGGTGAAGGGCTGCCGGAAGGGGTCGATTTCACCAACCGCTTTATCTATTACGTTGGCCCGGTTGATGCGGTGCGTGACGAAGTAGTTGGCCCGGCTGGCCCCACCACCTCCACCCGGATGGACAAGTTCACCGACATGATGCTGGGTGAAACTGGCCTTATCGGCATGATCGGCAAATCCGAGCGTGGCCCGAAAACCGTCGAGAGCATCAAGCAGCACAAGGCTGTCTATCTGATGGCGGTCGGCGGCGCCGCCTATCTGGTGGCCAAGGCCATCAAGAAGGCCCGCGTGGTGGCCTTTGCCGATCTCGGCATGGAAGCGATCTACGAGTTTGAAGTGGAAGATATGCCGGTGACCGTTGCGGTCGATTCCGAAGGCAACAACATCCACGAAACCGGCCCTGCCTACTGGTCGGCCAAGATTGCCGAGCTGGATGGCAAACTCTCCTCCTGAGTGACCGTTTCCGCTGCCGGTTAATGGCATCGGCTTGTAAAGAAGGCGCGTCCATCCGGATGCGCCTTTTTGCTTTGGCTGGCCTGTTATGGGCTCAAGTTGGCTGTTTGCGGCAAGCGGGCATAAAAAAGGATGGCGTGACGCCATCCTTATCGTTGTGCTTGTGCTCTGGCAGCAGACAGTAGAGCAATCGCCCTTGGCTTTAGGCCTTTTTCAGGTAGGCGGCCACCAGTACGATCTGCACGCCGTTGACCTTGCCTTCGATATGGAGCGGGTTGTTGGTCAGACGGATGCCCTTGACCAGGGTGCCGCGCTTGGCGGTGAAACCGGCGCCTTTCACGTCCAGATCCTTGATCAGGGTGACGGAGTCGCCCTCTTGCAGCACGGCGCCGTTGGAGTCAACAGTCGGTACGCTGTCGTCATCTTCGTCAGCAATACCAGCTTCAGCCCAGGCCTTGGCTTCGTCTTCCATGTACATCATGTCCAGCAGATCCTGAGCCCATACTTCACCCTTGCCGGAGAGAGCTTTGAGCTGGCGCCATGCCATCACCTGCACCGCAGGCACCTGGCTCCACATGCTGTCGCTCAGGCAACGCCAGTGGTTGACCACCAGGGTATCCGGTTGTTCCAGCTGACCACGGCAGGTGTCACAGATAGCAACGCTGTGATCATCGTCGCTGGCGGGGGAGTGAGGCACCACGAAGGCGGTCAGCGCCTGCTCGGCGCTGCACAGTTCACACTTGGCGCCCGCGCGCGCTTGCAGAATGGCGTTGATGGTCATGTTGTTGGTCCCATAGCTAGTGTAAAGCGTCCCGCGTTGGGCGGGGCGCGTGAAAGAGGGGGCGGAATATAGCATAAAACCCCGTACTTTGTCAGGTCTGCCCTGGGTCGCAGGGTCGGCTGTGGTGTTGCGCGGTGCTGATCGTCAGGTATTGAGAGTGCAATTTGAAGCGGGATCGCTAGAATGAGCCTCCTTTTTGACTGCAAGGCAGGGGCATTCGTGCTGGCTCAACGTTTTCAACAACTGGATCGACTGCTCACCCGCTACCGACGCTGGTGGCAATATCAGCCATATCATCATTTGACCATAGCCTTTGCCGATGAGGCGCCCGAACTGGCGGCGTTGCTCAATGGGCTGACGCTCGTCCAGTTGGCAGAGCTCGATGCGGATATGGATGCCCTCAGCAGTCTGCTTGCCCCCTGGATTGCCGAGGGAGCCGAGCTGCAGCAACTCAGTCAGCTTGCCCCGTTTACCCCTGAGCCAATCATTTGCAGCAAGGAGATGGCGCTGCATATGCCGGGGCGCAAGCAGGCCCAGATCGAGTCGTTCACCGCCTGTCTGCCTGCCCATCAGGGCCCCTATCTGGAGTGGTGTGCTGGCAAGGGACATCTTGGGCGGCTGGTGTCACTTCATCGACAGGCTCCTATCCTCAGTCTGGAGTTGCAAGGACAGCTTTGTGACGAAGGTCGGCTGCTGGCCGAGCGGGATGGCGCCAATATGACCTTTACCTGCGCCGATGCCTTTGCCCCTGAATCGGCGGCGCTGATCGCCCCCGAACATCACGCCATGGCACTCCATGCCTGCGGCGAGCTCCACACCCATCTGCTGGAGCGGGTGGCCGAGCGCGGTGCCCGCGGAGTGACCATCTCTCCCTGTTGTTACCACCTGATCCGTACCAGCCACTATCGCCCGCTGTCGGCCGCGGCCAGCGCCAGCGAGCTGGTGTTGAGCAAAGCGGATCTCAAGTTGCCGCTACAGGAGACGGTCACCGGCGGTGCGCGGATCGCCCGCCTGCGCGAGCAGGAAGTGGTGTGGCGGCTCGGGTTTGACTGCCTGCAGCGTCAGGTGCGCGGGGTGGATGAGTATCTGCCGGTGCCCAATATGCAAAAGAGCCTGCTGACCGGCACCTTCGAGGCATTCTGCGTTTGGGCTGCTGAACGCAAAGGGATTGTGCTGCCCGCCGGGCTCGACTATCCCGCCTGGTTGGAGCACGGGGAGCGTCGCTTTGGTGATGTCGCCCGCATGGAGCTGGTGCGTCATCTGTTTCGCCGTCCTCTCGAGATCTGGCTGGCGCTGGATCGCGCGCTCTTTTTGCAAGAGCAGGGTTATCGGGTCGAAGTGGGGGAGTTCTGTGCCAAACCCATGACCCCGCGCAATATCCTGATCCGTGCCGTGCGCGCCTGACAGCGAGCTCTTTGTGAGCGTTATTTGAACATTGTTGATGGCTGACTGGTGAAGCGGGTCAGCCATTTTTTTTTGCCACGAATAATTAATTGGTGACAGATCATCTGATCGTCTTTCGCCTCCCCATACGGGTGGCAAAACAGGCCAAAATGGTCATCGTTTGAGTTCTTTTATGTCGTTTTAGCTGCGTTGAGTAGCACAAGGTGAAATGGTTCACAAATTACGCGCATTTCTTAATTTTCATCGTGAATTTAGTTGTTGGAACACCTACTCTTGGAGCGCATTAATTCAAACAAGGACGATAAACATGTTCAAACCCAAGCGTTGTGCCTGGCTGATCGCTGCCGCTTGCGTATTGCCCAGCTATGCCGTAATAAGTGCAACCATGAATATTCAACCCGATCCACAAAATGCGGGAGGATATGTGATTGCGGCCCCGGATCTGGCCGCGGTGGAAAAGGCCAAGACGGCCAACCCCATGTATACAATATGGGCCAAGGCACTGGCCACCCGGTCAAATAAAATAGTCGATGCCATTGAACCGGGTCTGGCAAGCAATCCTGACAACGTAAAACGGGTTGAACGGGTATTTCCCCAATCTGAATGGGAATATTTAACCCAGATGGCCGCACCGGAATATACCTATGTCCGCTTCTTGCGGGCCATCGGTAAATTTCCTGCGTTCTGCGGCGAATATAACGACGGGCGCGATTCTGATGCGATCTGTAAAAAATCCATTGTGACGGCCTTTGCCCACTTCTCTCAGGAGACCGGCGGCCATATTGCCAAGGAGAACGTCTCCGATAACCCGCTGGGGCTGGAGGAGTGGCAACAGGCGCTGGTGCATGTGCGGGAGATGGGCTGGTCAGAGGGACAGACCGGTTATACCACCGGCTGTGGCCAGAACGACTGGCAGAACAAGAAGTGGCCCTGCAGTACCGGACAAGGTTACTTTGGCCGCGGCGCCAAGCAGCTTTCTTACCACTTCAACTACGGGGCCTTCTCCGAGGCGATGTTTGATGGCGATGCCTCAGTGCTGCTCAACAACCCGGGGCTGGTGGCGGACTCCTGGCTCAACCTCGCTTCTGCCATCTGGTTCTTCCTCACCCCGCAGGCCCCGAAACCGGCCATGCTGCACGTGATTGATCGCACCTGGGTACCCTCCAAACGGGAAGCTGACGCCGGTATCGGCTATGGCTTCGGTACCACCATCAACGTCATCAACGGCGGTATCGAGTGTGGTGAACAGAACAAGGACAAAGGGCAGCCGGTCAATCGCATCCGCTACTGGGAAGGGCTGGCCAACCACTACCAGATCCCGGTCAAGGCGGATGAGAAGAACACCTGCTGGCAGCAGACTCCCTATGGCAGCCTCAATCTCAACGGCGCTACCGACGTGCTCTACACCAACTGGGATGGCAACTGGAAGTACTATCCTGATCGCCCGGGCGGTTACTCCTTCGAGTGTGAGCTGGTGGGCTTCCAGACCGCTTATTCTGCGCTGGTGCCGGGTGATTACGAGAAGTGCGTGACCAACTTCTACGGTTCCCACGCCAACTGGCCGAAAGTGCGGATCGTCGCCAAGCTCGATCCTGCCCCGGTCGATCCGGTTGACCCGCCCATTGATGGCCAGCCTGCCTGGGAGGCCAGCAAGGTCTATACCGCGGGCAACAAGGTGAGCTACAAGGGCGCCGTCTATCAGGCCAAATGGTGGACGCAAGGGGATGATCCCGCCAAAGGTGGCCCCTGGGCTGTGGTGGTGACCAAATAAGGTTGCCGTTGGGATCATGGTCAATCACCATGATCTATCGGTAGTGGAAACAAGCAGGCAGCAGGGAGGAGATATCTCCCTGCTTTTTACCCGTTATCGGCCTGTTGTCGCCCCATCAGGCGGGATCAGAAACGGTAGTTGAGACCGACACTGACCCCTTTGACATCGAGTCGAGGCATGGGGATATATTGGTACTCCGCATTGAGTCCGATACCCGAATCAAAGCGATATTGCCAACCCGCAGCGCCATAAAAACCGACCCCGGAGTTGCTCTGATCTTCCTTGTTGATCGTGTATTCGACTCTGTGGGCGTTGGCACCCAGTTTGGCATAAAAGCTGTTGCCGGAAGAGACCGGGAATTGTGCATACAAGGCAGAGCGGATCCCTTTGTAATGGATATCTTTTACGTCATTGAGGGTTGCATCGAAGAGGGCGCTGACTACGCCACCGGTACCAAACAATATTCCTGAATCGATACCGATATAATCGTTGAACATATAACGGTAATAGAGATCGGCAGTCATATTGTCACCGCCATCGGCCTGATCCCCATTTTGTGCTTTGAATGACTGGGTGCCATAGCCAAGGGTGGCGCCGACGATATGGGGAGAGGGGGTTGCTATCGCCACGGAAGAGAAGATCGCCGTGGCAACCACCAGGGGAGTGAATAACTTCATCATGCAGGTTCCAATTAAATAGCGTGGAATATGGCTGCGACGAACAGATTTATATGGGCTCGGGTGAGCTTGTCTTATATTCGCAGGCCAGTAGTGAGTGGCAATATCTCATATTGTCAGCGGGATGAATAATCAGAGCCCCCATAACCGTTATGATGGGAGGTGAGAGTGGTTATCTTCTGTCTGAACAATGGTGAACTGTGTCAATACTATCTGAAAAGGGCGCTGATAAATCGCAAATTTCATTGGTTTTCTGCACTAATCAACTTAGTGTAACGGGATGTTAGGCTGGCAATATATGCCTTCAAACGTGGACTGGATGGTAAACAAGATGGTGATTTCTCGTAACGGGATATTAGAGGGGGGTTGCCATTGTGGTGCAATCCGCTACAAGGTGCTAGCTGCTCCCTTTGCTACCGATTTTTGCCACTGCCGGGATTGTCAGCGCACGACCGGCGCTCCGGTCGGCGCCTGGATGGATTTTCGGGTGAAACAGGTGCAATGGCTATGCGGCGTATTGACTGAGTACGCCTCGTCGGAGGCGATTCGACGCGGCTTTTGTGCAACCTGTGGCGCCACCCTCAGCTATCGCAGCATTCAATACCCCGAGTACCTGACGCTGGCTATTGTCCCACTTGATAACCCCGAAACGGTCGCACCAACCTATCACATCCATACCGTCAGCCAGCTCTCCTGGTTGCCGATCCAGGACGATCATCCCCGTTATCCGAAAGGGAAGTAGTTTTGTGATATTCCACGTAGAAAGAGGAGTACACCATGGAGCTGATAGTGATCCGCCATGGAGAGACCCAAGCCAACGCCGAGGGGCGCTATCAAGGGGCGTTGGATATCGGGCTCAACCAAGATGGCGCGCGGCATATATGCTGGCTGGCCAATGAGATAGCGACCACACTGGCCCCGTTCGATCGGTTGCTGGCGTCGCCCCTGCTGCGAACAAGAGAGAGCGCCGCGATCTTCTCACGCCAGTTGGGGTTGCCTGTGGAGCTTGCTCCGGCCTTTCGTGAGCGGCATGTCGGTCTGTTTGAGGAGAGGCCAAGGCGCGTTATCCCGAGTTGTGGGTGCGCAACATCACCCGGCGCTGGGCGGAGGCTCCGCTTGGCGGTGAGACGCTGGATGAGGTGATTGCCCGAGTCTCGCAGGGACTAACGGCACTGGCCTCGACCATGCAGGGGGAGCGGGTATTGCTGGTGGCGCACGGTGTGGTCGCCAAGGTGATCCGCGCCCTAACGACCGCCGGATTTGATGACTTATTCGCGTGGCAGTTGCCCAACGGCGGCATGCTGGTGGTCAATCTTGACTCCTCTATATCACCATTGCGATTCAATCGACCGGTTGGGCAGAGTTAGTTTGTGCGCTGCTTTTTCTACTCTTCGATATCCAGCAACACCAGAATGGCGCTGTCGCCACCCCATTCGCGGGGAGCCTGATGGAAGGCGCGCACATTGGGGTGCTGGGCCAGCCAGCAGGGAATGCGCTGTTTGAGAATATGTTTGCCGATGCCGTGCATCACCGAGGCGACGTGAATGTTCTCTTTCTGGCAGAGGGTGAGCAGGGCGGCCAGCTCCTGTTTTGCCTGCTGCTGGTTCATGCCGTGCAGATCCAGGTAGATCTCCGGCGGATAAATGCCCCGCTTGAGCTTTTTCAGCTCAAATTTTGACACATCTTCCCGCACGTAACGGGTCGGCCCATCATCGTCGAGATGGGGCTGATACTCATCGCTGAAATAGTGGTCAACCCCAAGCTTTTCGCGGGTTTCGCGCAATTCGCGTTTCTGCTTGACCGGGCGTAACTCGGCCCTTATGGTATCTTGCTTGATTTTCCGGGTACCTTTTATCGCATCGCGGAACAGCAGGGTTTCCTCGTCTGTCGGTGAGGGCGTTTTTTTCATCAGATGCTCATGTATTAGGTATGCGTCTTGCCCGCAACGTAAACGGGGCTCGGGCCGGATATTACTCGACTTGGAGGTGGATTTGGACAAGATATTTATCGATGAGGTGGTTGCCGAGATGCACACCATCCAGGACATGTTGCGTTGGGCCATGAGTCGTTTCAACGACGCCGGGATTTTTTACGGTCATGGAACCGACAACGCCTGGGATGAAGCTGTGCAGCTGGTACTGCCCGCGTTACATCTGCCACCGGATGTAGACCCGGCCATGCGCCACTCCCGTCTCACCAGCAGCGAGCGTCACCGTATCGCCGAACTGATTATCCGCCGCGTACAGGAGCGGGTACCCGCCGCCTACCTGACCAACAAGGCCTGGTATGCCGGTTGGGAGTTCTACGTGGACGAGCGGGTGCTCATTCCCCGTTCCCCCATTGCCGAGATGGTCGCCAACCGTTTCGCGCCCTTCCTCAAACATGAACCGACCCGGATCATGGACTTGTGCACCGGCTCCGGCTGTATCGCCATCATCATGGCCCACGAGTTCCCGGAAGCGGAAGTGGATGCCATCGACATCAGCATCGATGCACTGAACGTGGCCGAGCGCAACATCAACGATCACGGGCTGGAGCAGCAGGTCATACCGATCCGCTCCGATCTGTTCCGCGATCTGCCGGCGGGCGACAAATACGATCTCATCGTCTCCAACCCGCCCTATGTGGACTCCGAAGACATGTCGGATCTGCCGGAAGAGTTCCGTCACGAGCCCGAGCTGGCGCTGGCGTCCGGCTCCGATGGTCTCAAGCTGACCAAGCGTCTGCTGGCCCATGCCGCCGATTTCCTCAAGGATAACGGTGTGCTGGTGGTCGAAGTAGGCAACAGCATGATCCATCTGGAAGCCCAGTTCCCCGAGATCCCCTTTACCTGGGTTGAATTCGAAAACGGCGGTCACGGCGTCTTTGTGATGACCCGTGAAGAGCTGGTGCAGTATCAGGATCATTTCGCCATCTACAAGAACTAAGCAGGAGCGCGCATGGCAGGGAACAGTTTTGGTCAACTCTTTCGGGTCACCACCTTTGGCGAGAGCCACGGCCTGGCGCTGGGCGCCGTGGTCGATGGTTGCCCGCCTGGGCTGGAGATCAGCGAAGCGGATCTGCAGGGGGATCTGGATCGGCGCAAGCCCGGCACTTCCCGCTACACCACGCCGCGCCGCGAGCCGGACGAGGTGAAGATCCTCTCCGGGGTGTTCGAGGGCAAGACCACCGGCACCTCCATCGGGCTGCTCATCGAGAATACCGATCAGCGCTCCAAGGATTACTCCGATATCAAGGATCTGTTCCGGCCGGGTCATGCTGACTACACCTACCACCAGAAGTATGGTCAGCGGGACTATCGTGGCGGTGGTCGCTCATCTGCCCGCGAGACCGCGATGCGAGTGGCGGCGGGGGCGATTGCCAAGAAGTACCTGAAACAGGTACATGGCATCGAGATCACCGGTTTTCTCTCCCAGCTCGGCCCCATCAAGGCTGAGGCGTTTGACGCGGCGCAGATTGAGCAGAATCCCTTCTTCTTCCCCGATGCGGGCAAGCTGGAAGCGCTCGATCAATATATGCGCGACCTGAAAAAAGAGGGCAACAGTATCGGTGCCAAGGTGCAGGTCATTGCGCGCAATGTGCCGGTGGGCCTGGGTGAGCCGGTGTTTGATCGTCTCGACGCCGACATTGCCCATGCCATGATGGGCATCAATGCGGTGAAAGGGGTGGAGATCGGTGATGGCTTTGCGGTGGTGGAGCAAAAAGGCTCCGAGCATCGCGACGAGATGACCCCGGCGGGCTTTGCCAGCAACCATGCGGGTGGCATTCTGGGCGGCATCTCGTCGGGTCAGGATATTGTGGTGAGCATGGCGCTCAAACCGACTTCCAGCATCACTGTGCCGGGCAAGACCATCAATACCGAAGGTGAGGCCATCGAGATGATCACCAAGGGGCGTCACGATCCCTGTGTCGGCATTCGCGCCGTGCCCATCGCCGAAGCCATGCTGGCGCTGGTGTTGATGGATCACCTGCTGCGCCATCGTGCCCAGAATCAGGGGGTGTTGACCCATACCCCACAGCTGCGTTGATCGCTATTGCTGCACATCGACTGATCGCACCCTGTTCAGGGTGCTGGTTCGTCAACCAAATCAAAGGCGACCTTCGGGTCGCCTTTGTTCTTATGCTCTGCGGTACTTCTATCACTCGTCGGTTATCAAGAGTGATCAGCGTCCTGCGGATCGGCATCGAGACGGCAGTTGGGGGGAGAGAACTTCCCATGGTGTTTGGGCATAGCGTGAATGGCCTCGTTGACCTTGAGGAGCTGCTCTTCGCTCATGCTGTTTTTGGCAAACATCAGGCTGACCGGCTGATGGTGCAGCAACAGCTGACAACTGATAAACCCCTCGGCGCCCAATTGGGAGAGCCGATAGCGTGCATATTGCCACTCCATAATGATGCCATCGAGACGGCGGGCCAGCAGCAGTTCGATTAGTCGATCATCGGCATTGTACTCGGTCGCCCCCTTGAGGGCAGGACACTCGTCCATTTGATGAATGGGGCGAGTACCGCGCAGTTTGCCAATTTTGAGATCCTTGTTGTGGCACAGTTTGGACAAGGTATCGAGCTTTCCCCAGCGATCCTGATGGCCTGGAATCGGGTTATTACTCAACAGCACATAGGCGCTCTGGCGATAGGGTGCAGAGAAGCGGGCATACTTCTGCCGCTCCGGTAGTGGTAGTGCGGCCATCGCCACATCCAGCTGATCGTGCTCCACCAGATGGAGTGCCCGCGCCCAGGGGATCTCACGAAATTTGGGGGCAAAGCCCGCCTGGGTGAGGATCTGGCGAGTCAGGCTGACATCCAGCCCGTCCAGCTCACCCCGGTTGTTGATTTGACTGAAGGGGGGCCAGTGGCTCCAGGCCACGGTCAGGGTCTGACTGGCCTGCAGGGAAGGGGTCAGCAAAAGCAGCAGCAGGCAGAGCTTGGCCTGCCAGTTGCCGTGGGGACGATATTGCGTGCTCATAGCTTAACCTCGTTATTCTGCTTTTTGTTCTCTGCTATCCCGTGCGCCTGCGACCCGCGCATCACGATGGCGGGACAGGTAATAAGTTGTCAGTTAATAGTGTGGTTCGTGCTTCACTGGTCAACGGGATTATTCGGTGGAGAGCAGAGGGCTTTTCTGTGCGTGCTGGGAGGAGCATCACATTTTTCTCGTTTATCCGGCACAACTCCGTTAGACTGCGCCCCTATTCTTTCCCCTTTGCTCTGCTCCCCGGGGAAATCGTTGTGTTCTCAACAGGCCCGAGTCTGGCGAGATGGCATCGGCTCAGCAGAGGAGCCCCATCCCGGATTGTCGGCGCCCCTATCCCTAGCAGGTAATTATGAGTTTTACTTCCCTCGGTCTGGCCGAACCCTTGTTGCGTGCCGTTGCCGAACAAGGCTACGACACCCCGTCTCCCATTCAGCAGCAAGCGATCCCCGCCGTTCTGGCTGGCCGCGATCTGATGGCGGCGGCCCAAACAGGGACCGGCAAGACCGCAGGCTTTACCCTGCCGATGCTGCAACGTCTGATGGAGAGCAAGCGCAAGGTCTCTCCGAACCGCGTCCGTGCGCTGGTACTGACCCCGACGCGCGAGCTGGCCGCCCAGGTGGGCGAGAGCGTGCGCAACTATGGCAAGCATCTGCCCCTGCGCAGCCACGTGGTATTCGGTGGCGTGAGCATCAACCCGCAGATGATGGCGACTCGCCGTGGTCTGGACGTGCTGGTGGCCTGTCCGGGCCGTCTGATCGATCTCTACAACCAGAATGCCGTCAAGTTTGACGAGGTGGAGATCCTGGTACTGGACGAAGCGGATCGCATGCTCGACATGGGCTTTATCCGCGACATCCGCCGCATCCTGACCCTGCTGCCGAAGAAGCGCCAGAACCTGCTCTTCTCCGCCACCTTCGCCGATGAAATTCGCGAGCTGGCCACTGGCCTGCTGGACAACCCGGCTGTCATTGAAGTTGCCCCCCGCAACAGTACCGCCGAGCGTATCGAGCAGCTGGTGCACCCGTGCGACAAGGCCAACAAGATTGCCCTGCTGAGCCACCTGATCTCCAGCAACAACTGGCAGCAGGTGCTGGTCTTTACCCGTACCAAGCACATCGCCAACCGCGTTGCCGAGAAGCTTGAAAAAGACGGCATCAGTGCTGCCGCCATTCACGGCAACAAGAGCCAGGGTGCCCGTACCCGCGCGCTGGCCGGTTTCAAGGATGGTAGCGTCAAGGTGCTGGTGGCGACCGATATCGCCGCCCGTGGTCTTGACATCGACAAGCTGCCGCAAGTGGTCAACTTCGAGTTGCCCAACGTGGCGGAAGATTACGTGCACCGTATCGGTCGTACCGGTCGTGCCGGCGCGGCCGGTCACGCCATCTCCCTGGTTGCGGCCGATGAAGGCAAACTGATCAAAGCCATCGAGCGTCTGACCAAGCAGAACATCCCCTGCGAGCAGGTGCCCGGCTTCGAAGCGTCCCGCGAGACCCTCGACAACATCGCCCGTGGTATCGGCGCGCCGCTGCGCAAAGAGCCCCGTGATCCGAGCGAGCAGCGCCGTGCGCCGCGTCCGCAAGGTCAAGGCCAGCGTCAAGGTGCCGGTCGCTCCGGCAATGGCGCCGGTGCTAACGGTGGTGGCAATCGCACTGGCAACGGCGGCAAGCCCAAGCCGCAAGGTGGTCAGCGTCCGGCTGAGGGCGCTGGCAAACCGGCTCAGGCCCGTCGTCCCCGTCGCGCCAGCCATAACCAGTAAGGGCAAGGAGAGCCACTCTCCACCCTGATCGGTTAAACGAAAAGCCCTGCCATATCGGCAGGGCTTTTCTATTTCTGCTTCTGCAGATCCGCGTTTGGCTGACCTGCTCTGGTCAGGAGAGCAGGGCGGTGATCAGGAGACAGGCCGCACTCAGCAAAATGACGGTGAAAGTCAGCCCCATTCCCACCACCCGATAGCGGAAATGCTCCGGTGTGCGGCTCATGCCGAAGGCGTGACAGAGGCGACCAAGCAGCAGGGCACTCCCTAGCAGATGAACCAGCCAGGGGGCATGGCTGCCGGTTTCGACGAAATAGATGAGCAGCAGGGCGAGGGGGACATACTCGGCAAAGTTGGCGTGCACCCGCATGGCCCGCAGCATGGCGGGATCATCGCCATGGCCGAGCGCCACTTTCTGGCGGTGACGGGTGCGAATGGTGCGTACGCTGAGCAGGACAAAGAGCAGGGCAAGCAGGGCTGCATAGATGGGCAGTATGGTCATGGCGTAGGGCTCCCGAGGTGATGGATAAGCATGGATCTGTTGCGCGCTCAATGGCTTGCCCTTGAGGGTAGCAGTAAAGGGGGCTCGGCCATGGCGCCCAAAGCACCCTTGCCGGATAAAAAAGCCCCGCCAGTCTGGCAGGGCTTGTTGTCTGGTTTTAGGTGGCGTGCTCTGTCAGCTGCACTTCGCCAGTCAGGCGCCGTAGGGGAGAGAGGAGTGGTGCAGCACGATGCGCACCTTGCCATCATCCCCCTTCTTGAAACCCCAGCTCTTGTCGACCGTGGTCTCCTTGTTGTCGCGATCCACCAGATGCACCTTGCCCATGGTCAGCGCCATGTTGCCGTTGATATAGACGGCGGCATTGTCATAGCGGTAGCTCTGCCAGTTTTTCAGGGCAAAGCCGCTATCTGCCGGATAGGCGCTGTTGTTGCCGACAAAATAGGCCAGCGCCCCCTCGCGGGTGGTGCGAAAGGTCTGCTCACCACCGGCGAGGGTGGGTTTGAACAGTACCGGCCCCTGCTGGTAGCCATAAGCGCTGTCGAGTACCGCCTCGGCGGTGGCTTTGGCGCGCTCAATGCCGCCGGCCCGATAGTCATCGCTGATCTTGATGAGCGCCGCGCCCCAGGCATCCTGCGCCGCCTTGATGTCGGCCTCGGTGATATTGTTGTTGGTGATTTCGGCCGCGCTGAGGGCGCCGCTGGCTGCCAGCAGAGCAAGGGCAAGGGCAAGGGAACTCTTCGTGAGATGCAACATCATTGTTTTCAGGCTCCTGAAAGCGATAAACGAGGGGGCAGTGTAGCGAGCGGGCATGAACGGGTTTTGAACTGTCCGTTCAGGCTTCGGTGGCAAAAAAGATTGTATAAAACACGGTTCTTGGCGGTTTGTTCTGTGGTGCCCCGATCAGCGGATGGGGGTCAGCAGGGCCGAGAAGTAGCGCTCCTGCATCTGCTGCCAGCGGCCGCTCGCTATCAGCTGCTGCTGGGATTGGACAAGGGCGGCGATATCGGCCTGGCGGCTCTTGTTGAGGTAGAGATAAACCTCGATATCGGAGACCCGTTTCCATGGTGCGGCAAGGGGGGATTGATTGGTGGGCAGTAGCCGGATCACCCAGTCGGTTCTGCCGCGCTGGAACAGGGCGAGACCCTGCTTCTCATCGTTGAACCAGACGATGCGTCGACTGTCGAGATAGCGGCTGCACCACTGAATGCCGCGCAGGCAGCCAACCCGCTCCTGACTGGCGGGTGGCCAGCTGGCGTCCTGCTTGCTCTGGGCATAGATGGTCACTTCGCCAATCGCCGTGCCGACCGGGATCATATGCGGATGGGTCTGCTCAAAGCCCTTGATCCGGGCGATATCGCCAGCGATGGTGCTATCGGAATCAAGCAGCTTTTTGCAGCGGGCGCTGGTACAGGGGATAAAGGTAAAATCGACCCTGGCCTTGCCAAACCATTCCTCATAGAAGGGGCGCAGCAGGGGGATATATTCCACGGGCGCCGCCAGAGTCAGGGGCGCGCCCTGGGCAATCGAGTTCAGGCAAAACAGCAGCCACCAGCCAGCCCACTTCATACCTTGCTCCCCACTCCATTGCATATGGAAAAAGCGTAGCTGAAACGTCCTTTATCCCTCTTGTGCGAGGAGGGAATGGGCAGAATCATGGCAGCGTTGATAGCACAAAGCCCCGCCAAGTTAATTGGCGGGGCTTTGCTTTCAGTATCGGGGATTACAGCGCGGGCAGCAGCCCCATGCTGACGCTGATCTGGACGCCAACAATCAGCACGCCCATGGCGGCGGCCACTCCCAGCGCCACTACGCCACCCGGGGCGCGGTAGTGGTGGGCAGGCGCCTGCTTGCGGCTCTGCCATACCAGCGCCACCGGCAGCAGTACCGCGAGGATCGCCAGCGCAATGGCAGCGTAGCCGAGGGCCATGATAAAGCCCTGCGGGAAGTAGAGGGCAAACAGCAATGGCGGCACAAAGGTGATGAGGCCAGTCTGAGTGCGGCCCTGCCAGTTGTCCTTGCGGAGGGTTGCCTTGGCCATAAAGTCGAACAGCCCCAGCGTTACCCCGAGGAAGGAGGTGGCGAGTGCCAGATCTGCAAACAGGTGCATCGCCTGATTAAACGCAGGCCAGCTCACCAGCTTGCCGACGTTGGCCAGCAGGCTGTCCAGCGCGCCGCCGGTTTGCAGCAGGGCTTGCTGGCCGAGCAGACCGAGGATCGCCACCTGCCACAGCACGTAGAGGATCAGCGGCAGGGCTGAGCCCCAGACAAAGACCCGACGCAGCTGTTTTGGGCAGTCACCGAGGTAGAGCATCACGCTCGGAATGGAGCCGTGAAAGCCGAACGAGGTGAAGATGACCGGCAGGCCCGCAAGCAACAGGCCCTGACCCAGCGGCATCGAGAGCAGATGCTGCCCTTCGGTGCGGGGCAACAGCAACGCCAGCACCACCACCATGATCACCAGTTTGACGGTGAACATCAGCCGGTTGAGGTAATCCACCGAGCGGGTGCCGACACAGACCATGCCGCCAAACAGCAGAGTAAAGGCCCAGGCAGCCTGCTCCTGGCTGAGAGTCATGCCCGCATCGGCCAGCGCCTGTGCCAGCAGGCTGCTGCCACCGCTGATGTAAGCTGAGGCCAGCGAGTAGAACAACATCAGGATACAGAAGGAGGCGATGCGCTTGCCCCAGGGGCCGAGCAGATGGTCCGCCAGTTGGTGCAGGTACCACTTGCCGGTGGCAAGGCTCGCTTCCACCTGCAGCATGGCGGTGAAGGCCATCAGGGCCCAGAGGCCGACCATCAACATCAGGGTGGCGGGGCCGCCGAGGGACGAGGAGGCCAGCGGCAGGGCCAGCATGCCGGCACCTATGGTGGTGCCGGCAATCAACAGGGTACAACCCAGGGTTTTGGTATTCATGTTATCCATCCGAACGTAGCGGTGTCAGTGCAAACAGGCGATGCCAGCAGTGACGTCAACAAGAGGGGGCTAATTGGCGTTATCAGAAGGTGCCTCCGGTGATAGGGCCGGAGGCTAGCAATATCGGAACGGGAACATCTGTACCTAAAACCTGTCAGTTGTAAAAGATGGTTGCCAAGTTAGCGGATCAAAATAGCGGAAACAACCTCTTTTATACGGATCTTGTGCTGGCTTGTGGCAATAAGTGGAAATAAATGATGACAGCGGTAGCTAATTGAAGAAAAAAGCACCAAAAAAATGACTGGCAGGGGCTCATTGATACAGGTCAGCCAAGTGGTTACTGCACGGATGGGGGAGTGCCTTGTCGTGGCGTTGGCGTTTAGTTGTGGGGTGAAAGGAGTGTGGAGGCCAGTTGTTTAGTCGGCCAGACGGTAGAGAAAGCAAAGCGGGCGGGTAGGGTTGTGGGGGAAAACAATAAGGCTGCCGATGCTGGCAGCCTTATTGTCATCTGTTCGCTTTACCCACCCATTGACAGCAAATCGGGTCTGCAGCGGTCAGGTTAGCGGCGGCGCTTGAGGGTGCGGCTCACATAGTGCAGCCCGCTCTGGTATTCGCCGTTCACCGCCTTGAGCGCCAGCTCCAGCGCCTGGCTCGCCAGCGCGTCGTGCTGCTGGGGCAGGGAGTTGATGCCAAAGGGGAGGAAGTCAAGCAGCCGATCGTCCCCGAAGGTGGCCATGGCGAGCTGGCTCATATCGATCTCTTGTTCCAACAGGTAGTCGAGTACCCCCTCCATCAGGATATAGGAAGTAGTGATCAGCGCTTCGGGCAGCTGACCCAGCTGCTGGTGCAGATCCTTGATCAGGCGATACCCCTCAAGGCGGGAGAAGTGATCCCCCTCGCACAGATGGCGAGCCGCGCTGTGACTGGCGACCGCCTGCTCGAAACCGGCTTTGCGCTCCTTGCTGATCGTGAGTGCCGGCAGCGCGGTGATCAAGGCGATATGGCGCAAGGTCGGGGTGAGCAGGGAGCTGGTGAGATCAAAGCTCGCCTTCTCGTTTTCACTGGCGACGGTGACGAACTTGTCGGCGGCCATCGCCCGGTCGATGGCGAGGATTTGGCTGCCTTGCGCCTGCAATTTGCCGTAGAAGGGGTCGTCTGGCGGCAGGCAACTGGCCACCAGCAGGGCATCCACATGGCGGCTCACCAGCATCTGGGCCAGCTCTTTTTCGGTGGCGGGATCATCCTCCGAGCAGACGATCAGCAGCTGATATCCCTGCGCCCGGGCCCCCTGTTCCAGCCGTTTGGCCAGCTTGGCGTAACTGGCGTTTTCAAGGTCGGGCAGGATAAAGCCGAGGGTCTTGGTTTGGCCGCCGCGCAGGGAGGCGGCGCGGCTGTCCGGCTGGTAGTTATGGGCGGTGACAACGGCCATCACCTTGTCGCGGGTGGCCTGACTGATGCGGTATTGGTCGGCCTTGCCATTGATCACATAGCTTGCCGTGGTGCGCGAGACACCGGCGAGGGCGGCGATTTCATCCAGTTTCATCATATTGGCTCTGTTTGAGTTGCAAGGCCCACGGTCACTGCCGGGTGAGGGCACCGAAAAGTGTGCGCGGGATCATATCATTGAAAAGCACTCTTTGTGGGTACTTGATCAATTCGCTGAAACGATTCAGTCTGAGTGTAGATGAAACGATTCAGCCTGTCAGCAACGAAGAGACCCAGTGGCCTGAAAATCGGGCCCCGATCACAGTGAACCGTGCTCGGGTCTATTGTCAGCTGGCGAGTAACCCGAATGTTCAATTGTGACGTACCGGCGCGGCCGGAACCTGATGGAGAGTCTCTATGTTGAAGTTGGCGCGAGAGCAGATCTTGCTGGGACAGTCGGTGGCGACCAAGTCGGACGCCATTGCCCTGCTGGCAGGCAAACTGACCGAAGCCGGTCTGGTGGAAGCAGGCTATGTGGATGGGATGCTGGCCCGTGAAGCGCAGCATGCCACCTATCTTGGCAGCGGCATCGCCATTCCCCACGGCACCACCGACACCCGTCATCTGGTGAAGAGCACCGGCGTCATGGTGGCCCAGTTCCCCAATGGTATCGAGTGGGATGAGGGGCAGATCGCCTACGTCGCCATCGGCATCGCCGCCAAGTCCGACGAACATCTGGGCATTTTGCGCCAGCTCACCCATGTGCTGGGTGACGAGCAGGCGGCTGCCCAGCTCAAAGAGGCCACCGATGCCGACACCATCATCAATGTCCTGACCGGTGCCACTGCCGCCAAAGAGGTGCAATACCTGACCCTGGCTGACTTCCCAGCGGATGATCGCGACCAACTGCTGCTGGGAGCCGCCGCCCGCGCCAAGTCTGCGGGCTGGGGCGATGCCGCCATGGTGAGCGCGCTGCTGGCAAGCGAACCTGCCTATCTGGGCGAGGGCGTCTGGCTGGCCCGGGCGCAAGCGGCCCAGACCGGCTGGGTGTTGGCAACGCCTAGCAGCGAACTTCGCGCAGGGGATCTGCCGGTCAGTGCCATGCTGCTGCTGTGCGCCGCAGATAGCAGCCATCTGCCGCAACTGGAGAATCTGGCCAAACTGGCGGCCGCTGGTCAGCTGGCTACGCTGGCGGGCGGCGAGGGGCTGGCCATGTTGCAGGCGGGCCCCGCGAGTGGTCTTTCTGAAACCTTCACCATCATCAACCCCCACGGCCTGCATGCCCGTCCGGGCGCCATGCTGGTCAAGGTGGCCAAAGAGTTTGCATCCGACATCCGGGTTGCCAATCTGGATGGCAGCGGCGAGGCGGTCTCCGCCAAGAGCCTGATGAAGGTGATCGGCCTTGGGGTCAAGTGCGGGCACCGTCTGGCATTTCGCGCCGAAGGGGCGGATGCCGAAGCGGCTCTCAAGGGGATCGGTGAGGCGATCGCCGCTGGTCTCGGCGAGGGGGCGCATTGATGAAGATTGTCACCATTACCCTCAACCCCGCCCTTGATCTCACCACTCGTCTCGAGGCGATGAGCCTTGGCGAGGTCAATCTGGTGAGCGAGGCCAACCTGCGTGCGGCGGGCAAGGGGATCAACGTCGCCATGGTGCTCAAGGATTTGGGCCGCGAGGTAGGCGTCACCGGCTGGCTGGGCGCTGACAATGAACAGAGCTTTGTCTCCCTGTTTGCAGAGCGGGCGCTGGATGATCACTTTGTCCGTGTCGCGGGCAGCACCCGCATCAACGTCAAGATCTCCGAGCAATCCGGTCGGGTCACCGATCTCAATCTGCCGGGGCTCACCATCCAGCAAGGGGAGGTGAGCGCGCTGGAGCAGGCCATCGACCAATTGGCCCCTCACGCCGACTGGTTTGTGCTGGCGGGCAGCTTGCCCAAAGGGGTAGCCCCCGATTACTGCGCCCATCTGATCCGCCTGCTCAAGGCCAAGGGCAAGCAGGTGATCTTCGATTGCAGCGGTGCGGCGTTAAGCGAAGGGATCAAGGCGGCGCCGACTCTGGTCAAACCCAATCTGGAGGAGCTGAGCCAGTGGGCGGGCCACCCCATCAAGACGCTGAGCGAGCAGGCCGAGTGTGCACGCGCGTTGCAGGCAAGCGGCATCCCCAACGTGGTGATCTCCAACGGTGCCGATGGCCTCATCTGGTTTGCCCCGGATGCCGTCTGGCAGGCTATTCCGCCGCGGATGCAGGTGGTCAGTACGGTCGGTGCTGGCGATTCCCTGGTAGCCGGTCTCGCCCATGGTCTGAGCCTTGGCTGGACGCCGGAGCAGACCCTGCGGCTGGCCACCGCCGTCTCGGCCTTGGCGGTCAGTCAGGTCGCGGTCGGCTTTGACGATATCAATGTGCTCAACCCTTTACTTGAACAGGTGCGCGTAGAGCGTCTGGATGTGCTGGCACAAGTTCAATGCCATACCCCCTCAATGGAAAACTCAGGAGATGCCCAATGAAAGCAATCTTGGTTACGGCTTGCCCAGCGGGCATTGCTACCAGCTTTCTCGCTGCAAAACGGATAGAACAGCAGGCCAAACAGGCTGGCTGGGAACTCACCCTTGACGTCGGCTCCAGCGTGCAACCGCGCCAGATCCCCTCAAAAGAGCAGATTGCCGCCGCTGATCTGGTGCTGGTTGTTGCCAGTGCTCCGGTGGATCTCGCCGCCTATGATGGCAAGCGGGTCTATCAGGGCAGCATGGATCTTGCCCTGCAGGATCCGGCCGCCTTGCTGGAAGCCGCCGTCAGTGGTGCCAGCGTCTATCGTCATCAAGCCGCCTCCGCCGTAGCCAATGCTGCCGCCAAACCGGCCGCCGTTGGCAAGCGCATCGTGGCGGTGACTGCCTGCCCGACCGGGGTGGCCCACACCTTTATGTCGGCAGAAGCGCTGGAGACCATGGCCAAACAGCTGGGTTATCAGATCCGCGTCGAAACCCAAGGCTCGGTCGGTGCCCAGAACGCCCTGACTGCCGAGGAGATTGCATCCGCTGATCTGGTGTTCCTCGCCACCGATATCGAGGTGGACATGGCCCGTTTCGACGGCAAGCCGGTCTATCGCACCAGTACGGGTGCGGCGCTCAAGAAAACCCGCGCCGAGCTCGACAGGGCGTGGAGTGAGGCGAATACCTATCGCCACAGCGGCGCCAGCCAACCCAAGAAAGAAGAGAAGGCAGGCCCCTACAAGCATTTGCTGACCGGTGTCTCCTTTATGCTCCCGATGGTGGTGGCGGGCGGCCTTATCATCGCGCTCTCGTTTGTATTCGGGATCGAGGCGTTCAAGGTGGAAGGCACTCTGGCCGCCGCCCTGATGAAGATTGGTGGTGGCTCCGCCTTCGCCCTGATGATCCCGGTGCTGGCCGGTTACATTGCCTACTCCATCGCTGACCGTCCGGGCCTCGCTCCCGGCATGATCGGCGGCATGCTGGCAAGCTCGCTGGGCGCCGGTTTCCTTGGCGGTATCGTGGCCGGTTTCCTGGCCGGTTACAGCGCCAAATACCTGAGCGACAAGGTGCGCCTGCCGACTACCCTGGAAGCGCTCAAGCCGATCCTGATCATTCCGCTCTTTGCCAGCCTCTTTACCGGTCTGGTGATGATCTACGTGGTGGGTGGCCCGGTGGCTGGCATCATGAATGCCATGACCGAGTTCCTCAACAACATGGGCTCTGCCAACGCCGTGCTGCTGGGTGTTATCATCGGCGCCATGATGTGCTTCGACATGGGGGGTCCGGTCAACAAGGCAGCCTACGCCTTCGGGGTTGGCCTGCTGGCCTCCAAAACCTACGCCCCGATGGCTGCGGTAATGGCCGCCGGTATGGTGCCGGCGCTGGGGATGGGGATCGCCACCTTCCTGGCCCGCACCAAGTTCATCAAGGCGGAGCAGGAAGCGGGCAAGGCCTCCTTCGTGCTAGGTCTGTGCTTTATCTCCGAGGGGGCCATCCCGTTTGCCGCCAAGGATCCGATGCGGGTCATCCCGGCCTGCATGGTCGGCGGTGCCCTGACCGGTGCGCTCTCCATGCTGTTCGGCTGCGAGCTGATGGCACCCCACGGCGGTCTGTTTGTGCTCTTTATCCCGCACGCCATCAGCAACGTCATGATGTATATCGTGGCGATTGCGGCAGGCTCGCTGCTGACCGGTGTCTCCTACGCCATGCTCAAACGCGGCGAAGAGCAGGCCAAGCTGGCCACGGCATAAGCCTCGCCACCCGGCAAGACGTCATAACCAAGAGCGGCCTGTGGGCCGCTTTTTGTTTTGTCGGGAGGATAGGTAACCTGTGAGGGGAAGATAGGGAGTGGTTAAAACTCCCAGCCTTGTTGTTCTGGCAACTGGGGTTGCGCTCCTTCCAGCGCTTTGCGCCTCGCAGCCTCAACCCGCGCCTTGCGGGCGCGACACAGACGCATTACATCCTGTTGCTGGGCCGGGCTCATTTTCTGCCAGTTGAAACGCTCCTCGCGATTGCGCAGGCATCCTTTGCAATAGCCCTTGTTGTTCACCTCGCAGACCCCGATACAGGGGCTCTGCAACGGGAATATTTCGAGCTGTTCCATCCATTACCTCGCATATCCTGTCACCTTGTTATAACCCAGCATCCTCCCTTTGGAGAAATCTCTCTTCAAGTGATTGATGTCGTTTGCTTTCCCCCTGCAAATTTGGCATCTTGCCGCCGAGCAGGACTCTTGGTGTTAAATGAGGACATATGAACAAACACGGATTCTGGCTGACCGCGATAGTGCTGGGGTTGGCCGGGTGTGCGGGTAACTCTGACAAAGCAGAGGTGCCAAAAAAACAGACTGATGACAGATGTTTTCTCAACTGCGAGGTGCCGGAAAATCTGGGCAAGCAGTATCTGGACGGTACCTTGCCGGGGGATCTGGTGCGGGTCGAGCGGGTCAACAGTCGTGCCAGTGCCGATTACAGCAAGTTTGGCCCCCAGAGTCGCATTGTCATGCAGCGTTCAGGGCGGATGGCGAGCCGTTATGGCGAGCTCTATCACCAGCTCTCCCGCTGGGTGGCGGGCGGCGGCAATCCTGCCGACATCACCCGTTACGGCATCAGCCTGGCTCAGCTGGGCGGCGCCGATCGCATGGGTAACGTGCTCTTTACCGGCTACTACTCGCCGGTGCTGGAGGTGCGTCACCGCCCGGATGCCGAGTATAAGTACCCCATCTATGCCATGCCCAACTGCGGCAGCCGTTGTCCGACCCGGGCACAGATCCACCAGGGCGCCCTTGCCAACCGCGGGTTGGAGCTGGGTTACAGCAAATCCCTTATCGACAACTTCCTGATGGACGTGCAGGGATCGGGCTTTGTTCACTACGGTGACGACGATAGGCTGCAATATCTGGGTTACAGCGGCAAGAACGGCCACGGCTATGTGAGCATTGGCCGGGTGCTGATTGACCGCGGTGAAGTGCCCAAGGAGCAGATGTCGATGAAGGCCATCAAGGAGTGGGCCAACCAGCAACCTGAGCACAGGGTCAAGGAGCTGGTAGAGCAGAACCCCTCCTATGTCTTCTTCGAGCGTCGCCCGACTAATGATGTGATCGGTGCCGCCGGTATCCCGCTGCTGCCGCTGGCGGCCGTCGCTGCCGACAAGACCCTGCTGCCGATGGGTACCCCGATCCTGGCCGAAGTTCCTTTGCTCGATAAAGAGGGCAACTGGACCGGCAAGCACCAGCTGCGCTTGTTGATTGCGCTGGATGTGGGCGGAGCGGTGAAGAAGGGACACCTCGATCTCTACCACGGTATGGGTGAGAAGGCTGGTGTCGCAGCCGGTCACTACAAACACTTCGGCCGGGTCTGGAAGCTTGGCCTGCACCACGGGCCGACTGCCGCCCCCTGGTTGTAATCCTCTGAGGCTTTGGGCGTCTGTCATCGGGCGCCCGAGCAATGTGAAGAGACAAAGAAAGCCGCCGGATTGCTCCGGCGGCTTTCTATTTTGTGAGAGTGGCAGCTGGTGGCTGCGTCAGCTCTTCCGGATATCCAGCCGGATGGCGCCGACCGGTTTGCAGCAGCAGGGGAGGCACTCCCCTTGGGCGACAAATGCCAGCGGCACCGAAGGATAGTGCACCTTGCCAGCCATCAGCGGAGTGCGGCAGGCGCCGCAATAGCCGCTTCGACACTGGAACTCCACATGATGACCATGGCGCTCCAGGGTCTCCAACACGCTTTCGCCGGGATGGGCGTGCAGCACGGCACCATCCCGGGTATGTACCCGTGGTGCCACGACCGCATGCTGTTCGGCAGGTGCGTGCGGGGCAGGGGTCAGCGTGTTGGTGGCGTCACTCACAGCTCGAAATCACCCAGGTCGTCGGCATTGACTTCGCTGTCGATTTGGCCGACCAGATAGGAGCTGACCTCTACCTCTTGCGGGGCGACCTGCACGTTGTCGGAAGAGAGCCAGGTGTTGATCCAGGGGATCGGGTTTTGCTTGGTACCTGCAAAGGCTGGCAGCAGGCCGACTGCGCTCATGCGCAGGTTGGTGATGTACTCCACATACTGGCAGAGGATGTCCTTGTTCAGGCCGATCATGGAGCCGTCCTGGAACAGGTACTCGGCCCACTCTTTCTCCTGAATGGCCGCTTCCTTGAAGATCTCGAAGCAGGCCTGTTCGCACTCGGCGGCGATCTCGGCCATCTCCGGGTCATCCTGGCCGGTGCGCATCAGGTTCAGCATGTGCTGGGTGCCGGTGAGGTGCAGCGCTTCGTCGCGGGCGATCATCTTGATGATCTTGGCGTTGCCTTCCATCAGTTCACGCTCGGCGAAGGCAAAGGAGCAGGCGAAGCTGACGTAGAAGCGGATCGCTTCCAGCGCGTTGACACTCATCAGGCACAGATAGAGCTTCTTCTTGAGCTCGCGCAAGGTGATGGTCACTTCGCGGCCCGCGACGGTGTGGGTCCCTTCACCATGCAGGTTGTAGAGGGCGGTCGCTTCGATCAGGTCGTCGTAGAAGTGGCTGATGGAGCCGGCGCGCTTCAAGATCTGCTCGTTGGTCACGATGTCGTCGAACACCTGGGCGGGGGTGTTGACGATATTGCGGATTATGTGGGTGTAGGAGCGAGAGTGGATGGTCTCCGAGAAGGCCCAGGTCTCAATCCAGGTTTCCAGCTCCGGAATGGAGACCAGCGGCAGCAGCGCCACGTTGGGGCTGCGGCCCTGAATGGAGTCCAGCAGGGTCTGGTACTTCAGGTTGGAGATGAAGATGTGCTGCTCGTGGGGCGGCAGGGCCTGATAGTCGATGCGATCACGGGAGACATCCACCTCTTCCGGGCGCCAGAAGAAGGAGAGTTGCTTTTCGATCAGCCGCTCGAACACTTCGTGCTTTTGTTGATCATAACGGGCTACGTTGACCGATTGGCCAAAAAACATCGGCTCTTTGAGCTGGTCGTTTTGGGTTTGGCAGAAAGTTGAATAGGCCATGGTTACCAGAATGTCTGTATGGAGAAAACAGGAGAGCGGGAGCTTGTCGCTCCCGCCCGGTTATCAGATCTTGCCGTGACTTAGATTTTGCAAGCCCCGCCAGCACAACCGTCATCTTGCAGATCGGTCTGTGCATCGTCCGCACCATCACGGGTGTTGTGATAGTACAGGGTCTTGAGGCCGTATTTGTAGGCGGTCAGCAAGTCCTTCAGCAGCTGCTTCATCGGCACCTTGTTGCCTTCGAAACGGGCCGGGTCGTAGTTGGTGTTGGCGGAGATCGCCTGATCCACAAACTTCTGCATGATACCGACCAGCTGCAGGTAGCCGTCGACGCTCGGTTGCTTCCAGAGCAGTTCGTATTGATCTTTCAGGCGATCATACTCGGGCACCACCTGTTTGAGAATGCCGTCTTTGGAGGCCTTGACCGACACCAGACCGCGCGGCGGCTCGATACCGTTGGTGGCGTTGGAGATCTGGCTGGAGGTCTCGCTCGGCATCAGGGCGGTCAGGGTGGAGTTGCGCAGGCCCACGGATTTGATCTCTTCACGCAGGCTTTCCCAATCCAGATGCAGCGGCTCGTTGCACAGCGCATCCAGATCCTTCTTGTAGGTGTCGATCGGCAGAATGCCCTGGGCATAGGTGGTCTCGCCAAACAGCGGGCAGGGGCCGAACTCGCGGGCCAGCTGCACGGAGGCTTTCAGCAGATAGTACTGAATGGCCTCGAAGGTGCGGTGAGTCAGTGCCAGACCGGAGCCATCAGAGTAGCGGGCACCGTTTTTAGCCAGGTAGTAGGCGTAGTTGATGACGCCGATCCCCAGGGTGCGACGACCCATGCTGCCCTTCTTGGCGGCGGCAATCGGGTAGTCCTGATAGTCGAGCAGGGCATCGAGGGCGCGCACGGCCAGATCCGCCATCTCTTCCAGATCTTCCAGTTTGTCGATGGCACCCAGGTTGAAGGCAGAGAGGGTGCACAGAGCGATCTCGCCGTTCTCGTCGTCGATGTTGTTGAGCGGCTTGGTCGGCAGCGCAATCTCGAGGCAGAGGTTGGACTGGCGTACCGGCGCCACGCTCGGGTCGAACGGGCTGTGGGTGTTGCAGTGATCCACGTTCTGGATGTAGATGCGACCGGTACCGGCACGCTCTTGCATCATCAAGGAGAAGAGGTCTACCGCTTTCAGGGTCTTCTTGCGAATGGCCGGATCCTGCTCGTACTTGACGTAGAGCTCTTCGAACTTGTCCTGATCGGCGAAGAAGGCGTCGTACAGACCCGGCGCATCGGACGGGGAGAACAGTGTGATGTCACCGCCCTTGATGAGGCGCTGGTACATCAGCTTGTTGATCTGCACGCCGTAGTCCATGTGACGAACACGGTTCTCTTCCACGCCGCGGTTGTTCTTCAGCACCAGCAGGCTTTCCACTTCGGTGTGCCACAGCGGGTAGAACAGGGTGGCCGCACCGCCGCGCACGCCGCCCTGGGAGCAGCACTTCACGGCAGTCTGGAAGTATTTGTAGAAGGGGATGCAACCGGTGTGGAACGCTTCGCCACCACGGATGGGGCTGCCAAGACCGCGGATGCGACCTGCGTTGATGCCGATACCGGCGCGCTGGGAAACGTAACGCACGATGGAGCTGGCGGTGGCGTTGATGGAGTCCAGGCTGTCGTCGCACTCGATCAGTACGCAGGAGCTGAACTGACGGGTCGGGGTGCGCACGCCGCTCATGATCGGGGTCGGCAGCGAGATCTTGAAGGTCGAGACCGCATCATAGAAGCGCTTGATGTAGTCCAGACGGGTATCCTTCGGATACTTGGAGAAGAGGCAGGCCGCTACCAGAATGTAGAGGAACTGCGGGCTCTCGTAGATCTCGCCGGTGACGCGGTTTTGTACCAGATACTTGCCTTCCAGCTGCTTGACCGCCGCGTAGGAGAAGTTCATGTCGCGCCAGTGATCCATGTGCGCGTTCAGCTCTTCGAATTCAGCCTGGGTGTAGTCTTCCAGCAGGTGTTTGTCGTACTTGCCCATGTCGACCAGACGAGCCACGTGCTGGTAGAGGTGGGGCGGTTCGAACTGGCCGTAGGCCTTCTTGCGCAGGTGGAAGATGGCCAGACGGGCGGCCATGTACTGGTAGTCAGGGGTCTGCTCGGAGATGAGGTCAGCCGTCGCCTTGATGATGGTTTCGTGAATGTCGGCGGTACGGATACCGTCATAGAACTGGATGTGGGACTTGAGCTCTACCTGGGAGACCGACACGTTGTCGAGCCCTTCGGCGGCCCAGTCCAGCACGCGGTGAATTTTATCCAGATCGATGGGTTCTTTGTGTCCGTTACGCTTCGTCACAAACAAGTTCATTGGCTGATGACCTTCAGTTGATTCCCGAAAAACCATCGCACAATGACACCACCCCTGGCCCCGGCGATGTGCAGGTATTGGGTAGAGATTGTGCGATGAATCACAAGATGTAGTGTTATTTTAAGTTCGAGCTACAAGATAGTGAGGTCAGCCCGCCATTGCAATGTGTGGATAAGTGACGAGCTGTGGATAAATTGTGAGTCTTGCCCCATCAGTTAGTGACCGCTCACAGTGAGCGGGTTTTCATTCGTCCGCTCCGCTAAAAGCAAGTCTCCCGATCGAAGATGGAAAATTTAAATAACTTTTTTTGCTTGCGAAACGGGGGGCTTTTTACTAGCAAACGGCGGCTGATTATCCCTTATGCAACAAGGGTCAAAAGCTGTCCAGTTGTCGCAGCCGCGGGCTCAGCGTGGCAAGGGCTTTGCATCAGATGACGGTGGTTTGTGGCCGCTTTGTGACGGTTGTGTGCGTGTCAAATGGGTATCCAATAGACTGTAAGCTGCCTTTATTATCCATGAATAGACGAGTGATGGTGGCGCAGGACGCAGGAGCGTAAAGGAAGAGATGCAAGGGGCGGAGAGTCTCTTCGCCCCGTTATCGCATATCAGCCGGTAAGGCTGTGCGTTACACCTTGGCCGTCAACTCATAGCGCAGCCAGTGGTGCAGGGCTTGCACGGTATCGAATTGCAGGTCGGCGCCCCACTGGGCGGGATCTTCCTCATCATTGAGATAGCCCCAGCCAGCGACCGCGGTGCGCATGCCAGCATTGCGGCCCGCTTCGATATCCCGCACATGATCCCCCACATAGAGGCAGTGAGCCGCCTCGACCCCCAGCTTCTCACAGGCAAAGAACATAGGGGCGGGGTCGGGCTTGCGTACCGGCAGGGTGTCGGCGCTGACGGTGACGCCGCAGCTGGCAAGCTGTGGCAGGGCCGCCAGCAGCGGCTCGGTGAGAAAGCCCGGCTTGTTGGTGACTATGCCCCAGGGGAGCTGTTTCTCGTCGAGCCACTCGATAAGATCCACCATTCCCTCATAGGGACGGGTCCCGACACAGAGGTTGGCCGCGTAGTAGTCGAGCAGGGCATTGCGCAGGCGTGTGGCCCCCAGCTCTTCAAGCAGTTCGTCGCCGAGGCCCGCTTTCAGCAGCCCGAGCGCTCCGTGGGAGGTGGTCTGACGAATGATGTCGTCAGAGAGCGGCGCAAAGCCTTCGCTCACCAGCACATGGTTGACGGCGGCCCCCAGATCCGGGGCTGTGTCGAGCAGGGTGCCATCCAGATCGAACAGCACGCAACGAAGAGGCAGCAGGTGAGAGGAGCTCATCAACCGTGCTCCGGGCGGACAAACTCCACCATATAGTTGACGTCGACATTTTTGCCGAGCTTGAAACTGTTGGAGAGCGGTGCATAGTGCACCCCGCTCATATCCCGCACCAGCAGGCCAGCTGCTTCACCCATGCGACACAGTTCGGCCGGGGTGATGAATTTTTTGTGATCGTGGGTACCCTTGGGCACCATCTTCATCAGGTATTCGGCCCCGATGATCATCATCAGATAGGATTTGGGGTTGCGGTTGATGGTGGAGACAAACACCCGGCCGCCCGGGCGCACCAAGGTGGCGATGGCGCGCAACACGGAGGCGGGGTCCGGTACATGCTCCAGCATCTCCATGCAGGTGACCACGTCATATTGGCCTGGCACTTCAGCGGCATGGGCTTCGGCAGTGATCTGGCGATATTCGAGCTCAACACCCTGCTCAAGGGCGTGCAGGCGGGCGACGCCGAGGGGTTCCTTACCCATGTCGATGCCGGTGACCCTGGCACCACGGCGGGCCATGCTCTCGGAGAGGATGCCGCCACCACATCCGATATCGAGCATGCGCTTGCCAAACAGACCGCCACTTTTGTCGGTGATCCAGTCAAGGCGTACCGGATTGATTTGATGCAGGGGTTTGAATTCACCTTCCATGTCCCACCAGCGGGAGGCGATGGCTTCAAACTTGGCGATTTCTGTCAGATCGACATTGGCATCACTGTTCATTTTTCGAAGATCCTGTGGCAGGGCGCCCGCTTCTGAGTCATGGGCGCAATCTATTGTCCTGGCGGGCATTATAACGGACGGACTTTGTCACACCAGCCCGATCTGATACCCGATTTGTGGCTTAAGGTATTTGGCTCAGTGTGTTACCATGTCGCGCTGTTTAAGCCAAAGAACAACTAATTAGGGATAAGGCTTTCTATGAGCGATCTGGCCAGAGAGATCACGCCGGTCAACATCGAAGAAGAGCTCAAGAGTTCCTATCTTGATTACGCCATGAGCGTGATCGTAGGACGAGCTCTGCCGGATGTGCGTGATGGCTTGAAACCGGTTCACCGCCGCGTTCTGTTTGCTATGAACGAGTTGGGGAACGACTGGAACAAGCCCTATAAAAAATCGGCCCGTGTGGTCGGTGACGTAATCGGTAAATATCACCCGCACGGCGATAGCGCTGTGTATGACACCATTGTCCGGATGGCGCAGGATTTCTCCATGCGTTACATGCTGGTCGATGGTCAGGGCAACTTCGGTTCAGTCGACGGCGACAGCGCCGCGGCGATGCGTTATACCGAAGTGCGGATGGCCCGCATCTCCCACGAGCTGCTGGCTGATCTGGACAAAGAGACCGTGGACTGGGTGCCGAACTATGACGGCACCGAGATGATCCCGGCGGTCATGCCTACCAAGGTTCCCAACCTGCTGGTCAACGGCTCCTCCGGTATCGCGGTGGGTATGGCGACCAACATTCCGCCTCACAACCTCACCGAGATTGTCAACGGCTGCCTGGCGCTGATCGAAAACGGCGACCTCACCATTGACGAGCTGATGACCTACATCACCGGCCCGGATTTCCCCACCGGCGGCATTATCAACGGTCGTTCCGGCATCGTGCAGGCGTACCGTACCGGTCGTGGCTCCATCTATGTGCGGGCCAAGGCTGAAGTGGAAGTGGACGAGAAGACCAGTCGCGAGACCATCATCGTTCACGAGATCCCCTATCAGGTGAACAAGGCTCGACTGATCGAGAAGATCGCCGAGCTGGTCAAAGAGAAGAAGATCGAGGGCATCAGTGCCCTGCGCGATGAGTCTGACAAAGACGGCATGCGCATCGTTATCGAGATCAAGCGCGGCGAGTCCGGCGAGATTGTGCTGAACAATCTCTACAAGCACACCCAGATGCAGACCACGTTCGGCATCAACATGGTGGCGCTCGATAACAACCAGCCCAAGGTGATGAACCTTAAAGAGATCCTGGATGCGTTCCTGCTGCACCGCCGTGAAGTGGTAACTCGCCGGACCGTGTTTGAACTGCGCAAGGCGCGGGATCGGGCGCACATTTTGGAAGGTCTGGCGGTTGCGCTGGCCAACATCGATCCCATCATCGAGCTGATCCGCCACAGCGCGACCCCGGCCGACGCGAAAGCGGGCCTGGTTGCCAAGGGCTGGGAACTCGGCAACGTGGCCGCCATGCTTGAAAAAGCGGGCGACGACGCGGCACGGCCCGAGTGGCTGGAGCCCGAGTTCGGTATCCGTGAAGGCCAATACTTCCTGACCGAACAGCAAGCCCAGGCCATCCTTGACCTGCGTCTGCACAAGCTGACTGGCCTCGAGCACGAGAAGATCCTGGAAGAGTACCAATCTCTGCTGGATCTGATTGCCGAGTTGCTGCATATCCTGGCGAGCCCGGCTCGTCTGATGGAAGTGATCCGCGATGAACTGCTGGCCGTGCGTGAGCAGTATGGCGACGAGCGTCGCACCGAGATCAGCATGTCCAGTGCCGAGATCAACATCGAAGATCTGATCACCCCGGAAGACGTGGTGGTTACCCTGTCTCACCAGGGCTATGTGAAGTATCAGCCGCTCTCCGACTACGAGGCCCAGCGCCGCGGTGGTCGTGGCAAGTCGGCCACCCGGATCAAGGAAGAGGACTTTGTGGAGCGTCTGCTGGTGGCCAACACCCACGACACCATTTTGTGCTTCTCCACCCGTGGCAAGGTCTACTGGCTCAAGGTCTATCAGCTGCCGGAAGCGTCCCGTGGCGCCCGTGGTCGTCCGATCATCAACCTGCTGCCGCTGGAAGAGGGTGAGCGTATCACCGCTATCCTGCCGGTGAAGGAGTATGATGCCGAGAAGTATGTGTTCTTTGCCACCGCCAACGGTACCGTGAAGAAGACCAGCCTCTCTGACTTCAGCCGTCCGCTCTCCTCCGGTATTCGTGCCATCAACCTTAAAGAGGGTGATGAGCTGATCGGGGTGGATATCACCGATGGTAGCAACGAGATCATGCTCTTCTCCGACGCGGGCAAAGTCGTTCGCTTCGCCGAAGGCAGCGGTCGCGCCGATGCCGATGTCAGCGATGACGTTGAAACCGACGACGATGCCAGCAATGACGATGATGGCAGCGACAACGGCGAAGGCACCGAAAGCAAGGGTACCTTCAAGGGCGTGCGTCCGATGGGTCGTACCGCCGCCGGTGTGCGCGGCATCAAGCTGGGCGCCGGTGACAAGGTGGTTTCCCTCATCGTTCCGCGCGGCGAAGGTGCCATCCTCACCGCCACCGAGAACGGTTACGGCAAGCGGACTGCGTTGGCCGAGTACCCGACCAAGAGCCGTGGTACCCAGGGCGTTATCTCCATCAAGGTGGATGAGCGTAATGGCAAGGTGATCGATGCAATCCAGGTCGAAGATACCGACCAGATCATGCTGATCACCAACGGCGGTACCCTGGTGCGTACCCGTGTTGCCGAGGTGAGCGTCATTGGCCGTAACACCGGCGGTGTCCGTCTGATCCGTACCGGTGAAGACGAGACCGTGGTTGGCCTGCAGCGCATCGCCGAGAGCGACGAAGACGAGAACGACGCTCTGGCCGTTGACGGTGAGGTATCTGAAGGTACCGATACCGCGACCGGCACTGATGCGGTCGATGCAGGGGAAGCGGGCGACGAGTAATCGTCACCAGTACCCGAGCAACGTCTCTGAGCAAAAAGAGCGACCCTGGTGGTCGCTCTTTTTATTTGTCTGCTTTTTATGACTGCCAGCTTCCTGCGCGACAGGGGGCTGGCGGATTACTCCTGCAACCACATTCTGGCGCTGCGGGCGGGAATGGCGACCCGTACCCACTGGCTCTGCACGTTGACCACGGCGCCTTGGTCGAGCACGTCACGATAGTTGCGATACCAGTTCATCTCGAATTTGGCGGTATCGAGCCAATACTCCTGCTCATAGTCGCACTTGTTGATGCCGACCAGCCCCTGTTTGCCCCGTTTGAATAGCACGAAGCAGTCACCGCTGCCGATCAACTGCATGGGTTGACCCTGCACCGCATTGTGGAAGCGGATCATCCCCTTGAGATCGGCGCGCTGGTAGTAATCCTGCCAGCGCAGTCCATCCTTGGCCTGGGTCTCGCCGTGATCGGAGTAGACCAGCGGCGAGCCACCATCGCGCCCAAGCAGGTAGGCATAGGCCAGCTTCTCGTCAGTCTGGCTTAAGATCTGATAGCGGAAGCCGTCGTTGGTGGGGATGTCGTGGGTCACGGCAAAGGTGACGGCGCGGCTACCCGGCAGCGCCTGACCATAAGCTCCCGGATCTGCCAGCAGGTTCATGCTGCCGCCATACCCTAGCGCCCCGCGCAGGGAGGAAAACAGCGGAAAGTCATAGGCACCCTGGCCGCTGCTGTCGAGGTAGGGTTTGAGGAAGCGCTCGTAATCGGCGCTGCCTGCGCCCCCTGTGGTGATCACCTCGCCAAACACATGCATCCCCTGTTTGATCTCGGGGGTGAACACGGCATTGATCTGGTAATCGCTCATGTGTTTGACCGCATCGACCCGAAAGCCCTTGATCCCCATCCCCTTGAGCGCCTTGAGATAGGCCTGTTGCTGGCTGACTACCCAGTTGTTGGGATCCAGATCCGGCAGCCCCTTGTCACCGGCACCGCCACAGAGACGCCAATACTGGACATGACCCGGATCGCTCCAGTCACTGATGCACCCTTCGGGATGAAAATCCTGACCGGAGAGGAAGTTTTGCCCCAGATCGCCAAACAGTTTCTGGCGCTCGAAATAGGCCGGGTTGCTGGCGTAGCTTTGCAGCAGCTCGTTGCCGGGATAGTTGAGGTCCTGGCGTTTCCAGCTTTCGTTGGCCATGTGGTTGAGCACCACATCGGCATAGACGGCGATGCCCCGCGCCTTCATGGCGGCGATCAGCTGCTCGAGATCCTGTTTATTGCCAAGGGGTGAGTCGACAAGGCGCAGATCCTGCGGCTGGTAACGGGCCCACCATTCGTTGCCTGATGACTTGAGAGGCGGCGAGATGAGTACCTGTTTGTAGCCGGCCGACTTGATAAGGTCGGCTTTGGCGGTCACTTCACTGTACTTCCAGTTGAAGGCGTGCAGTATGACGTCGGCGTGCGCCAAGGGGGCGATCAGCATGCCTGCGATCGCCCATATTCCCGCTGTGTGTTTCATTATTGTGTCCCTGTTTTTATAGATGCCTGAATGGGCAACCCAGCTTTGGTGGGAACAGAGTGAGCTGCAATCCACAACCTGCAGATTTGTGACCGCTTTCAGAGTGATTTCGCCGAATATGTGAACTGTTTCGGCTTTTCCTCGCCACCGCCAGTTGCCTTTTTACAACTGATTTTTTTGTCATTTCCCTGTCATTCCCAGCCGCTATCCTGCCGGGCGAGTGGTGCGTTGTTGCTATCACCTTCACCGTCAGGAGCTGCATATGACCAGTTGGATCACGTGGGAAATTTGGTGGAGCCGGGTATGGGGCGAGTCAGAGGTGCCGCTGTATGAAGAGGATGAGCACGAAGTGGCCCATGAACCCTCGCGACTACCGGTTGAAATGGTGCAGCAGGGTCGGGATCAGCGCGCAGGCTAAGGCGTTAGCCCTCTCTTTACCGGGTAGCGCTTTCTTGTCGCGACATGGCTACTTCGTTGGAAAATTCTGAAAAGCGGGGTTTCCACAGGATGTGTTGCGGCAGGCCTTCCTCTCAACCTCTTGGCAGGCAAGGGTTGTGCATCTGATGTATGCAGGGCGTAAAAGGGGGGATTAGAAGAGCGACAGCTGCTCCCCGGGGCGGATAAACCCATCCAGCCTGAGCTGAATATGGCGTTTGCCCAGATCAAGGCGCTTGCTGATAAGGCGAAAGCGCTGGGCCAGCAGATCGGCAAAGTGCCCCTCGCCGCGCATGCGGGTGCCGAAGGCGGTACTGTTGAGCCCGCCACCGCGGCTGGCACGCAGCTGGTTCAAAATTGCCTCCTTCTGGCCGGGATAGTGCTCATCCAGCCAGTCACTGAACAGCGGCGCCAGCTCGTGAGGCAAGCGCAGCAAGATATAGTCGGCGCAACAGGCGCCAGCGTTGGCAGCCGATTTGATGATCTGCTCCAGCTCCGGTTCATTGAGCCGCGGGATCATGGGGGCGGCCAGTACCCCCACCTGCACGCCAGCGTTGGCCAGCTTCTCGATCACTTTCAAGCGGCCGGCACCCGTGCTGGCGCGGGGCTCCAACTGTCGCCGCAGGGTTTCGTTCAAGGTCGTCACCGACACCATCACCTGACACAGTCCCTCTCTGGCCAGCTCGGTCAACAGATCGAGGTCGCGCAAGATCATGGCGCTCTTGGTAATGAGTCCGACCGGGTGGCGGTGTGCCAGCATCACTTCCAACAACTGGCGGGTGAGGCGATAGCGCTGCTCGATGGGTTGATAGGGGTCGGTATTGGCGCCAATGAAGATGGTCTGTGGCTGATAGGCAGGTTTGGCAAACTCCCGGTGCAGCAGGTCGGCTGCATTGCGTTTAGCAAACAGCTTGCTCTCGAAATCAAGACCAGGGGAGAGTTCCAGATAGGCGTGACTGGGTCTGGCATAGCAGTAGATGCAGCCGTGTTCGCACCCCTGATAGGGGTTGATGGAGCGACCAAAGGGGACATCCGGCGAGCTGTTGTAGCTGATGATACTGCGTGCATCGATCTCCCGCACCTCGGTGCCAGGCACAGAAGAAGTGAAGGCGGCATCCCAATCGGACGATTGCCAGCCGTCATCGACCGCTTCGACAAGGGGGCCGCTAAAACGGTGATCGATATTGTTGGGGCTGCCTCGTCCTGCCATGGTGTGCACCGACACTGTTTATACATACAGTTATTTTGCAGGTACCCCGGATAAATGACAACAACTGCTGATCGACCGGGTGCAAAAAGGGTTGTCGTAGGGATCTCTTGCTTGATCGCAACGCTACATTTCGTTTACATAGACGAAATGAGAACTGGATCACGGAAATCATCATGAGCCCCACCACTTCCCGTTGGCTGTTTATCGGTCTGTTTGCGCTGGTTATCTGGCGTCTGCTTCCGCTCTCCACCGAGCAGGAGATGGCTGCCGCCAACCGTGCCTGGCGTACCGGTCACTTTGATGAGGCGACCCGGATCTGGTCGCCACTGGCCGATCAAGGCCAACCTCGGGCGCAAGCCCTGATGGGCTGGAGTCATGAGGTGGGGCAGGGGAGCGAGCAGGATATCCATCAGGCCATCAGCCTCTATCGCCAGTCGGCGCAGGCAGGAGATCCCTTCGGCCAATATCGGCTGGCAGAGCTCTATCTGCGCGGTGTCGGGGTCAAGCGAGATCTGCGCCAAGCCTTTCACTGGATGGAGCAGGCTGCCCGCAATGGTGATGTCCCGGCCATGCTGAAAGTCGGTGTGCTTCATCTGATGGGGGTCAGCGGCAGGGTCGATCTGGCTCAGGCGAAACAGTGGCTCTATCAGGCGGCACAAAAGGGCAACAAGCTGGCGCTTCAGGTGCTGCAAGAGCTGGCGCTGGCAGAGGAGGGGAGCAGTGACTTTGACTTCAACTGGCAATCCCTGCTTGGCGAATAGTCGGTAGGCGACTCATTTGACTGTAGAAAATATCTGCAAATCCGATACAGCACGCCCGACTTCTGGTAGCATGGGGGCCGTTTTGGCTTGGTTTGTCATGTTAGACATGCTGTTTGCGTGTCAGGCCGTCTTCGCAAAGTGCTGTGGAGAACCAGAACATCACCTTTTTGAATCTCTTTTCCATCCCGCATGTGACCTTTGGTAGGGGTCACCACTGTATAAGGAAACACATAATGCCAATCATTACTCTGCCTGACGGCAGCCAACGTCAATTTGCCCACTCTGTTTCCGTCATGGATGTGGCTGCGGACATCGGTCCCGGTCTCGCCAAGGCGTGCATTGCCGGTCGGGTAAACGGTGAACTGGTGGATGCATGCGAGCTGATCGAAGCCGATGCTGCGCTGGCCATCATCACCGCCAAAGACGAAGAAGGTCTGGACATCCTGCGCCACTCCTGCGCTCACTTGCTGGGTCATGCTATCAAGCAACTCTGGCCCCAGACCAAGATGGCCATCGGTCCTGTCATCGACAACGGCTTCTACTATGACGTTGATCTTGACCGTACCCTGACCGATGAAGATCTGGCTGCCCTGGAAGAGCGCATGCTGGCGCTGGTAGCCAAGGATTACGACGTCATCAAGAAGAAAGTCTCCTGGCAAGAAGCGCGCGATGTATTCGAGGCGCGCGGCGAGTCTTACAAAGTCGAAATCCTGGATCAGAACATTGCCCGTGATGACCAGCCAGGTCTCTATCATCACGAAGAGTACATCGACATGTGTCGCGGCCCGCACGTGCCCAACATGCGTCACTGCCACCACTTCAAGTTGCTGAAGATGTCCGGCGCCTACTGGCGTGGCGACTCCAACAACAAGATGCTGCAGCGTATCTACGGTACTGCCTGGGCTGACAAGAAGCAGCTCAAGGCTTATCTGCAGCGTCTGGAAGAGGCCGCCAAGCGCGACCACCGCAAGATCGGCAAGCAGCTCGACCTGTATCACATGCAGGAAGAAGCACCCGGTATGGTGTTCTGGCACAACGATGGCTGGACCATCTTCCGTGAGCTGGAAACCTTTATCCGCGGCAAGCTCAAAGAGTACGACTATCAGGAAGTGAAAGGTCCGTTCATGATGGACCGCGTCCTGTGGGAGCGTTCAGGTCACTGGGAGAAGTATGCCCAGGCCATGTTCACCACCCAGTCCGAAAACCGCGAGTACGCCATCAAGCCGATGAACTGCCCGGGTCACGTCCAGATCTTCAACCAGGGTCTGAAGTCCTACCGCGATCTGCCGCTGCGGATGGCCGAGTTTGGTTCCTGCCACCGCAACGAGCCGTCCGGTTCCCTGCACGGTCTGATGCGGGTGCGCGGTTTCACTCAGGATGACGCTCACATCTTCTGTACCGAAGAGCAGATCATGGAAGAGGTCTCCGGCTGTATTCGTATGGTCTATGACGTCTACGGTACCTTTGGCTTCGAGAACATCGTGGTCAAGCTCTCCACTCGTCCCGAGCAGCGTATCGGCTCTGACGAGATGTGGGATCGCGCCGAGAAAGCGCTGGCCGAAGCGCTGGAGCTCAACGGTCTGAAGTACGATTTGCAGCCGGGTGAAGGGGCGTTCTACGGTCCAAAAATTGAATTTACCCTGCACGATTGCCTTGATCGTGCGTGGCAATGTGGTACCGTGCAGCTCGACTTTGCCCTGCCTGGTCGTCTGGGTGCCACTTATGTGGGCGAAAACAACGATCGTCATGTACCTGTGATGATCCACCGGGCCATCTTGGGTTCTATCGAGCGCTTCATCGGTATTCTGACTGAAGAGTACGCCGGTCTGTTCCCGACCTGGTTGGCTCCGACTCAGGCTGTGGTCATGAATATCACGGACAATCAGGCCGATTATGCGGTGAAAGTAGCCAAAGCATTGAATGATGCGGGCCTTCGCGCAAAAGCGGACTTGAGAAATGAGAAGATTGGCTTTAAAATCCGCGAGCATACTTTGAAGCGAGTACCTTTCATGCTGGTCTGCGGCGATAAAGAAGTTGAAGCCGGTAAGATTGCAGTACGGACTCGTAAAGGGGCTGACCTGGGCACTTATCCTGTTGAAGAGTTCATCGCTCTGCTGACCCAGGAAGTTCAGACCCGCGGACAAAAGAAAGTGGAGGAATAAGCTATAAAAGGCGGAAAAAAACTGGGCAAGCAACCGCAAGCCCGCGCTCACCGGATCAATGAAGAGATCCGTCTGAAAGAAGTTCGTTTGGCTGGTCTGGATGGCGAAGCTCTTGGCATCGTATCTATCCAGGAAGCACTGAACTTGGCCGCAGAGGCCGAAGTGGATCTGGTCGAGATCAGTCCGAACGCCGAGCCGCCCGTTTGCCGGATCATGGATTACGGCAAATTCCTCTACGAAAAGAGCAAAACCACCAAAGAACAGAAGAAAAAGCAGAAAGTCGTCCAGGTCAAGGAGATCAAATTCCGTCCTGGCACTGACGAAGGCGACTATCAGGTAAAACTACGCAACCTGGTTCGCTTTCTGGAAGACGGGGACAAGGCTAAGGTCACCCTGCGCTTCCGTGGTCGTGAAATGGCACACCAGGATCTTGGTATCAAGGTTCTTGAGCGCGTCAAGAACGATCTGGAAGAGTTAGCCGTAGTCGAATCGTTCCCGAAAGTCGAAGGCCGTCAAGCTGTGATGGTCCTCGCACCTAAGAAGAAATCTTAAGGCCCACAAGAAATTGACTCATGGGGCTCGCTCCATGAGTCGGTTCGCCTTGCGATTTTGTTGTCACTCACAATGCGGAGTATGAAATGCCGAAGATGAAAACCAACCGGGGCGCCGCAAAGCGCTTCAAGAAGACTGGCTCAGGTCGCTTCAAGTGCAAGCACAACCACCTGCGTCACATCCTGACCAAGAAGAGCAGTAAGCGTAAGCGTCAGCTGGGACCGAAGTTCTTTGTTTCCGCTGCCGACCACAAACGTGTTGTCGCTTGTCTGCCGTACGCATAAGGGGGGATGTGAAAAATGCCAAGAGTTAAACGTGGTGTGACTGCTCGTGCTCGTCACAAGAAAGTAATGAAAGCCGCCAAGGGTTACTACGGCGCCCGTTCCCGTGTTTACCGCGTAGCGGTACAAGCGGTAACCAAAGCTGGTCAGTATGCCTACCGTGACCGTCGCCAGAAAAAGCGTCAATTCCGTCAGCTGTGGATTGCGCGTATCAACGCTGCTGCCCGTCAGAACGGTCTGTCCTACAGCCGTCTGATCAACGGTCTGAAGAAGGCTTCTATCGAGATCGATCGCAAGATCCTGTCCGATATCGCCGTTCACGACAAGCTGGCTTTCACCGCCCTGGTTGAAAAAGCTAAAGCAGCTCTGGTCTAATTCCAGCACTGTTATAAAAAATAAAGGAGGCTTAGGCCTCCTTTTTTGTATCTGTTGTCCCGTCCTGAATATGGTTTACACCTTTCCCCCCCAATACATGGAGAACCCGATGGGACAAGGTGTGAAACGGAC
>NZ_JAAKUM010000012.1:0-162617 GCF_049175135.1 Aeromonas sp. 600724 | reverse complement strand
TGTTGCTCCTGCTGGCTGAGACCCAGTTGTTCGCAGGCCTGCTCAAAGCTGATCCCCAGATGGCACATCATGATATCCAATAACGGGAGGGCTTAGTTGGCTTGGCTCTGCTGTTGCTGCAATTGATCCAGTGCCTGTTGCTCCTGCTGGCTGAGACCCAGTTGTTCGCAGGCCTGCTCAAAGCTGATCCCCAGATGGCACATCATGATATCGATGGCGGGCAGATAGTTTTTCATAGCTTCTTCCATGGTGATCCTCCAGACCCGTCACTTATGCCCTGAACCACTCGGTGCGGCAATTAGACTTTAGGCTTAGTTTGTCCATTTGATCAGCACCCCTGCCACTGGGGTAGGGAATTTGTTACCCTGCACCATGATAAAAACGGTTGCCGTATGACTGCGAGCAACAGGTGAGGAGCAGGGCATGTTATTGAGTTTCTTGATCATCGCTTCAGGTTGGTGGCACATCCGTGCTGCCTACGGTTCAGACTGCCGCCAGTTCTATATCAGCAAGCCGCTTACCATGCTGCTTATCATCGCGTTGGCGTTCGGCTACCAGAGTTATGACCACGATGGTTCACACGCTTGGATCCTGCTCGGCCTTTGTCTCTCGCTGGCGGGCGATGTGCTGCTGATGTTGCCAAGCGATCGCTTCATTCAGGGGTTGGCGGCATTTCTTGTCGCGCATCTCTGCTATATCGTCGGTTTTGCCCAGGGGCCATTGCTGCTCAATCTGGTGGATGGTTTGCTGCTGTTGCTGATCGCCGGCATGGTATTCGGCCTGCTGTGGGGCAAGCTGGGGGAGATGCGGATCCCGGTCTTCTGCTACATGCTGGTGATCATCGGCATGGCCTGGGTGGCCGCCGGTGCCTGGCACGCCTCTCTCACTGCCGGTTCGGCCGCCGCTCTGGTGGGGGCGCTGATGTTCCTCTTCTCCGACAGCATGCTGGCGCTCGATCGCTTCCGCCACCCCTTTCCCCACGCCCGCGCCTGGGTGATGAGTAGCTACTTCGCAGCGCAATTCCTGATCGCGGGGTCGCTGGCGGGATAACGCCTTCTGGTTGAGTGCAGGTAACAGATAACGAAAAACGGGCATTGGCCCGTTTTTCGTTTTATGCCCGGCGTTTTTCACGCCTCTAGCGGTTCGGCATCCGCAGCCCGTGGGGCGGGGGATTTGAGCAACAGCATCAGTGCGCTGGCGATCAGCAGGAAGATCCCCATGATGTAGAACACCTGGTTGTAGGCCATGATGGCCGCTTCCCGGTTGATGGTATTGGCCAGCATGGCGTGGGCTTGCTGCTGGGCAATCTCGGGGCCTGAACCCTGCGCCATCATGCTCTGGGCCAGTTGCAGCAGATAGCTCTGCCCCTCGATACTGCTGGCGGCCAGAGTGCTGCCAATCTGCAGCACATGGGTGCGGGTATCGTTGTCGAGCAGGGTCGCGATGATGGCGATACCGAACGCACCACCGAGGTTGCGCAGCACGTTGAGCAGGGTCGAGGAGGAGGGGATCTCGTCGTGGCTCAGGCTGGCGGTGGCGACCAGGGAGAGCGGCACCATGATGAAGGGCTGCCCCAGCGCCCGCACGATGAGGGACTGGATCAGCTGCGGCCCGGCGTAGTCGGCACTCATGTTGACGTTCATAAAGCAGCTGACGGCGAAGATCAGGAAGCCGAAGCTCACCAGATAGCGCGGGTCTATCTTGTGGGTCAGCCTGGGTACCAGCGGTAGCACCAGCAGTTGCGGTAGTCCCATCCACATCAGGACTTCGCCGATTTCCAGCGCGTTGTAGTTGTGGATCTGGGTCATGTAGAGCGGCAGCACATAGATAGATCCCATCAGCGCCATGCCGAGGATCAGATAGGCGAAGCAGGCCAGCGCGAAGCGCGGGTTGTGCAGCAGCCGCAGATTGACCAGCGGGTGACGGCGGATCAGCTGGCTGATGACGAAGAACACCAGCGCCACCGCCGAAATGACTGCCAGTCGCACGATGAAGCTTGAGCCGAACCAGTCTTCCCGGTTGCCCTCTTCCAGTACCACCTCCAGCAGGCCGAGGCCAAGCGCCATGGTGACGATGCCGATGAGGTCTACCCGCTTGATCACGGCCCAGTCCACCGGTTTTTTATCAAGCCCGTGGGCCAGCATGGCCATCACCAGCAGTCCCGGCGGCACGTTGAGATAGAAGATGTAGTGCCACGACATCTGCTCGGTGAGCCAGCCACCGAGGGTTGGGCCGATGGCGGGGGCGAAGGTGGCGCAGAGGCCAAACAGCGCCATGCCGGTGGCCCGCTTCTGTAACGGCAACAGGGTGACGATGAGGGAGAAGGCCATCGGGATCAGCGCCCCGCCAGTGAAGCCCTGCAGCGCCCGGAAGACGATCATGCTGGTGAGGTTCCAGCTGAACGAGCAGAGCACGGAGGCGGCGATAAACGCACCGGTGGTCCAGAGCAGGTAACGGCGCACACTCAACCCCCGGCTCAACCAGCCGCTCAGGGGGATGGCGATCATCTCCGCCACCAGATAGGAGGTGGAGATCCAGGAGCTCTCGCTCAGGGTGGCCGACAGGGCCCCCTGAATATCCTTCAGGGAGGCATTGGTGATCTGGATATCGAGGATGGCCATGAAGGCGCCGATAAGGCCCCCCATGACCGCGATCCAGTTGCGACGTGGAATGGGTTCCATCAGTTGGCAGCCACCACGGGCTCAGGAGTGCGGGTATCCACGATCACTTCGGTGGAGAGACCCGGCAGCAGCTTGCCTGCCAGCGGACCTGGCTCGGGGATGCGGATCTTTACCGGCACCCGCTGCACGATTTTGGTGAAGTTACCAGTGGCATTCTCCGGCGGCAGCAGGGCGAACTTGGCGCCGGTCGCCGGGGCCAGGCTGTCGATGATCCCCTCGACCGGTTGATCCGGGTAGGCATCGAGCACCACTTCGACCTTCTGGCCCGGCTGCATATGGGCGAGCTGGGTCTCCTTGAAGTTGGCTTCGACCCACACCTGCTGCAGCGGTACCAGGCTGGCGACCTGCATGCCGGACTGGACGTAGAGCCCTTCCCGCAGGCTGCGCTTGCCAATGATGCCGTCAGCAGGCGCCCGCAGCTCGGTGTAGCCGAGCTCCAGCTTGGCCTGCTCCAGTTGCGCTTCGCTCAATGCCAGCTTGGCCAGATTCTGTTTGCGTTCGGCATCCAGTACCAGCAGTCGCTCACGGGCCGCTTGCAGGGCGGCTTGGGCCTCCCGGGCTTGCGCCTGATTGACCTGCAGGCCTGCTCGCACCTCGTCCAGACTGTCTTGCGAGCTGTAGTGGCGCTGGTTGAGCTGACTGATCCGGTTGACCTGCTGGCTGGCGCGCAGCTGTTCAGCATTGGCGGAGGCGACCTTGGCCTCGGCCTGCTGGATCAGGCTCAGTTGTTGGGTGCGGGTGGCGGCCAAATTTTCGGCCGTCGCCTGATTGAGGCGCAGGTCGGCTTCGGCCTCCGCGACCCTGGTTTTGTATTCGCGATCATCGAGACGAGCGATCAGTTGGCCCGCTTTGACCGGCTGGTTGTCGGTGACCAGCACTTCGCGGATATAGCCGGGCAGCTTGGAGCTGATCCCGGTCACTTCACTTTGCAGATAGGCGTTGTCGGTGCTTTCAAAATAGCGGCCGTGAAGATACCAGTAACCGGCGAACAGCAGACCGAGCAGCGCCAATATCATGGCTGCCAGCAGGGGAATTTTTTTGTGTTGACTCATTTTTGTGATTCCTGAACTTAAGGGGCGCAGGCTAACACTGGTCAACTGTTTCGATTAGTATTGGTTCACGAGATATACAGTTTCACTGGTGCAACAATGGATCTCAATGCCGCGTTAATTCTGGTGCGTATCGTCGACAAGGGCTCGTTTACGGCGGCCGCCCGCGAGCTGGGGATGACCAAGGCGATGGTCAGCCGCCGGATCGCCGAGCTGGAACAGCGGCTCGGTGTGCGTCTGCTCTATCGCTCCACTCGTCAGCTCACTTTGACCGAGGAAGGGGAGAAGTACTACCTGCACTGCAGCAAGGCGGTCGATGCCCTGACCGAAGCCGAGCTGATGCTGAGCGCCAGCCAGCAGGAGGTAACCGGCACCCTCAAACTGGCGGTGCCCATCGAAACGGGGCAACTGGTGGTTGGGCGCTTGGTCGCCAAGTTTTTGCAGGCCTATCCCGCCCTGCAGGTGGAGCTGGAGCTGACCAACCGGGTGGTGGACCCCATCAGTGAAGGGCTGGATGCGGTGGTGCGGATTGGCGACATGAGCGACTCCAATCTGGCGGCGCGCCGACTCTGGAGCACCGGAAGGCTGCTCTGTGCCAGCCCGGACTATCTGGCCCGCAGCCCGGTCATCGAGCGGCCGGAGGATCTGGCCAACCACGAGCGGGTGACGGTGAGCAGCGGGTTTCTCGCCTCTCACTGGTGTTTCGAGCTGGATGGCAGAGAGGTGCTGGTTGACCCCCCATCCCGTTTTCGGGTCAATAATATTACCTGTGCCCGGGAGGCAGCGAAGGCGGGGCTGGGGTTGGCTTCGTTACCCGCTATGCTCTGTCAGGATGAGCTGGCCAGCGGCGAATTGGTGATCCTGCTGCCAGAGTGGCAGCAACCCAGGGTGCCAATTTATTTGCTGTTTCCGGAGCGGCAACTGATGCCGCGCAAGTTGCGGGCATTCATCGATTTCATGATTGAGAACGGCGCTGAGTTTGGCATCGACAAGTTGTTGTAAGGGGGAGCTATGGATAACTGGATCAATCTCTATCGCGCCTCACACACCCTGGAGGCGCACGCGTTGAAAGGGGCGCTGGAGGCGGAAGGGGTGCTGGTGCGCCTCAATGGCGAGGGGCTGTCTGGCGCCCTTGGCGAACTGCCGGTCGACATGTTGCAGGTGACCCTGATGGTGCGGGCCGAGGATCGCAGCAAGGCAGGACGGGTCATCGAGCGTTACCAGCAGCGTCAGGGTAACGGCTGGCTGTGCGGCCAGTGCGGGGAGGAGAACGGCGCCAACTTCGACGTCTGCTGGCGCTGTCATCACGATCCCCACGACAGCTGATCTCTCTTCCGCTAGCGCGGCGGGAACTCGATATCTTCCCCTGCGCTGGCATCGTGATAGGTCGCCAGATCCAGCTCGTTTTCGCTGCGGGCGATCAGCACCGACACCAGAATATCCCCCGATACGTTGACCGTGGTGCGCGCCATGTCGAGGATCCGGTCAATGCCTGCAATCAGTGCCACCCCTTCCAGCGGCAAGCCCACCGCTGTCAGGGTCAGGGTCAGCAGCATCAACCCGGTGCCAGGGGTACCTGCCGTACCGATACTGGCCAGGGTGGCGATGCTGATGATGGTCAGATAATCGACCATGTGCAGATCCACCCCGAATGCCTGAGCTACGAACAGCGCTGTCACTCCCTGATAGAGGGCGGTGCCATCCATGTTGATGGTGGCGCCGATGGGCAGCACCTTGGCGGTGATGGCGGGAGAGACTCCCAGCCGCTTCTCGGCGCAGGCCAGACTGATGGGCAGGGTGGAGTTGCTGGAACTGCTGGTAAACGCAACCGCCTGGGCATCAACGATGCTCTTGAAGTAGTGCAGCGGATTGAGCCGTGCCAGCAGGAGCAGCAGGGTGCTGTAGACCCCGAGCACGTGCAGCAGGCAGCCGAGGTAGACGGCGCCGATCACCTTGAGCAGCGGCAGCAGCAGGTCGAGACCGTACTTGCCGGTCATCCAGGCCATCAGAGCGCAGACACCGTAAGGCGCGAGCGCCATCACCATCTGGGTCAGCTTGAACATCCCCTCGGCCAGCGAGGTGAAGAAGAGGATGGCGGGGCGGCCACGGCGACCGCTGGCATTGAGGGCGACCGCCAGCGCCACCGCAAAGACGATCACTTGCAGGATCTTGCCATCCACCATCGCCTGTACCGGGTTACTCGGCACCAGATGGCTCAGCACGCTGGCCAGGGTGGGTGGTTCCGACATACCGACCCGCTCATAGGGGCCCATGTCGGCACCCATGCCGGGTTCCAGCAGCCAGCCCATCATCAGGCCGATGCAGATGGCGATGGCGGTGGAGCAGAAGTAGAGGCAGATCGCCTTGCTGCCGATGCGATCGAGGGCCTTGCCCTTGAGCAGCGAGGTGAGACCGGCGATGACCGAACAGAAAATGAGAGGCACCATCAGCATCTGGATGGTGTTGACGAACAAGACGCCAAGGGGCTTGAGCAACAGGGCTTGCTCTTCAAAGCTGACGCCCAGACCCACCCCTGTCAGCATGCCGATCAGGGTCTTGAGCCAGAGTGGTCGGCGGGTCCAGATCTGCCAGGGCTTGAGAGCCTCTCCATGGAACAGCATGACGCCAATATCCTTATACATTGTCTGCGATGGCCAAAAAGGGGCGCCAGTGTAGCGATCCCTGACGCGGGTTGCCACATTATCGACAAAGCGGTGGCGGTGACCACTCCCCTGACCAGGTAATGCGCAATTTATTGGCCTATATCAAGATCCCTCCGGGCGGGGAGATATTTAATTGGCATTAAATATGTTCATTATTGAGGTGAGAGATGTCGCAATCGGTTCATGGTCACGAAGTGATGGAGATGATGTTGGCACAAGGGGGGCAATTTACCCGTGCCAGCCTGAAACAGGCGATGGCCGAACGGTTCGGTGCCGAGGCCCGTTTTCATACCTGCAGTGCCAGCGAGATGGATGCGGAAGCGCTGATCGATTTCCTGGCCGCTCGTGGCAAATTCATCGACTCGGCTGAGGGTTTCCAGACCCGCGCAGACAAGATCTGTAACCACGGTTAATCCCGCTGCGAGCGCATCATGGCGCTCGCTCAATTCTTCGCCCTTTGCTATATTTCGCCCCCTCTCTTTTCCCTATTCAGGGCGTAGCCCGGGCGTTGTATGGATACTTTCTCTGCCGCAGTCATGCTGTTTCTGATCATGGACCCGCTGGGTAACCTGCCGGTCTTCCTCTCTATCCTGCGTCATATTGATCCCAAGCGACGTCGCAAGGTGATGGTGCGCGAGCTGCTCTTCTCGCTGGCCATCATGATGCTGTTCCTGTTCGTCGGTCAGCAGATCCTCGGCTTCCTCAACCTGCGGCAGGAGGCGGTCAGCATTGCGGGGGGGATCATCCTGTTCCTGATCGCCATCAAGATGATCTTTCCGAGTGAGGGGGGCGTGACCGGGCTGGCGGCGGGCGAGGAGCCCTTCCTGGTGCCGATGGCGATCCCGATGATTGCCGGCCCCTCGATCCTCGCCTCTTTGATGCTGCTGGCCAATCAGGAGCCGACCCGGATGGTGGACTGGTCGCTGGCGCTCTTTATGGCCTGGGCCGCCAGCGCGGTGATCCTGATGTTCTACGAGGTATTCAACAAGCTGCTGGGTGAGCGGGGACTCACTGCGGTGGAACGGTTGATGGGTATGCTGTTGGTGATGATCTCGGTCCAGATGCTGCTGGACGGGGTACATCACTATCTGGCGGTGACCGGCCAGGGCTGAGTGGTTTACATCTTGAAGTGAATGAAACGGGGCTACGCAGAGCCCCGTTTTTTGTGCCGCCGAGAAGGCGTGCCGTCATCCGTGAGTGGTCGCTGCAGGTTCCAGTTTGCTCATGATGAGGGACAGCAGCAGCTCCCGCAGCCAGCGGTGGCCCGGATCCTCGCTGTGACGCTGATGCCAGATCAGCAGATGGGAGATGCTGTCCAACCCGATGGGCAGCGGCAGCTGTAACAGCGGATAGACCTGGGTGGCGTGGCGGGCGTAGAGCCGGGAGAGCGTTACTATCATGTCGGAGTGCATCCCCATCCGCAGCGCCGCCTCGAAGGAGGGCACGGTTGCCTCGATACGCCGGTAGAGATCCTGCTCTGCCAGCTTGTGATCCAGCATCCAGCGGTCCCGCCCCTCGCAGTAAGTCTGTACATGGGGATAGCTGAGGTAGTGCTCCAGATTCCAGTTGGGCTCCCGCAGCGCGGGGTGGTGCTGCTGCACCAGACAGGTGAGATCATCGACCGCCAGCACTCGCTGACAGATGCTGTCGGGCAGGGTATCGAGCCGATAATCGGAGCTGATGCAGTTCTCTCGCACCGCGAAGGCGATGTCCACCTGTCCCTGACTCATCTCGGTCAGACTGTTCTCGGTCCACTCCTCGTAACGCAAGCGGATCCTTGGTGCCTGCCGCTTCAGCTCGCTCAGGTAGAGCGGGGCAAACAGGGTAAAGGCGCTGTCCATGCTGGCGATGACGAATTCCCGCTCCGAGCTGGCGGGGTCAAACTCGGGCGGCTGGATCAGGTTATCCAGCGACAGCAGGATGGGTTGCAACTGCTGCTGCAGTGCAAGGGCACGGCCGGTGGGTTCCAGCCCGTAGGCAGATCGGATGAAGAGGGGATCATTGAAGGTATCGCGCAGACGGCCGAGGGCTTTACTGACCGCGGACTGGCTCAGATGAAGGCGGCGTGCCGCCTTGCTGCCGTTGCGCTCTTCCAGCAATACCTGCAGGATAATCAGCAAATTGAGGTCGATGCGACCCAGTTGTTCCAGCAGCATGATATGAATCCTCTTCAATTCTAAGATGAATTTATACCATTTGTTTTCATATCTTGGCGATCTTATCCTCGAATGGTCTCAGGTTCGCATGAACCACTGGTACAGGATGTAGCGGTTGAGGGGACATGTAGCACAATCAATATGGCGACCTCAGGGTCGCCCTATTTTTTGGCTATGATTTATTTGCTCACTTGCACCTGCCTTGATTTTGCCCAACAATCCCTGCGCTCTATTTTGATACAAGTAACAGATATCTCTTTGTGAGGGAGTATCCCTATGGGACTCGGTGGAATTCATATCTGGCATATGCTGATCCTCTTGCTGGTCGTTGTGCTGGTCTTCGGCAGCAAGCGTCTTGCCAGTGCAGGTGAGGATCTGGGGACCGCCATCAAAGATTTTCGCAAGGCGATGCGTGACGACGCAAATCATCCGAAATAAGCAGTAGGAGTAGAAAATGTCTGTAGACGAGAAAGTTGAACTGAACGAAACCTGTGACAGCTGCGGCTGTTTTGCCGAGATCGGCACCATCATCGGCGAAGGCGACGATGTGATGGAGCTGGTTATTGAAGCCGCGGCCGAGGCGGATGCCCGCGCCAAGCTGGCTGCCTATGAAGTACTGGCCAAACAGGTCACCGCCGAAGCTCAAGTGAGCAGCGAACTGACCCAGGGCGCCAACGGCGTGATCCTGAAAGCCCGCCTGCAATTCACCTGCACCGCCGAAAAACTGATTTTCGAAATGCGGGCCCGCTCTATCTGAGTTGTCTGATAACGCGGCAGGTTTGCCTGCCGTGTTGACCCTTCTGCTGTGGGTCGGCGTTCTATAGTTACTCTATCCCACAGACGTTTTGCCCGGCGCGAGTCGGCCAACAGAAGGCGTAAATATCATGACGCAGCGATGGATCTCTGCCCCCAATCCCACCCTCTATCGTGATCCGTGCTGCCAACAGGCAGCAGGCGTGACCTCAGCACAGGGGCAGCCATCGTGATGCGACGCTGGATTTGGGCTCTGCTGGCCCTCTGCTGTTTTTCCCTGCTGGCGGCTGAGCTCAAGCCGGTGCGTTTGCCCCAACCCGGGGACCTCGAAAGCATTCTGCAAAAGCGCGAACTCAGGGCTCTGGTGGTCTATGAGCGCGGTTTCTATTTTCTCGATCGCGGCACCCAGTACGGCATTCTGGTCAATCAGCTGCAAGGATTCGAGCGCTGGCTGAACAACACCTATCTCGCTAAAGAGAAGGTCAAACTCAAGGTGGTCTACATCCCGGTGCGGCAGGACAAGCTGCTGGACTATCTGACCGAGGGGCGTGGTGATCTGGTGGCGGCGACCATGACGGTGACCCCGACCCGGCGTGAACAGGTGGCCTTCTCCCGGCCGCTCATCTCTTCCATCGAGGAGTGGGTGGTTAGCCAGAACAGCCTGCCCGCCTTCAGCCGCATTACCCAGCTCTCCGGCAGGCGGGTCTGGGTGCGGGCCAGCTCCAGCTACTACGAGAGCTTGCGCCAGCTCAACTGGTTGTTTCGCGAGTTGGGGCTGCCCCCCGTCTATATCGAGACGGTGCCCGAATATCTACAGGATGGCGATCTGCTGGAGATGGTGGCCGCCGGCATTATTCCCCTGACGGTGACCGACAGCTACAAGGGGCGGATCTGGCTGAGTGGCATGATCTCCGGTCTCAAGGCTCACAAGTTGATCCCCCTGCGCAGCAACGGCACCAGTGGCTGGGCGCTGCGCAAGAACAGCCCCGAGCTGCTGAAAGCGGTCAATGGCTATCTGGCGAGCGTCAGCCGCAACAGCCTCTACAGCGACATGACCCTGCGCCGCTTGCTGGTTCGCAGCGATCAGATGAGCAATATCCTGGCGCCGGATCCTATGGGGCGCCTCGCGACCATTCGCAAGGTGCTGGAGAAGTACGCCAATCAATACGATCTCGACTGGCTGATGCTGGCGGCGCTTGGCTACAAGGAGTCCGGCCTCAATCCCAAGGCGCGCTCGCCCAAGGGGGCCGTGGGCCTCATGCAGTTGCTGCCCAGTACGGGGCGGGAAGTCGGCATCAACGGCGCCAGACTCACCACGCTGGAGGGAAATGTGGAGGCCGCCTGCCGCTACATGCGGTTGATCCTCGATACCTACTTCAATGATCCCAAGCTGGATCGGCTCAACCGCCACCTGTTTGCCCTCGCCGCCTACAACGCTGGGCCGAACCGGGTGCAGGCGCTGCGAGGCAAGGCGGAGAAACTGGGACTCGATCCCAACGTCTGGTTCGGTAACGTGGATCAGCTGGTGGCCAACGAAGTCGGACAGGGGCCGATCAACTATGTCGGCACCATCTACAAGTACTACGTGGCCTATCGTTTCAGCCTGCCCCAGATCGAGGGCAAGGCTGCCGCTATCGAAGCGGCTCAGCCCTGAGCCGGTTGACCGGCAGGGTCGCCTGCACGGTCGGCAATTGCCAGCCACCGTCCCTGTGTTGCAAAAACCAGTGAGCAGGGCCGGTGGCCGGGATGAGATCTGGCTGGCTGAGCTGGCCCAGATAGCGCAACATTGGGGTATCATGCAGTTCCATCAGCAACTCCTTTTGAATATGTGAAGAGGCTCGCCAGCGTTATGACACCCGGCCATGACAGCAGGATGACACCATGATCCCCGGATCCTTTGTCCTGATCGACGATCCCCAGCTGGCGCTCAAGGTGCGTTGTCACTGGATCCGCCATGCCCGCGAGCGGATCCAGGCGCAGTACTACAGCTGGGAGGAGGACAGCAGCGGCAAGCTGCTGCTGAGCGAGCTGCTTCACGCCGCCCGGCGTGGCGTCAAGGTACAGCTGCTGGTGGATGATCTCTATGCCGGTGACAACCGCTTTCTGGAGATGGTGGCTCACTACCCGGGGATCGAGGTACGGCTGTTCAACCCCTTCTGGCTGCGGGGCTGGCGCCCGCTGGCACTGCTGCTGGAGGGACTGCTCAGCTTTCGCCGCATCAACCACCGGATGCATAACAAACTGCTGCTGGTGGATGGCAAGCTGGCGCTGATCGGCGGGCGCAACATCGGTGATCGCTACTTCGGTCTGGATCCGCAAGCCCCCTTCGTGGATCTCGATCTCGCCTGTCAGGGGGGACTGTGCCAGCAGATGGTGCAGGGGTTCGAGCAGTTCTGGCACAGCCGCTGGAGTCACCCCATCCGCCATCTGTTGCGCCGCGAGCTGCTGCCCGCCGAAATAGAGGTGGTCAACGACTTCCTGTTCACCATGACGGATCCGGCGGTAGCGACGGTCTACGATCTGCCCGCGGCGCTGTTTGACGAGCGCGATGTGCCGCTGCAATGGCATGAGGGGCGGGCCGAGGTGTGGTTCGACCGTCCCGGCAAGGGGCTTATCTCCCGTCCCACCACTGCCCGTCAGCTCTGGCGCCAGCTGGCTGACAATCCCGGCTCGCTGGGGTTGGTGACCCCTTACCTCATCCTGACCCGCGGGTTCCGGCACCGTCTGGCGCGGCTGCGCCAACAGGGGATCGCCATCGACATTCTCACCAACTCGCTGGCCAGCACCGATGTGCCACTGGTCTATGGTGCCTATCAGCGTTATCTCGGCTGGTTGCTGCGCCAAGGGATCCGGGTCGCCGAGTTTGACCATGGCCACGGCAGCCTGCACGCCAAGTTGATCCTGCTGGGGGAGGAGCGGGCGCTGTTCGGCAGCCTCAACCTCGATCCTCGCTCACTGTTTCTCAATACCGAACTGATGCTGCATCTGCACTGCCCGCCGATCTGCGAGGCGCTGCGAACGTGGCTGGCTCGCTGGCAGGAGCAGGCCGGTGGATTGCCGCGCAAACCCGAGGGGTGGCCAAGGCGACTGATAGCCCGTCTGAGTGACTGGTTGCCCCTGCGCCGTTGGCTGTAAGGCAGCCATTTTTTGTGCGAGATCTCGCAAAGCCTTGTAAGCCATTGCTGATGCCCTTTGCGGGTGAATAACCATGCATGAATCTATCTTGCTGTTTTATAACAATTTAGTGGTGATGATGAGGCTGTTTTTTGTACTCTGATGTGAATGGAATTAGCATAAAAACGTTTTTTATTTTGTTTTTATGCGTAATATTTCAGTTGCAAGGACAAACACGGCGGCTTGTCTGCCGTGTGGACGAAGGTTGTAACGGGTAGCTGGCCGGTTGCATTGCTGCAATTGGCGCGCACTTAAGATGGGTCGCGAACTATCGGAAAGTGAAACAGAGACCTGGCGTGGCCGGACTCCAATATGGAACATGCTATTTGCGAGGGGGTGACATGGACATGTCACCCCACTTTTTTGGTTCTTTGGCGAGTCTCGAGCCAATGAACGTTGGCCGCCAGGGGGCTGGTAAATAGCCTGACACGATATGGACCACTCTCGACCGCATTGAATCTCGGCAGCCCAGATGAATGTAAAAAGGCCCCCTTGCATTAGCGAGGGGGCCTTTTTATCGGCCTGCGATCAGTGGGCTATCAGCCCTTGATGCGCTCGATGCGGCCGCCCAGACCCTGCAGCTTCTGCTCGATGTCTTCGTAGCCACGGTCGATGTGATAGATACGGTCGACGATGGTGGAGCCTTCGGCCACGAAGCCGGCCAGCACCAGACTGGCGGAGGCGCGCAGATCGGTCGCCATCACCTGGGCACCCTTGAGCTGCTCGGTGTCACGGCAGATCGCCACATTGCCCTGCAGTTCGATGTCTGCACCCATCCGTACCAGTTCGGGAACGTGCATGAAGCGGTTCTCGAAGATGGTCTCGGTGACCATGCCGGTGCCTTTGGCGACGGCGTTCAGCACAGTGAACTGTGCCTGCATGTCGGTCGGGAAGGCCGGGTAGGGGGCAGTCTTGATGGTGACCGGCTTGAGGGTGCGGCCAGTCATGTCGAGGGTGATCCAGTCTTCACCCTTCTCAATCAGGGCGCCAGCCTCTTCCAGCTTGACCAGTACCGCTTCCAGCAGAGTCGGGTCGGTCTTGCGGCAGGTGATCTTGCCGCCGGTGACCGCTGCACCCACCAGGAAGGTACCGGTTTCGATGCGATCAGGCTGCACGCTGTAGTTGCCGCCGTGCAGACGCTCGACACCGTCGATGGTCAGGGTGTCGGTGCCCGCCCCCTGGATCTTGGCGCCCAGGGTATTGAGGAAGTTGGCCAGATCGACCACTTCCGGCTCACGTGCGGCGTTTTCGATCACGGTGCGACCATCAGCCAGGGTCGCAGCCATCATCAGGTTTTCGGTACCGGTCACGGAGACCATATCCATCAGGATGTGGGCGCCTTTCAGGCGGCCATCGACACGGGCCTTGATGTAACCATCTTCGATGGTGATCTTGGCACCCATCAGCTCCAGGCCGTGGACGTGCAGGTTGACCGGACGGGCACCGATGGCGCAACCGCCGGGCAGGGAGACGTCGGCAGCGCCGAAACGGGCAGCCAGCGGGCCCAGCGCCAGAATGGAGGCGCGCATGGTCTTCACCAGCTCGTAGGGGGCGACGTGGTTGTTCACCGCACCGGTCAGCACGGTGACGTTGCCGTTGACCTTGGTGGTCGCGCCCAGCATCTCCAGCAGCTTGATGGTGGTGCCCACATCTTTCAGGCGCGGCACGTTGGAGAGGTGTACCTCTTCATCACAGAGCAGGGTCGCGAACAGGATCGGCAGCGCGGCGTTTTTGGCGCCGGAGATGGTCACTTCGCCGTTGAGAGTACAACGACCATCGATTTTGAATTTGTCCATTTTTACTTCGTTACCAAATCAGGAGGGCAATAGGAATTTACGTTCGCGTTTCCACTCGGCGTCGGTGAACGCTTTGATGGAGAGGGCGTGAATGGCGTTGCTGGCGATCTTGTCCATCAGCGGGGCATAGATGGCCTGTTGCTTCTTGACCCGGCTCATGCCGTCAAACATGTCACCGACGGCGATCACTTGGTAGTGACTACCGTCCCCTTTGACATGGACTTCGGACAATGGCAGAGCCTCAAGGAGTATCGCTTCAATTTCAGAGACTTGCATTATGCGTCCTCAGTTGTGAGCGGGGTTGACTGAAACAGCCCGGCCACCCCGTAGAGGTTGGCCAGGGTATAGAAATCACTGGAGGCGCCCACCAGTTGCGGTGTGGCGCCTCGCGCTAATACGGCTTTGGCCCATTTGACCAGCAGGGCCAGTCCGGCAGAGTCGAGGGTGGTGACGCCGCCGAGCTCGAGCTGGTCGTCCTGCCACCATTCGGCGCGGCGTTGCCACAGGTCATTGACCTGTGGCGCCTGCAGCTCACCGCTGAGAGTCATGGTTTGAGTACCAGCGGCTTGGCGTTGTGCTCGCGCAACTGGGCGATCACCGCATCGATGCCGTTCTGGCGGATCAAACCGCCCAGCTCGCTCTGCTTGGCGGAGAGCAGGCTGATCCCCTCTGCCACCATGTCGAAGGCTTTCCACTCGCCGGTCTTGTTGTTCTTGCGCAGCTTGAACTCGAGGAAGATGTCCGGCTTGCCGGCCTCTTTCACGCTGACGTTGACGGCGGTGATATTGCCGCTGGGAGCCTTGCCCGGCTCGACCTTGACGGTCTGCTTGTCAAAATGGGCCAGCGCATCGGCGTAGGAGCTCACCATGTACTCGGTGAACACCTCGACGAAGGCATTGCGCTGCGCTTCGGTGGTCTCTTTAATCTGGTTGCCAAGCACCTTGTAGGCGGCGAAGCGGTTGTCCACATAGGGCAGCAGCTCTTCGCGGATGATCACCCGCAGGTGATCCGGATTGCTTTTCACCTGGGCCTGATCGGCTTTCAGGCGGGCAAAGGTCTGCTTGGCAGCCTGATCCACCAGCGCATTGGGGTCGGTGGCATCGACAGCGGCCTGGGCAGACAGGGAAAAGAGCATGCTGGTCATCAGGCCCAGCAGCAGGGCGATTTTCTTGAACATGATTACTCCTTCTTGCTGTCTGATTTGCTGTCGGAGGATTGGCTGTAGAGGAACTTGCCAATCAGATCTTCCAGCACGATGGCGGATTTGGTGTCTTCAATCAGGTCGCCATCCTTGAGCATCTCGGTGCCCATCTCCTCATCGCTGAAGCCGGGGGCCAGACCGATGTACTGCTCGCCGAGCAGACCGGAGGTGAGGATGGAGAGGGAGCTGGTATCGGCAAACTCGCCAGCGCTCTTTTGCATCATCAGGGTGACTTCGGGCACCTGGGTTTTCGGGTCCAGTACGATGTCGCTGACCCGACCGACCACCACGCCGCCGACCTTGACCGGCGACCGGACTTTCAGGCCGCCGATATTATCGAAATGCGCGCGCAGGGTATAGGTTTCTCCTTCCGGTTTGAAGCTCAAACCGGCCACTTGCAGGGCCAGTGCCAGAATGGCACCGATGCCAGCCAGCATGAAGGTGCCGACCAGGAATTCTACTTTGCTGAACTTCATCTTTACCTTATCCAAACATGACTGCAGTGAGTATAAAATCCAGGCCGAGCACGGCGAGGGATGAGTGGACCACGGTTCGGGTCGTGGCCTGACTGATCCCTGCCGAGGTCGGCTTGGCATCATAGCCGTTAAAGAGCGCAATCCAGGTGACCACTAGGGCGAAAATCAGGCTCTTGATGGCGCCCTGCATGATGTCTTCATGCCAGTCGACGGAGGCCTGCATGGCAGACCAGAAGCCCCCTTCGTCCACGCCGAGCCAGTCCACACCGACCAGCTTGCCGCCGAAGATACCGATCAGGCTGAACATGAAGGCCAGCAGCGGCATGCTGATGACGCCAGCCCAGAAGCGGGGGGCAACCACCCGGCGCAGTGGGTCGACCGCCATCATCTCTAGGCTTGAAAGTTGCTCGGTGGCCTTCATCAGGCCGATTTCAGCGGTCAGGGCCGAACCGGCACGGCCGGCAAACAGCAGCGCAGTGACCACAGGACCCAGCTCCCGCAGCAGGGAGAGGGAGACCAGCGGCCCCAGGCTCTGCTCGGCGCCGAAATCCTTCAATACGTTGTAACCCTGCAGCGAGAGCACCATGCCGATGAACAGGCCGGAGACCAGAATGATGGCTACCGACTGTACGCCCACCACATACAACTGCTGGACAAGCAGCGGGAAGTGCTTGCGCGGCTCGGGTTTGCCCGCCAGCGCATGGAACAACATGATGGTGGCGCGACCGACGGAGCTGATAAACCGCACTCCGACCCGCCCCAGCTTGCTTATTTGACTTATCAACATCAGAGATCCTGTAGCAGATCGCCTGCCGGAAAATGAAACGGAACAGGACCATCGGGCAATCCTTTGAGGAATTGCTCGACTTCGGGATTGTGCTCCTCGCGCAGTTGGTCCGGCGTGCCGTGTGCCACCACCTTGCGATTGGCAATGATGTAGGCGTAATCGGCGATGCTCAGCACCTCTTTCACGTCGTGGGTGACGATGACGGAGGTGATGCCGAGGGCATCGTTCAGCTCCTTGATCAGCTTGACCAGCACCGCCATGGTGATGGGGTCCTGCCCGACGAACGGCTCGTCATACATGATGAGGTCAGGATCGAGCGCAATTGCCCGTGCCAGGGCCGCCCGGCGCGCCATGCCGCCGGAGAGCTCGGAGGGCATCAGTTTCGCCGCTCCGCGCAAGCCCACCGCCTGCAGCTTCATCATGACGATGGTGTGGATCAGCTCCTCCGGCAGGCCGGAGTGTTCCCGTAGCGGGAAGGCCACGTTGTCGTAGACCGTCATGCCGGTAAACAGGGCGCCGCTCTGGAACAGCATGCTCATCCGTTTGCGCACTTCATAGAGGCGCGAACGGGATAGGGTGGGGATATCTTCCCCGTCAAACAGAATGTGACCGGACTCCGGCTTGAGCTGGCCACCGATCAGCCGCAGCAGGGTGGTTTTACCGATGCCGCTCGGGCCCATGACGGCGGTCACCTTGCCACGAGGAATGGTCAGGTTGATCCCGTCATACAACAGCCGATCTCCGTGACTGAAGGTCAGGTCGGAGATGGTGATCAGGTCATTGTTCAAACAATTGTCCATCCGGTGTAAATGAGGTGCGAATTTTATGGGGTAGTCTAGGTCTAAGCAACAGCAAGGAACAACTATTGAACAGGCTGCAAGCCCATTTGCACGACAGTTTTCTGTAACAAAGTGCGTCATTGAGAGCGGGACTTGCCATCCGATTCGCTTATCCGGGCAGACTTTTTTATAATCCCGCAGCTAATTTCGGCCCGGAGCTGTGTCTTTATGTCTGTAAAGCCTGAGAAAGTGTCTGAACTGTTCGATTTTCGTCGCAGTGCCCGCGCGGTGCTGGACACAGAAAAGCAAGCCATTGATGGACTCTATCAGTATCTGAACGACGCCTTCGACAAGGCGTGCGAAATGGTGCTGCGCTGCGGTGGCAAGATAGTGGTCACCGGCATGGGCAAATCGGGCCATATCGGCAGCAAGATCGCCGCCACCCTCGCCAGCACCGGCACCCCGGCCTTCTTCCTTCACCCGGGAGAAGCGAGTCACGGCGATCTGGGGATGATCTCCAGTGGCGACCTTATCATCGCCATTTCCAACTCCGGCGAGAGTGACGAAATCCTGGCCCTGCTGCCGGTACTCAAGCGCCGCGGCATTCCGCTCATCTGCATGACCGGTAATCCCGCCTCCACCATGGCCAAAGAGGCCAACGTGCATCTGTGCATCAAGGTGGAGAAAGAGGCCTGCCCGCTGGGTCTGGCACCCACTTCCAGCACCACGGCAACCCTGGTGATGGGCGATGCCCTGGCGGTCGCCCTGCTGGAAGCGCGCGGTTTTACCGCCGATGACTTCGCCCTCTCTCACCCGGGCGGTTCCCTTGGCAAGCGTCTGTTGCTGCGGGTCGGCGACCTGATGCACAGTGGCGATCTGTTGCCCCGGGTGGGGATAGATGCCACCATCAGCCAGGCGCTGCTGGAAGTGAGCCGCAAGGGGCTCGGTATGACGGCTGTGGTCGATGGCAATGGCCTGCTGGCCGGGCTCTTTACCGATGGCGACCTGCGCCGCATTCTTGACCAGCAGATCGATATCCATCACACCCCCATCAGCCGTGTGATGACGGCCAACTGTGTTACCGTAGGTCCAGAGATGATGGCTGCAGAAGCCGTCAAGCTGATGGAAACGAGAAAAATCAACGGATTACTGGTCGTGGATGAAGAGAAACGCCCGCTCGGCGCCTTCAACATGCACGACCTGCTGAAAGCCGGAGTCATTTGATGCAAAACGTACCGACCCTCTATGGTCCGGTGACGCGCAGCCAGTTCGACAAGGCGGCGCAAATCCGCCTGCTGGTGTGCGATGTGGACGGGGTGCTCTCCAACGGCCTCATCTACATGGGAAACAACGGCGAAGAGCTGAAAACCTTCTGCACCCGTGATGGTGCGGGCATGCGAGCACTGCTCAATGCCGGGATCGAGATCGCCATCATCACCGGGCGCAACTCCCGAATCGTCAGTGATCGGATGAAAAGTCTGGGTGTGGCCCATGTGGTGCAGGGGGCTGATAAAAAGCTGCCTCACTTCGAAGCGCTGCTGGCTAAGCTGGGGCTGACCCCGGAACAGGCCGCCTATATGGGCGATGACACCATCGATCTGCCGGTGATGGCCGCCTGCGGCCTGGGTATCGCGGTGGCCGATGCCCATCCGCTGGTGCTGAGTCGTGCCGATATGGTGACCCGGCTTGGCGGTGGCATGGGCGCGGTGCGTGAGGTGTGTGACCTCATTTTGCAGGCGCAGGGCCACGACGATTATCAGCCCGAGGCCTCGGTATGAGCAGACAAACCCTGTTGTTTGCCCTGCTGTTTCTGGTCGCGCTGGTTGCCTGGCAGTTGGGCAAGGTTGAGCTGGTGCCTGAGAGCGCCGTCAAAATCGAAAACTATCAGCCGGATTTTGTCGCCAAAGATCTGGTGACCACCCGTTTTGATATCAACGGCAAGCGCACCGAGCGGCTGGAGTCGACCTACGCCGAGTATTATCAAATCCTCGAGCAGGCCACCTTCGACAAGCCGGTGGTCTACATGTATGACGATCAGGGTGCCGCCGAGTGGAAGGTGACCGCCGAAACCGGCGTGCTCAACACCGGCGACAACGTCATCCTGCGGGACAAGGTGCATCTGGATGGTCTGCTACCTTCCTCTTTCATCTCCACACTGGATACATCCTATCTGGAGCTGGATCTGGTGACACAGGATGTGCGCAGCAACCGGGAAGTGAACATTCTGGGTCGGGATTTCCAGACCCAAGGGGTTGGCCTCAAGGGCCATCTGGACCGCAAATATTTTGAGTTACTGGATCAAGGCCATGCCATCTATTTCAATGAAAAACGCTAATCTGGCCCTCGCAGCCCTGTTGCTGTGTGGTGCGGTGACCGCCAAAGAGTCCGACTTTGCCGAGAAGGTCTACGTCGATGCCGTCAAACAGGTGGCCGAGATGCAGGACAACCGCATCACCTTCGAAGAGGACGTGACCATCAATCAGGGCACCATCCGGATCAAGGCTGACAAGGTGGTAGTGACCCGTTCCGGCGAGAAAGGAGCCGAGGTGATGACTGCCTACGGTAAGCCCGCCACCTTCTTCCAGATCCTGGATAACGGCAAGCCGGTCAATGCCCACGGCAATACCATCCGCTACGAGCTGAAGAACCGGCTGGTGACCATCACCGGCAACGGTCAGCTCAAGCAGGAAGATAGCCAGGTCAATGGCGATCTGATCCGCTACGACATCGTCAAACAGAAGATGATTGCCGAGAGCAAGAGCCCGAGCCAGCGGGTCAAAACCGTGTTCCTGCCTGATCAGGTAGAGAATTTCGACAAGCCCGCCGACCAGAAGAAGCAGGGAAAATAAGCCATGGCAGTGTTGAAAGCAGTGGGTCTGCAGAAGAGCTACAAGCGCCGCATGGTGGTGAGTGACGTCAGCCTTGAAGTGGGCACCGGCCAGATTGTCGGCCTGCTCGGCCCCAACGGGGCGGGCAAGACCACCTCCTTCTACATGATCGTGGGGCTGGTACAGCGCGATGCCGGTCTCATCACCATCGACGATCAGGACATCAGCCTGCAGCCCATGCATGTGCGGGCGCGTAACGGCATCGGTTACCTGCCGCAGGAGGCCTCCATCTTCCGTCGCCTGTCGGTGTTCGACAACCTGATGGGAGTGATGCAGACCCGCAAGGGGTTGAGTCGCGAGGAGCGTGAGGACAAGGTTCAGCAACTGCTGGAAGAGTTCAACATCACCCACATTCGCGACAACCTGGGTCAGAGCCTCTCCGGCGGTGAACGCCGTCGGGTCGAAATTGCCCGTGCACTGGCGGCCGAGCCGCGTTTTATTCTGCTGGATGAACCCTTTGCAGGGGTTGACCCGATTTCTGTGATAGACATCAAGAAGATCATTCAGCATCTGAAAGATAGAGGCCTTGGCGTCTTGATTACCGACCACAACGTCAGAGAGACTCTGGACGTATGTGAGAAGGCCTATATCGTCAGCCACGGCAAGATGATTGCCGAAGGTGCACCGGCTGACATCCTTGCCGATGAGCAGGTCAAGCGCGTCTATTTGGGCGATCAATTCAGTCTATAGTAAGGGGGCATGCCTTCATTTCCTTTGACGAGTGCCTCGCTGAACATAAGGATATCCCGACGTAGATGAAGCCGACATTACAGTTGCGTCTCGGTCAGTCCCTGACCATGACGCCGCAATTACAACAAGCGATTCGTCTGCTCCAGCTCTCCACTCTGGAACTTCAGCAGGAAATTCAGCAAGCGCTCGAAAACAACCCTCTGCTGGAGCAGGAAGAGAGCGAGGCGCAAGAGACCAGTCCGGAAGCGCCGGTCGATGCCAGCCAGCTGGATTCCAGCGATGCCATGGCCCAAGAGCAGATGCCGGATGAGTTGCCGGTGGATACCACCTGGGACGAGGTTTACTCTGCCGGCACCGCCCAGAGCGCGGGCCCCATCCACGATGGGGAAGATAGCGTCTATCAGGGTGAAACCACCGAAAACCTGCAGGATTATCTGCTGTGGCAGATGCGACTCACACCGTTTAGCGATGTGGATGCCGCCATCGCGCTCGCCATCATCGATGCCATCGACGAATCAGGTTATCTGACCGTTGCGCTGGAGGATATCCAGGCTGCCGTCACCAGCGATGACGTAGAGGTGGAGCTCGATGAGGTCGAGGCGGTACTCAAGCGGGTGCAGCACTTCGATCCGGTCGGTATTGCTGCCCGTTCTGTGCAGGAGTGTTTGCTGATCCAGCTGGATCAGTATGACCCGCAGACCCCCTGGCTCAACGAGGCCAAGGAGGTGATCCTCGAGCACATGGAGCTGCTCGGCAACCGGGATTACCGCACCCTCGCCCGCAAGACAAAACTCAAGGAGAGCGACCTCAAGGAGGTGCTGGATTTGATCCAGCTGCTGGAGCCGCGCCCCGGCAATGGCATCATCCAGAGCGACTCCCAGTACGTGATCCCCGACGTCTCCGTGGTCAAGAAGGGCAGCAAGTGGGTGGTCGAGCTCAATCCCGACTCTGCCCCCCGCATCCGGGTCAACGAGACCTATGCCGCCATGGCCCGCAACGCCCGCAGCAGCACCGACACCCAGTTTATCCGCTCCCATTTGCAGGAAGCCAAGTGGTTCATCAAGAGCCTGGAAAGTCGCAATGACACCCTGCTGAAAGTGGCCAGTTGCATTGTCGAGCAGCAACAGGGCTTTTTCGAGTATGGTGAAGAGGCGATGAAGCCGATGGTGCTCAATGACATCGCCGAAGCGGTAGAGATGCATGAGTCGACCATCTCCCGGGTGACGACCCAGAAGTACATGCATACCCCCCGTGGTATCTTCGAATTGAAGTTTTTTTTCTCCAGCCATGTGAACACCGAAGGAGGAGGAGAGTGCTCATCGACCGCAATTCGCGCGCTCATCAAGAAGCTGGTCACGGCAGAGAATCCTGCCAAGCCGTTAAGTGATAGCAAGATCGCGGATTTGCTGGCCGAACAGGGTATTATGGTGGCGAGACGCACGATCGCTAAGTATCGCGAATCCTTGTTTATCCCACCTTCCAATCAGCGCAAACGCCTGGTTTAGGCAAACAAAAGGATGATGTTATGCAAATTAACCTGACCGGACACCATGTCGAGATCACCGAAGCTCTGCGTGATTATGTGAATAACAAATTTGCCAAACTCGAGCGTCACTTCGACCACATCAACAATGTTCATGTGGTGCTTAGCGTGGAAAAACTGAACCAGATAGCGGAAGCCAAATTGCACGTCAGCGGTGGCGAAGTGTTTGCCAACTCTGAACATGCCGATATGTATGCTGCGATAGACACCTTGCTCGACAAGCTGGACAGGCAGATCATCAAGCACAAAGATAAGTTAAATAAAAAATAACCATGCAACTTGAACACATACTGAGTCGGGACTGCACCAAGAGTGCAGTCCCTTGTACCAGCAAGAAACGCGCCCTCGAAATCATCAGCGAGCTGGCCGCCGAACGCCTCGGCACCTCCCGTCAGGCGCTGTTTGAATGCTTGCTGGCCCGCGAAAAAATGGGTAGTACCGGGATCGGTGCCGGTATTGCGATCCCCCACGGTCGCATTGACGATGAGTTCCCGCCAACCGCGATCCTGATGACCTTTGCCGACCCTATTCCTTTCGACTCCATCGACAATCAACCGGTTGACCTGCTGTTTGCCTTGCTGGTGCCGGAAAGCGAGTGCAAGCAGCATCTCAAGACCCTTTCTCTGATGGCTTCCAAGCTGGGTGACAAGGCGGTTTGCCGCCAGTTGCGTCAGGCAACCAGCGACGAAGAGCTCTATCAGATCATGACCTCGGCCTGACAGCAGGCCAAGGATGAGACACCCGTTTTGGCGTGAGGGAACAAGATGCAGTTAATCGTGGTAAGTGGACGTTCGGGCTCCGGTAAAACGGTAGCCCTGCGAGTGCTGGAAGATCTGGGTTACTACTGTGTGGACAACCTGCCGGTCAATCTGCTGCCCCAGCTGATTGTCTCGGTGGAGAGCCAGTATGACAAGCTGGCGGTCAGCATCGACGTGCGCAACCTGCCGAGCGATCCGGAGAAACTGGAAAATCTGCTGGCACAGGTGCGCAATGAGGGGCGGGTAGAGTTCTCCAGCTTTTTCTTCGACGCCGACAATGGCACCCTGCTCAAGCGCTATGGCGAGAGCCGCCGTTTGCACCCCCTCTCACGCAACAAGCTGTCGCTGGATGAGGCGATTCGGGAGGAGACCCACCTGCTGGCGCCCATCTCCTCGACCGCTGACCTGCGCATCGACACCACCACCCTCAGCATTCATGACCTGAGCGAGCTCATCAAGACCCGGGTACTCGGCAAGAAAGAGAACGAGCTGGTGCTGGTGTTCGAGTCGTTCGGCTTCAAGTACGGCATTCCCAAGGATGCCGACTTCGTGTTCGATGCCCGCTTCCTGCCCAATCCGCACTGGATCCCCGAGCTCAAGCCGTTTACCGGCAAGGATGAGCCGGTCGCCAACTACCTCTCGGCGCAGGCTGACGTGATGCTGTTTACCCAGCAGATCGAGAACATGCTGGTGACCTGGTTGCCCCATCTGGAGCGCAACAATCGCAGCTACCTCACGGTCGGCATCGGTTGCACCGGTGGTCAGCACCGCTCGGTCTTTATTGCAGAGCGGCTGGCCAGTGCATTCCGTTTGCTTGGCAAGAACGTGCAGATCCGCCACCGCACTCTCGACAAGAGTGCCTCCCAATCCTGACGGACCAATAGGACGACCCGATGACTGTTTCCGCCTCGGTTGAAGTGAAAAACAAGCTGGGTATTCATGCCAGACCAGCCATGATGCTGTTCGAGCTGGTGCAGGGTTTCGATGCCCACGTGCTGCTGCGCAATGAAGATGGTGTGGAGGCCGATGCTGACAGTATCATCGGCCTGCTGATGCTGGATTCCGCGCAAGGGCGGCAGGTGGAAGTACAGGTTGAGGGCCCCGAAGAGGTCGAGGCCCTGGCCGCCGTGGTGGAGCTGTTCACCTCCGGCTTTAACGAGGAGTAGTCACTCCTCGTTTTATGTTATGAACCGGTGCGCGCCAGCGCTTTGAAGCTGGCAAAATCGCGACAAGCCAGCAGGTTCCTGCTGGCTTTTTCGTTCATCAGTGCCAGAAACAGGTCGTAGAGACCCATCGCCTCCTCGTAATCGGCCTTGCTGATGGCCAGCACGAAGATGAGCGTCGCGATTTCACCATTCCCCCAGTCAATCCCCTGCGGTGCCAGTACGGTGTACACCAGAGTGCGGCGCGCCAGCAGCCCGAGAGAGTGGGGCAGGGCGATCCCTTCCCCCAGCATGGTGGAGACGATCCGCTCCCGCTCTTGTAGTGAGGCTCTGAAGCCGCTCTCCACCAGATCTTCCGCCTCCAGCTGATCACAGATACGGGCAAACAGTTCGGCCTGGGTGAGAGGCTCTTTGACCACCATGAAGTGGTCGGCATCGAAATATTTGTCGAGCATGTAGGGGCGGGTGCGGTCGATCAGCACCAGCTTGCCAAGCTGCTCCAGCTGGTATTGGGTCGGGAAGGGGGCAACGAGTACCACGGGAGCGTTTTTTTCGTTCACCTTGACGGTACTGATGACAAAGTCCTGCGCGATCTGCGCCAGCCCTTCGTAATCCCGCACCGACTCCAGCGTGGTCAGCTGTAACTGGGGATACTCCCGCTTGATACGTGCTTCCAGCACCCGGAAGGTGGCGTTGCCTGCATCGCAAAGCAATAGCGCCTGCGGGCGGCGGGTATAGCCGATGTCGTAATGGCGCTCCAACCCGACCCCGATGTGGATCACCAGATAGCCGATCTCGTGGTGGGTCAATCGGTAGGGGGTCTGCTTGATCCACTCCGAAATGGCCGCCAGCGTGATGTCGTAGGCGAGGGGGTAGTACTGCTTGATGTGATCGGCCAGCGGGTTGTGGTTGCCTATCTGGTATTTGACCCGTAGCAGCATGGTGCTGATATGGGTTTGCAGGTCGGCCCGCAGCTGTTGGTCGCCTCGCAGGTCGTAAGGGTAGTGTTGATGAATGTAGGTCAGCAGATGCTCCACCAGCTGTTCGCTCTCGGCGGCCATCGCCGGGCTGAGCTGGGGAGTATCGGCAATCAGGCGCGCCTGGATCTGGATGGCGAGACCGGCGATCTCGTCCTCTACGGGGGGCGTCAGGGTGGGCAATACCGCATATATATCGCGAGATACTGCCAGCAGCGGCAGAGTCAGATCCTCGCTGGCGAAGTGGCGCAACTCGTGACCGGATGCCTGACGCAGCAGGGCAACGGCGCAGTAGATGGCGAGCTGCTGCAAGCTCTCGTCAGCGAGACGCAGCTGATGTCGGGCAAGCTGGGCATGGATGTGATTGCCCACTACCTCCATCGTCTTGCTGGGGCAGAGGTTGGGCAGCAAGGTTTGCAACTGGTTGTTGTGCAGCAACTCCTGATAGAGCAGCTGGGTCAGACAGGCCCGGATCGCCGTCTCCTCCCCCTGAATGCGCATCCCCAGGCGGGGTTTGCTCTCGACGCTGAGCCTGAAGTGGCTGAGTTGCTCACGGACTTCCGCCATATCCCCCTGCAGTGCCGCCCGGCTCAGATACCATGTATCAGCCAGCTCATCGAGCTTGATCCCCTGCTCTGCCGTCAATAGCAGGATCTGCAGGTGCAGCACCCGCTCGCGACTGGTACGCGGCAAGGTACTCTCCTGTCCCTGCGCTGCCAGCAATGCCTCAAACAGCGTCTGATTGTAGATCTTCAGCTGGTAGCCACTGCCACGCTGGTGGATCAGGTGAGCGCCGTGCGTGGCAATCAGTTCGTTGAGGGTCGCCACATCGGTGCGCACCGTGCGGGTGGAGACATTAAGGCGACGAGCCAGCTCCTCCTGTGGCAGTGGTTCGGCATGGAGCTGGATCAGCAGTTGATGGAGCCTGGGGTGTGGCAGCTTGATCATAGGGGGTATGCAAGACTCCTGTTGCGAGATAAAGGGTCGATGTTAACAAGTGGGTCATCAACAAGCCAGGCACCGGTCAGTGATTGAACCGGCGCCCGTGACTGCCATCAGGCCAACAGTCGTTTCACTATGGCCAGCAGAGTCCGCACATCCTCGGGGCGAGTGTGCCCGCTCGCGCTGTCGATGATGGAGCTGTAGACGTGCGGGATCACCTTCTCGACTCCGGCGTCCAGCGCAATCCGCACTATCTCCTCGAAGTTCTCCAGATCGATGCCGCCGGTGGGCTCCAGCCAGAAGCCGTGGCGGGCACAAGCCTCGGCCACTGCCTGATACTCGTCGCGGCAGGCCAGCCCACCCATGGGGAAGAACTTGACCGAGCTGCCGCCCATGTCCTTGAGCAGGGCGATGGCGGTATCGATGGGCACTATGCCATCCGGCTGCCCGGCGCTGAGTGGACCGGTGGAGATCTTCACCATGCCCGGCATGCCGGTAGGGGAGATCAGCCCATTCACCAGCGTTTGTGATTGGCCGAGCAGCGCCCGGCTGGCGCCAACACCAGTGAACACCTGGTTGACGTGCTGGGGCTGCAGCTGGCAGGCCAGTTCGGCAACCATGGCGGATTGGCGCGGATCGCCGGCGCCCAGCCCGATGGAGAGGGCGTTGTCGATAAGCTTGGCGTACTCCTTCATATCGGCAACTGCGGAGGGAATATCCGGGTAGTTTTTGGAGAGCACACCGACCAGCACGTGGCCTTCGGCTGCGTCGTACACCTCGACGGCATTCTCCTTGGATCCAGCCAATACGTTGAGACAGACCCGATCACGGTAGTAGTTGGGGGTAAGGGACATCAGCGATTCTCCTGAACGAGGTTGGCAATGGCGGTGTGGATTTGGTCGAGCTGGGGCACGGTGACGCTGCGCACATCGATCTCGATGTGCCCCTCGTTGGCCTTGTAGCCGCGGCAGTAGATGGCAGGCGTGCCCTGTTGCAGAAGGGTGACGACCTGCACTGTGGTCATGCCGATCTGCTGGTGGTCGAAGGCGATATCGGTGCGGGCGATGTCGCGCCCGGCGCTGTCCCACACCACTTTGGCGGTGACGCCGGGCAGCTGGTTGAGACGTTCGATGAAGGGGGTCATCTTGGCGACCATGGCGGCGCCGCTCTCCTTCTCTTTGGCCAGGTAGCGCTCGATGGCATGGGTGAGGCCGAGGATCCCCTCCTTGCCCACCTTCATGGCACGGCCGATGCCGTTGGCCTGCTGCTTGACCCACTCCACGTACTGGCGCTTGCCGAGTACCAGCCCGCTGGTGGGCCCTTCGATGGCCTTGGCGCCGCTGTAGATGACCAGATCCGCACCCTGGTTGTAGTAGAGGCGCAGATCCTCTTCGGCAGCCGCATCGACGATGAGCGGGAGCCCGTGGGTCTTGGCGACCTCGGCGGCCTCTGCCACCGACAGAATGCTTTTCTGCACGCAGTGGTGGGATTTGATGTAGAGGATGGCTGCTGTGTTGGCACTGATGGCAGCGGCCAGCTGGGCCGGGGAACACTCGTTGGCGTAACCGGCTTCCACTACTTTGCCGCCACCCAGATTGACCATGGTGCCGACCGGGGCGCCGAAGTTGACGTTATGCCCCTTGGGCAGCACGATTTCACTCGGCACCTCATGTGGATGGGCATGCAGGTGCTCGAGGCGGTAGGGGTCGCCGCGTACTATCATGGCGGCGACTGACTGGGCGATGCCGGCGCTGGCACAGGAGACCACCACCGCATCTTCCACATCCAATAAACCAGCCAGATAGGCGCCGGTCTTGTTGACCAGATCCTTGACCTCGAAGTAGTGGCCCAGGCCCAAATTGACCGCATCGACCACCTCCTGCTCGGGGGTGGAGACGCCGAGAATGGTCATGCGCCCGGAGGCGTTGATCACCGGTTTGAGCTGATATTTCTCATAAACAGAAGGCATGGTGTGATTTCCCATAGTGAGTCAGAACCAGTTCGCCGCCGACCAGGACGGCGATAGGCTGCAGTTGTTGGTCACCGCGGCGAGACTGGGCTTCGGTATCCATAAACAGGGTCGGGCCGCTGGCGACCTCGAACAGGGTCAGATCGGCATCGGCGCCCACCTCGAGCCGCCCCTTGCCGGAAAGGCGCAGGGCATCAGCCGCTTGATGGGTAACGCAGGCGAGCACCTGCTCCAGCGTCATGCCGATGGCGAGAAACTTCGACATCACGTGAGCCAGACTGTAGACCGGCCCCTTGATGCGGTTCTTGCAGTAGATGTCTGAGCTGATGGTGCGGGGCAGGATCCCCTGCCGGATAGCCAGCTCCGCCACCTCGAAGCTGAAGCTAGCGCCGCCGTGGCCGATGTCGAGCAACAGTCCCCGTTTCATCGCCTCGCGCACCGCGACCCGCAGCTCGCCAGCCGGAGTGAGGATGCGGTTCGGTTTGCCGTTGAAGCAGTGGGTCAGCAGATCGCCATCCCCCAGCAGGGCAACGATCTCGTCCAGATCCGGCGGTGTGTTACCCACGTGCACCATCAGCGGTAGCCGGCCGTGGGCCTGTTGCAGGGCCTTGGCCATGCGCAGCGGTTGCAGACCGTTTTCTCCGACCACGCTACCGCTCATCCGCGCCTTGATGCCGACGATAAAGTCGGGGTGGCGGCGAATGGCTGCCGAGGCGAGATCCATATCGAGGTCCCGGCTATCCGCCAGCTCGTTCTGGCGCAGCAGACCGATGCGGGAGATGTTGAGCAGGGCATGCACCCGGGTCTTGCAGCCCGCAGCGATCTGCTGGAAGTCATCCACATTGTCGGCTCCGGTGCTGCCCGCGTCGATGACGGTGGTGACGCCGGACTCTACGCCTACCTTGTCCGGCTCATCGTGATAGATGGGGGAGGCGGGGTAGCAGTGGGTGTGGCCGTCGATCCAGCCTGCGCTCACATGCACCCGGCCGCCGAGATCCAGGATCTGCCGCGCCGTTGCCGTCCCCGGCAGGGAGCCGATGGCGGCGATTTTACCCTCCCTGATGGCGATATCGACGAGCTGGCCATCTCCCTGGCGCCCCGCTTTGATGATGATGTCGTACATGCTGAGAACCTCTGGCGAGCCGCCCCGCAGGGCGGCTGTTACTTACACAAGGGCGACCGGGAAGAAGGTGCCCAGCAGCATGGCTCCCAGGATGGCACCGCCGGTGATGGGCTTGCCCCACACGTAGAACAGCAGGGCACCCAGCAGGGAACCGATACCGATGGGGATCGAGGCGCCCATGGCGGAGAGGATGATGAGGGGGCCGAGGAAGCGGCCAGAGCTGTTGCCTGCGCCCATCATCACGTCAGCACCGTAGGTGGAGTTGCTCTGGTTGATGGTGAACTTGCGCGCCAGAATGATGACGTAGCCGATGGCCAGACCAATCCCCATGCCGGTTGCCAGCGAGGCGCCGAAGTTCTCCACCGGATAGACGATGCCGGCCCCCAGCAGAAGTGCTGGCACACCGAGGCCAACCCCGGTCTGGATGGCGCCGCCGATATCCAGGATCCCCACCAGGGATCCCTCGATGATGCGGGCGAACAGGAAGCTGGCACCGAACGCGGCTGCCGCGCCGTAGGCACCCGTATCCATTCCCGCTTTCAGCATGGCGACGAAGGCTACCTCGTTGAAGGCACCGACCCCGTACAGATAGAACATGTGGGTTCCGGCAAAGACCCCGGCCGAGAGCAGGCCAACGAAGATGGGGAATGACCAGTCGGCATACCAGAAGTTGTTTTTCAGTTTCTCATCCATGGTGTGACCCCTTATTTGCCGCTCAGCAGGTTATGGACGTTTTCCAGCCACAGGGGGACACCCATATGGAAGGATTCAATCAGTTTCATATCGAAGCCGCGGAAGAAGCCGCTCAGCACGAACAGCAGGACGATGGCCGTCATCATCACCTTGGTGACGTGGTTCCAGCCGCTCTCTTCCACGCCCTTGCCGATCAGGATGCCGAGTACCAGACCCGGTACCGCGTTGCCCATGATGAGCTGTGCCAGACCGCCGAAGATGGTGGCCCAGAAACCGGACTTCTTGCCCGCCTCAATGGCGGCCAGCCAGAAGATCACCGGCATGACGGTATTGACCAGCAGGTTGGCAGCCGGTACCAGCACCTTGACCGCAGTGACCTGCAGGGCGGCCGGGACGGCAGCAGCCGTACTGTTGAGGAAGGCGACCACGATGGCACCTATGATGCCGCCGGCGATGGCCATCTTTTTCGGGTCGTGCAGAGTGGTGGCGAGATCCCGATTTTTGAACAGCAGTGCCGCCGTGGCCCAGTGCGGGATGATGCGGTGATCCACATCCTGGGTGAAGGCGCCTGCCGCCACGGTGGAGGCCCAGGCGTTGAAGAAGAAGCCCAGACCAAACGAGAAGTGAGAAGCGGGATCCCCTTCGCAGGAGTTGAGTTCGCCCAGGGTGCGGAAGGCACCCATGCCCTGTACGGTCGGGGCGTGGAACATCCGCGCCGCGCCGGCCCCCACCCCGACGCCAACCAGGCCGCCAATGATGAGTGACTTGATAAAAATGATTAGAAACATCCAACGTATCCTTCTTGTGGGGTTGTGCCTGCGCAGGCATCACACCTGGGTGAACGTCACCTTGGCTACATCCAGACTGGTGACCTGAACCTTGATCTCCAGCTGGACGCGGTATTCGCGGCGCTGGCGCGGCAGGAAGAAGAACAGGAACTTCTCCACCCGGACCAACTCTTCTGCCTTGAGCACCTGTACATCGACCGGCTCAATGCGCAGCAGTACCTGCTGATTGTCCTTGAGCAGTGTGGGTTGCACCTGGCTGAGGGCGGAGGCAAATGCCTGCTGACGGGTGGTTCCCTTGCCGCTGACGGTGACCTTGGTGGTGAAGTTCTCTTTCATCAGGCATGTCCGTGTTTCTTGGCGAAGGCTTCGACCAGTTTCTGGCCCAGCTCTTCCTTGTCCATGAAACCGAAGCCTAGCACCACGCACCCTTCGTTGATGGCGGTGACGCCCTCTTCAACAGAGCGCATGCCGTAGCGGCACTTGTAGCCGTATTTGGTCTGGGCGGTGATCGCCCCGGCGCCGCCGCTGCCGCAGAAGGAGATGCCGAGATCCGCCTGCTCCTTGTTCATCACGTCGCCGAGCTTCATGTCAGCGGCCATGCCGGGGATGATGGTCACGTTGGCCCCGGCAGCTTCCGCGCCTGCCCCCACTTTCTGACCCTTGCCGAGACGATCTCCGATTACGAGTTTGATGGCTGTCATATCGATTTCTCCTTGAGTTACGGGTTCTGCACCGAGCTGAGTTCGTTTTCTTTGGCGACTTCAAAATGGACGGACAAGAGGTGTGCCTCCTCATAAGCAAGCTGATCCAGCCAGCTGACGACCTGTTCGGCGAGACGCAGTGAGAGGGGGGAGATCTCTTCAAACAGGCTGAGGTCAACCTCCGGCAGGGGCTCGCCACTGTGGGAGCGCCATACCATGGCTTTGACATGGGAGGCCAGCATCTGCCGTTGCACCTCGTTGGGGATGATGCCCTGTTCGGCCAGCAGGGGATAAATGCGCGCGAGGATATGATCGGTCTGGCGCAGCAACTCCGGGCTGTTCGGGGTCAGGGTCTGGTCGTGAGTCTCTGTTTGCAATGTCTGCTCTCCAAGGCTGGCAGAAGGTATGGAGTTACCCTAAGCCTGCGCGTCGATGTGGAGGAGGCAGTGTTTTTCCGATTCGAAGCGGAAATTCCTGAGGAAATGGCCCCGAAGTGATCGTTTGGATACTAAAAAGGTAAGGAGAGTGCTTATTGAAGCTGGTTTTTTGTGATCGGTAGCGCACAAATCGGGGGGCGGGGGCAGGGCAAGCGTTGCGGGAAACTGTGAGTCATCTCACGGTAAGAGACGTTGCCGAGAGGGCAGATATGGAAAAGGGCGGTTTCCCGCCCTTCTCATTAAAAGGAGTGACGCTAGCTGGCCGATGCTGCGCTCGAGCTGGCCGTTCTCTGCTGATAGCGCAGATCTTCCTCTATGGTGACCACCACTTCCAGCGGCTTGCCGGAGCGGAATACCGAGATGGTCAGCTTGGTGCCGGGGCGGCTTTCGACAATCTTGTCCATGGCGCTGCGTACGCCACTGATGGCCTCTCCGTTGATCTTGAGCAGCACATCCCCTCGCTGCAAACCACCTTTGGCCGCCGGGCCGTTGGGATCCAGACTCTCCACCACCAGACCACGCAGGTCGCCGAGGTTCATCATCCGCGCGACTATGGGGTTGATCTCGACGCTGGAGATCCCGAGGTAGCCGCGGATCACCCGGCCGTTGGCGATCAGCTCATCCATGATCCGTTTGGCCAGCCGGTAGGGGATGGCGAAGCTGATGCCGTAGCTCTCCTGATTGCCGTTGAGGTGATAGGTGGCAGTGTTGATACCCACCAGATCGCCACGGCCGTTGACCAGCGCGCCACCCGAGTTGCCCTCGTTGATGGCGGCATCGGTCTGCAGCAGATCCTGACGGCCATTGCTGTCGGGCCCCATGCTGGAGAGGCCGGTACGGCCGGTCGCGCTGATGATGCCCTGGGTGATGGTCTGACCGACGTTGTAGGGGTTGCCGATGGCGAGCACCACATCCCCCACTTCTGGCAGTCGCTCCGGATCCTGCGGGATCACTGGCAGGTTGTCTGACTCGATATAGAGCACGGCGAGGTCGGTGAGCTGATCGGTGCCGACCAGCTCGGCGCTGAAGACCCGGCCATCCTGCAACGCGACGATGATCTGGTCGGCATCGGCGATGACATGGTAGTTGGTCAGCACATAGCCGCGCTGATTCATGATGACGCCAGAACCCAGCCCTTGCGGGCGCAGTTCCCCCTGATTGCCCTGATTGGGGGCAAAGCTGCGGGTATAGATGTTGACGACGGCAGGGCCTGCCCGATGGGCGGCATAGGAGAAACTCAGTTCACGGGCATTGGTGATGATGCCGGGCAGTTGGGCACCACCGCGAAAATGGGGAAACAGCAGCAACAGCAGCGCCGCGACGGTCAATCCGAAACCGACAGACTTGCCCAAGTAACTGACTAAAGGGGGGATTTTCATGTCATTCTCATCCGTACAGGCTGCGCGCAGAGAATAACACTATCGATGGATAAAAATCACCCGCGGTGAAGGCCGCGGGTGATAGAGGGGGTGGCGAACAACCCGGGTGTTAGCGGATCACCAGATAGAGCGAGGAGTCGCCGCGCTGGATGTTGAGTGCCAGCACGTCAGGCTTGTTCTTGAGCGCCTTGGTCAGCTCGCCCAGGGTGTTGATGCGCAGGCGGTTGACCCCGATGATGATGTCACCCTTCTGCAGGCCGGAAGCGGCTGCCGGAGAGCGAGGATCAATGTCGGCCACCGCAACACCGGAGACCGGGTCGGTAGTGGTGCTCAGCTTGGCCCCTTCCAGTGCCGGATGCAGCGCGCTGGCGCGTACTTCGCTGTCATCGGCCTGCTTCAGGGTCACTTTGGCAGTTTGCGACTTGCCATCGCGGATCAGCCCCAGTTCGACCTGCTTGCCAGCGCCCATGGTAGCGATCTTGGCGCGCAGCTCACCGAAGGAGCGAACCGGTTTGCCATCGATGCTGACGATGATATCGCCGGCCTTGATGCCCGCCTTGTCGGCCGCCGAATCAGGCATGACCTGATTGACGAAGGCACCATCCTTCTTGTTGTAGCCGAAGGTTTTGGCTATGTCTGAGGTAAGCTCGGTGCCGGTAATACCCAGCTGGCCGCGACGCACTTCACCGTACTTGACGATCTGCTCGGTCAGGTCCCGCACCATGTTGGAAGGGATGGCAAAGCCGATGCCGATGTTGCCGCCGTTCGGGCCCAGAATCGCGGTGTTGATACCGATCAGCTCGCCACGCAGGTTGAGCAGGGCACCGCCGGAGTTACCGGAGTTGATGGCCGCATCGGTCTGGATGAAGTTCTCCAGATTCTCGATGTTGAGGCCGCTGCGACCCAGCGCACTGACAATACCGGAGGTGACGGTCTGGCCCAGACCAAACGGGTTGCCGATGGCCAGCGCATAGTCACCTACCCGCAGCTCGTCGGAGTCGGCGAACTTGATCTGCACCAGATCCTCGGCCTTGATTTGCAGCAGGGCGATGTCGGACTGCTTGTCTTCACCGATCTTCTTGGCTGCGTACTCACGACCATCCTTCAGATTGACTTTGATCTCGTCCGCCTCGTGAACCACATGGGCGTTGGTGATCACGTAACCCTTCTTGGCATCGACGATGACACCGGAGCCGAGCGCCTGGAACGGCTGCTCACTCACCTGTTCATCGGGCATGTTGGGGCCGAAGAAGAACTTGAACTGTTCCGGCAGACGCTGACGGGTAATTTTTTTGCCAGAAACCGAGATATTGACCACCGCCGGGGTGACCTGTTCGAGAACAGGCGCCAGGCTTGGCATCTCCTGATTTGAACCTAACAGGGAAGGCAGTGCAGCCTGAGCAGGGGCCGCAGACATGGCGATACCGACACTGAGGGCTAGCACACTGAGCATGGAAAGAGGTTTACGCATATGAAAAACAGCTCCCAGAAAAAGTTGCATTGCAATCGTCAAGGTCAGACCACGGGACTGGCCAATTAGTTCCGCGAGGAACTAGTTTGGTTGCTTGAGCAGTCCGGAAGAGGCGCCAGCATAGTCGCGAGGCGGAACGCCCGGCTCTTCTGCCACATTGGCAGGGGCTTCTTCTACCAATGACTCGCGGAACAGCGGTTCCTGCGCCTTGGCCAGGAATTTGCTCTGCTCGGCCATGTGGCGATAGAGGGTCTGATACTGCTCGGCCAGTTGCTCCATCAGTGCGGCACTGTCGGCGAAGTGGGTGTTGATCTGGCCCTGATAACTCTCGAGCTCCTTGTGGGCCTTCTTCAGTTCCTGTTCGAGACGGCCAGCATCGCGGCTACGCACCGAAAAACGGCCGAGAACGATACCGATAATCAAGGCCGCGACAGCCAGCAGGATCCCAGTTAACAGACTCATAGATGCTCCTTGTTACAGCTAAAACAGAGTGGGTTTATGCGGTCGTCATAACCGCCATGCCTTGATGGCACTATACCGTGCGTCCTGAGGCCGTGATACCATTTTGTCCTCGATTCAGGGACTTGGAGAGGCGCTCAAGGATGACACCGCAGCAAAAATACCAGCAGGATCTGCTGCGCCCCGGCTTTGTGGCCGACCCCGCGCAGGGGATGGCCATTAGCAGGCTGGAGCGACTGTATCAGGATTTGCTACGGCGCCCGACTCCGACCAGATCTCGAGGGCTGCTGGGTTGGCTGCAAAAGCCCAAGCCGCCGGAGCCCGTCCTCGGTATCTATATGTGGGGCGGAGTGGGCCGAGGCAAGACCTGGCTGATGGATACTTTTTTCGACAGCCTGCCTGGGACGCGCAAGATGCGCAGCCATTTCCACCGCTTCATGCACCGCATTCACGATGAACTGCAGGGGCTGAACGGGCAGTCCGATCCCCTCAAGCTGGTGGCCAGCAAGCTTGCCAGTGAGACAGACATCATCTGTTTCGACGAATTTTTTGTCTCCGACATCACCGATGCCATGTTGCTGGGCACGCTGTTTCAGGAGTTGTTTGGTCACGGTGTCGTGCTGGTTGCCACTTCAAATATTCCGCCGCAGGATCTTTATCGCAACGGGCTGCAGCGAGCCCGTTTTCTGCCAGCTATCGAGCTTATCGAGCGCCATTGCGAGGTACTTAACGTGGATGGCGGTATCGACTATCGCCTGCGTACGCTGGAACAAGCCGAGATTTATCACTGCCCGCTGGACTTGCAGGCAAAAGCCAATCTTGACCACTATTTTCAGCAATTAACCGGCGGACACACGGCTTGCGAGGGGACGTTCGAGGTCAATCATCGTCAGCTGAGGTCGCTCGGGATGGGGGAAGGGGTGCTCTATATGGAATTTGAGCAACTTTGTTGTATTCCCCGCTCCCAGAACGACTATATCGAGCTGGCCAGGCTGTTCCATACCGTTCTGCTGGCCAATGTGCAGCCAATGGGCACAGGCACGGATGACGCGGCTCGCCGCTTCATTGCCATGGTCGATGAGTTCTACGAACGGCACGTCAAACTCATCATGTCGGCGGCGGTTCCCATGACAGAACTTTACGGCGAAGGGCTGCTGAATTTCGAATTCAAACGCTGTCTTTCACGGCTTCAGGAAATGCAATCGCACGAATACCTTGCCAGAGTGCACCTTCCTTAGTCACAATACCGCGCCTGCCAGTCGGATGGGCATCTGCGGCAGGTAGGGCCGGGCGACATTTGCTGGTTTCATGGCAGTGAAATTAGCAGGTGATATTTAAGGCAACTTCACTTATAATCGCCCGGCCCACGTTACAGCTGTCGATAAGACAGCAACACTTTAAGCTTTACTTGTATTCGAAGGGGTACAGGTAGGCCATCGTTTGTTGTTTGTGGGAGAGCCCCCATAAACAATTGGGTCTGTAACAGGTAATTGGGTTTAACTTAATGAAAACTTTCGTTGCCAAGCCAGAAACCGTAAAACGTGACTGGTACATTGTGGACGCAGAAGGTAAAACTCTGGGTCGTATCGCAACCGAGATCGCTGCTCGTCTGCGTGGTAAGCACAAAGCTGAATACACTCCGCACGTTGACACCGGTGATTACATCATCGTTGTAAACGCTGAGAAGGTACGTGTTACCGGTAAGAAAACTACCGACAAAATGTACCACGCTCACTCCGGTTTCCCGGGTGGTATCAAGTCAATCAGCTTCGACAAGCTGATTCAGCGTAAACCGGAAATGGTAATCGAAGCTGCTGTTAAAGGCATGCTGCCGAAAGGTCCTCTGGGCCGTGCCATGTTCCGTAAACTGAAAGTTTACGCAGGCGCCGAGCACGCTCACGCTGCTCAGCAACCTCAAGTACTGGATATCTAATCGGGAACTGGCAACATGGCAGAAAATCAATACTACGGTACCGGCCGTCGCAAAAGCTCCACTGCTCGCGTATTTATCAAAGCGGGTAGCGGTAAGATCGTAATCAACCAGCGCTCCCTGGAGCAGTACTTCGGTCGTCCGACTGCCCGCATGGTAGTTCGTCAGCCGCTGGAACTGGTTGAGATGACCGAGAAACTGGATCTGTACATCACCGTTAACGGTGGTGGCATCTCCGGTCAAGCTGGTGCGATCCGCCACGGTATCACTCGTGCTCTGATGCAGTACGATGAAACCCTGCGTTCCGAACTGCGTAAAGCAGGCTTTGTTACTCGCGATGCCCGTAAGGTTGAGCGTAAGAAAGTCGGTCTGCACAAAGCTCGTAAGCGTCCGCAGTACTCCAAGCGTTAATTCGCTTTCGGTGCTCACTCTTTCGAGTGTCAAAAAAGCCTGGCAACCGCCAGGCTTTTTTTATTAGTAATATTACCGACATCAATGCTAACCACGCGTCACAAAAGACAAAAAATTGTTTCTTTATTGTTTTTATTGCTCACCGCTCTTTCTTGTCAAGTTGTTATCTTTTCTTTAAAATTTCCCCTGTTTTCTGTGGCAATTGTAAATCCAGCTTCCGCCGCTGTTGTCACGGGAAAAATGGGGAACAGGGACACTATAAGAATGTGCGGAGTCCACATGGGAGAGTTTTTGGATGAGCAATGCGCCAGTTGATACCGGTCGCCGCAGATTTCTTACCTGGTCAACGGTTGCCGTTGGTGGGGTAGGAGCTGCGTTTACCGCAGTGCCGTTTATAAAGTCATGGAATCCGAGTGCCAAGGCCAAAGCAGCCGGTGCACCGGTTGAAGTCGATATCAGTAAGTTGGAACCGGGTCAGCTCATCCGTGTCGAGTGGCGTGGCAAACCCGTCTGGGTGGTGAAACGCACCAAGCAGACGCTGGATGCCCTGGCAGCACATGATGACAAGTTGCGGGATCCCTCATCAGAAGAGCCGCAGCAGCCTGACTATGCCCATAACGGGTACAGATCGATCAAGCCCGAAATTTTTGTCGCGGTCGGTATCTGCACCCATCTCGGGTGTTCACCTTCTTATCTGCCTGACAGTTTTGGTGAGCAGGTGCAGGGGGTTGCGTCCGGCTTCTTCTGCCCGTGTCATGGCTCCAAGTTCGATATGGCTGGCCGTGTGTTCCAGGGGGTGCCTGCACCACTGAACCTGGTTATTCCGCCGTATCAATTCATTAACGACACCACCATTCTGGTCGGTGCCGATGGCAAGGAGGCCTGATCATGTTGAGCAAACTGATGGGCTGGATTGACGATCGCTTTCCGCTTACGGCCATGTACAACGACCACATGGCCAAGTATCCGGCTCCGAAGAACCTGAACTTCTGGTATTTCTTCGGTTCGCTGGCCATGTTGGTGCTGGTTAACCAGATCATCACCGGCATCTGGCTGACCATGAACTACAACCCCTCTGCGGAAGGTGCGTTTGCCTCCGTCGAGTACATCATGCGGGATGTGGAGTATGGCTGGCTGCTACGTTACATGCACTCTACCGGTGCCTCTGCCTTCTTCGTGGTGGTCTACCTGCACATGTTCCGAGGTATGATTTACGGCTCTTACCAGAAGCCGCGCGAGCTGCTGTGGATTTTCGGCATGCTGATCTTCCTGGTGCTGATGGCGGAAGCCTTTATGGGCTACTTGCTGCCCTGGGGACAGATGTCATTCTGGGGGGCCCAGGTCATCATCTCGCTGTTTGGTGCCATTCCGGTCATCGGTGACGATCTTACCCTGTGGATCCGTGGTGACTACGTTATCTCTGGTGCGACCCTGAACCGCTTCTTCGCGCTGCACGTCATCGCGTTGCCGCTGGTTTTGGTGATGCTGGTTGCCATGCATATCCTGGCGCTGCACGAAGTCGGCTCCAACAACCCGGATGGCATCGATATCAAGAAGCACAAGGACGAGAACGGCTGGCCGCTGGATGCGGTGGCGTTCCACCCTTACTTCACCGTCAAGGATATGATCGGTGTGGCCGGCTTCCTGTTCTTCTTCTGCGCCATCATCTTCTTCAAGCCGGATATGTGGGGTTACTTCCTCGAGAAGCCGAACTTTGAAGTGGCCAACGGCCTGAAGACTCCGGCTCACATCGCGCCTGTGTGGTACTTCACCCCCTTCTACGCGATTCTGCGTGCGGTACCTGACAAGCTGCTTGGCGTCATCATGATGGGCCTCTCTATTGTGGTGTTGTTCCTGCTGCCCTGGCTGGATCGCTGCAAGGTGCGTTCAGTACGCTATCGCAGCAAGCTGCACAAGCTGAACATCGCCCAGTTTGTGGTCTGCTTCATCATTCTGGGGGTGCTGGGTGTACTGCCGTCGACGCCGACTCTGACGCTGGTTGCCCAGATCTGTACCTTGGGTTATTTCGGTTTCTTCGTGCTGTTGTTCTTCTACAGCAAAAACGAACGCACCAAGCCGCTGCCGGAGAGGGTGACATTTAAATGAAAAAAATAATATTTGCAGTGCTGACCCTGCTGCCCTCTCTGGTGTTTGCCGCTGGAGGTGCGGTTGCACTGGACAAGGCCAATTACGATCTGAGTGACAAGGCATCCCTGCAACGCGGAGCGGCCACCTTCATGAATTATTGTGCCGGCTGCCACTCTACCCAGTACCAACGTTACAACCGGGTTGCTGCCGATCTGGAGATCCCTGAGGATCTGATGAAGGAGAACCTCATTTTCACCGATGCCAAAGTGGGTGATCTGATGAAGAGTGCCATGTCCGAGAAGGATGCCGCTAAGTGGTTTGGTGCGCCGCCTCCCGACCTGACTCTGGTAGCCCGAGTACGTGGTGCGGACTGGATTTACACTTATCTGCGTTCTTTTTACGTGGATCCGACCCGTCCGTTTGGTGTGAATAACGTGGTGTTCCCGTCAGTGGGCATGCCCCATGTGCTGGAGCCGCTGCAGGGGACTCCCCGTGCCGAGTTCGCGACTCACATGGTCGATGGCGTCGAGACCCAGCAGGTTGTCAGCATCAAATCTGACGGCAACGGTGAAATGGATGACGAAGAGTATGATAAGACGGTACTGGATCTGGTAAACTTCTTGGTCTACTCGGCTGAACCGGTACAACAGGAGCGTGAACGCATGGGCTTCTGGGTGCTTGGTTTCATCGTGATCTTCTTCATCTTCACTGTGCTGTTGAAGAAGGAATTCTGGCGCGACGTTCACTAAGCGACCAGATCCGGGTAATATAATGCACGGCAATGAAGACCAAGATGCTTCATTGCCGTTTCTGCTTTTTTATGACGGGAGGGTTCAATGGCTGTAGCTGCCAATAAGCGTTCGGTAATGACGCTGTTTTCCGGTGCCAACGATATGTTCAGCCATCAGGTGCGTATTGTCCTGGCGGAGAAGGGTGTTAGTGTGGATATCTGTCAGGTTGACCCAGCCAATCTGCCGGATGAGCTGGCCGAGCTGAACCCGTACAACTCTGTACCGACCCTGGTTGATCGTGAGCTGGCACTCTACACCTCACGCATCATCATGGAGTATCTGGACGAACGCTTCCCGCATCCACCCCTGATGCCTGTTTATCCGGTTGCGCGTGGTAACAGCCGCCTGATGATGCACCGCATCGAGCTGGACTGGTATTCCCTGGCTGACAAGATCATGGCCGGTACCGATGCAGAAGCAGCACGCAACGAACTGCGTGACAACTTGCTCGCCATTGCACCGATCTTCGGTGAAATGCCCTATTTCATGAGCGAAGAGTTTGGTCTGGTAGATTGCTATATGGCTCCGTTGTTGTGGCGTCTGCCGAGCCTGGGTATCGACTTGACCGGTCGTGGCGCCAAAGAGCTGAAGGCCTACATGGTTCGTCTGTTCGAGCGTGAGTCCTTCCAGGCATCCCTGACCGAAGCCGAACGCGAGATCCGTGCTGGCGTATGAGCATGGAACCGACAATGACGCCGAGTCGCCCGTACCTGTTACGGGCGTTCTTTGACTGGTTGCTGGATAACGATCTGACTCCCCATCTGGTGGTCAACGTCAACATTCCCCATGTGATGGTGCCGATGCAGTTTGCTCAGGACGGGCAGATTGTGCTGAATATCGCGCCCCGTGCCGTGATGCAATTTCACATGGATAATGAGGCAATCAGCTTCAGCGCCCGCTTTGGCGGGGTATCCCAACAGGTCTATATCCCGATGGCGGCCGTGCTGGCTATCCATGCTAGGGAGAACGGCGTGGGAACCCTGTTCCCCCCCGAGCCTGGTTACGATATCTGGCTGGAGCAGGCCGAAGCACCGGTGGAGCCAGAGCCGGAACCGCCGCGTCCAAGCGGTCGTCCGACCCTGAAAGTGATCAAATAAAAAAACGCAGCCAATTGGCTGCGTTTTTCATATCCGTAATTATCAGTTCTGGGCGTATTCGAATGCCTTGATGACTCGCTTCACACCGCTAACGTGGCGAGCGATGTTGACCGCCTGCTCTCCCTCCTGACGGGTGACAAGACCAATCAGGAATACTTCGCCGTTTTCGGTGACCACCTTGACCTTGGCGCTATCGAAGTTTTTGGTGCCGAACATGTCGGCTTTCACCTTGGAGGTGAGCCAGGTGTCATTGCTGCGTGTGGTCAGGCTGACTGGCTGACCAAGGCGTAACTCGTTGTAGACGTGGCGGACCCCCTCGATGCGGCCAACAATCTTGCCTGCTTCCAGCTTGTAAACGTCAGAAGGTGTCTGACCGACCAGCAGCACGCGGCCATTGTTGCTGTAGACGCTGATCTTGCTGGCTGCGCTGAGCGGTTTGTTGTCGGCCAGCAGATTGGCTGCTTTCAGCTCGATGCTCTGGTCATCCCACTGGGCGCTCATGGTACGGCGGTCGCCAGAAACCTTGGCGGTACCAGCTGCTCCGCCAACCACCACGGCAGCACAGCCCTGCAATAGCAAGGCGCTGGCTAGCAGGCCAAGGATGAGTATCTGCTTGTTCATGGTTTCAATCTTCCTGTTGCGGGAAAAGAGTCTGGTCGATGAGATCACACAGACAGTGCAGGGTCAACAGGTTGACCTCAAGAATACGGGGGCGGCGGGCAGAGGGTACTCGGATCTCCACATCGTTTGGCCCCAGCAAGCCAGCCATTTCGCCACCGTCGCCGCCGCTCAGCACCACTATGGTCATGTCGCGGGAGAGAGCTGCCTCGGCCGCCTTGATCAGGCTTCGGCTGTTGCCCGTGGTGGTGATGACCACCAGAATGTCGCCAGGCTGGCCCAGCGCGCGGATCTGCTTGGCGTAGACCTCTTCAAAACCATGGTCGGTGGCGATGGCGCTGATGGTCGCCATGTCCGGGGTCAGAGCCATGCCGGGAAGAGAGGGGCGCTGGGTCTCGTAGCAGTTGACCAGCTCGGAGATGAACAGTTGCGCCAGTGCGGCAGAAGGACCGTTACCGCATGCCAGCACCTTGTGGCCATTGAGCAGGCAGATGGTGATCATCTGGGCTGCAGTATGGATGGCATCCGGCAGCGCCTCGGCGGCGGCTATTTTGGTCTGGATGCTTTCGGTGTAGTTCTCTTTGATGCGGTCAGTCATAGGGTCCTCTTAAAATGCGTTCTGGATCCAGGCTGGCTGGTCACCCTCGAACGCAATCACATCGAATCGGCAGGCCTGATTGGCCTCGTTGATGGCATGTTGCTTCAAATAGTGGCGCGCTGCCAGCATGATCTTGCGCTGTTTGCTATGGGTGACCGAGCTGGCGGCCCCGCCATGGCTGCCGGTGGCCCGGTAGCGCACCTCAACAAACACCAGGGTCTGGCCCTGGTGCATGATGAGATCTATTTCACCGCCACGACAGCGGTAGTTGCGAGCTACCGGTTGCAGGCCCTGGGCCTGCAACCAGCGTTCAGCGACTTGTTCAAAGTGCTGTCCCTTGCTCGTTGGTGAGGGGAACAGGCTCGGCAACTGCTGGCGCATCCGTTTCCATAGTTCCTTCATTGGAGGGCTCCTCCAGTTGCTGAACGGCGTTCTCGTCGACCAGTTTGCCGTTCTGGTAAGTACCCCAGCTCAGCATCCGCACGATATTGCCCTGGGCATCCACGCTCAGCTGACCACTCATGCCGGCCTGCTGCATGCCACCCACCTTGCGCATCTGCTGCAGGTTCTCAGCCAGGCTGACGGCATCGTAGCCCATGGCAAACAGACGCAGCAGGTCACCCTGGGTCTGCGGCCAGAGCAGGGCGATCTGCTCGCGCTGTTTCTCGTAGCCGCCCAGCAGCAGCGGCATATCGGCGATATGCATGCCGTTGAGCTCGGAGGCGACCTCGGTGGCTGCGCTGTCGTAGCCGCGGGAGCTGGTGTAGATGGGCAGGCTGCCCATCGGATTGACCGAGACATCCACGTAGGGCTTGATCATCCGGGTTTCCAGGCTGTTGGCCACCACATAAACGGCATCGATGCTGCGCGGTGCGGCATCAGAGAGTTGCACTACTTCGCCAGCACGGGCGGTAGAGCGGCCGCTCAGGGCATTCTTGACCATCCCCTGTACTTCGTTGCGGGCACCGAAGGTGGCAACCACCGGCTTATCCTGGCTCAGGGTGGCCCAGCTCTGCTCGAACGCCTTGATACTGCTGTAACCGATCCGCCCCTGAGCGGCGATCAGCAGCGGTTTGCGGTAGCCCTGGGTGTAGAGGTACTGGGCTGCCTGCGCGGCATCTGCGGCGGCAGAGAGGGAGAAGTAGTAGGTGGTGTCGTTGACGATCGGCTTGTCCAGCTCGTTGAGCGCCAGTACCGGCACTGTCGGATTTGCCTTTAGCAGCTCCTCGACCCGGTCTTTCAGCAGCGGGCCGATGATCATGTCTGCCCCTTCCTGAATCGCCTGCTTATAAAGGTCGCCGGTCGACTTGCTCTGGGTGTCGTAGAAGTTCAGGGTGAATTGCCCCTGATTTTCCTTATAAGACATCAGCATACCGTTACGGATGGCGGCGCCCTGCGGCTCCAGATTGCCGGAGAGGGGCAGCAGCACGGCGATCTGTTGCACCGAGGTGCTGGCAGTGGCCGCCAGATCGCCCAATCCTGCCGGCATATCCTTCTGGGCTGGATGGTTGGGGAAGTCGCGCTTCCAGCCTGCCAGCTGGCGGGCCAGCAGGTTCGGTTGGGCGCCAAACTCGTTGACCAGTGCCGCCAGTCGCAACCAGCCGGTGGTCACATCAGGGGCCGGAGCCTCTTCCAGCGCTTGCAGGGTGGAGGGGGTCATGCTTTTGAGCAACGACCAGATTTGCTGATGGTTGGTCGCCTGCTCGCTCTGATTGAGGTAGGGCTCCAGTGCAATCAACGACTTGGCTGCGCCAAACTTGTTGTTGATGTCGAGTTGCAGCACTACGCGCTGGCGATACCAATCCTTTTGGGTATCGGCATCCAGCAGCACCTCGGGTTTGCCTTCCAGCAGGATCAGCGCCTGATTGGCGTGGCCTTGCGCCAGCAACAGATGGGCTTGCAGCAGTTGCAACTGCGCCTTCTGGGCGGGGTCCTTGGCCTGCTTCTGCAATTGCTGGAACAGTGCCGAGGCTGGTTTGGTCTGGCCCAGTGCCAGATAGCTGCGTGCCGCCAGCATTTGCCAGGTAAAGGCTTCGGCCGGCTTGGCGGGGTCCACCTGCTCAAGATACCACTGGGCATTCTTGGTCAGATTGGAAAACGCAGAGGGCATGCCTGACTGCCCTGACGGTTGATTGGGCTCCGACGCACAGGCTGCGAGCAGTACTGCCGCGAGTATGATGCCGAAGAGTCGTGATACACTTAGCTGCTTTGTAACCCGGTTCAAGTTCATTCCCCGACCAGTGTTGAAGTTCCCCATAGTGTAAACGGGCCAATATGGCGACACAATTGTCGGGGCACTCGGAGATCCCATGAGTGACATCCCAACCCTGTATATAGTCCCCACTCCGATCGGCAATCTGGCGGACATCACCCAGCGTGCATTGGATATTTTACGCAGTGTCGATCTGGTGGCAGCCGAAGATACCCGTCATACCGGTATCCTGCTCAGCCACTACCAAATCTCGGTGCCGACCTTCGCCCTGCACGATCACAACGAGCAGCAGAAAGCCGATGTGCTGATCGGCCGGATCAAAGAGGGCAAGAGTGTTGCGCTGGTCTCCGATGCTGGCACCCCGCTCATCAGCGACCCCGGTTATCACTTGGTCACCCGCTGTCGTGAAGCTGGGGTCAAGGTGGTGCCGCTGCCCGGTCCCTGTGCTGCCATCACGGCTCTGAGCGCGGCCGGTCTGCCCACCGATCGCTTTGCCTTTGAGGGCTTCCTGCCCGCCAAGAGCAAGGGGCGTGACGATCGCCTGCAAGCCGTTATTGAAGACACCCGCTCGCTGGTGTTCTACGAATCCCCGCGCCGTGTGCAGGATACAGTGGAAGCGATTGCTCGCATTCTCGGTGAGCGTCAGGTGGTGGTGTGCCGCGAGCTGACCAAGACCTTCGAGTCGATCCACGGTCTGCCAGCCTCTGAAATGCTGACCTGGCTTGGTGAGGATGACAACCGCTGCCGCGGCGAGATCGTGCTGGTCGTGGCTGGCGCCTCCAAAGAAGAAGAGGATCTGCCCGCCGAGGCGATCCGTACTCTGGGTCTGCTGGTGACCGAACTGCCACTGAAAAAAGCGGCCGCCCTGACCGCCGAGATCCACGGCGTGAAGAAGAATGCCCTCTATAAATACGGTCTCGAGCACTATTGAGTCGGTCAATAGGTCATCAGACTGTTTTTTGACCTGCGCAATCCCCTGTATCGACAATCAGTCAGCCTGTAAACGGGGGCCAAGCGCGATAAATGGCTGTAAACGGGAATTGCCGGTTTACCCCGTACGTATCGCAAGGGTATAATCCGCGCCTCGGAGTTGGCTGGGCAATCGCTGCTTCGTCGTTGTGTCCCTCGGGACAGACGGGCGGAGGGGAGGAAAGTCCGGGCTTCACAGGGCAGGGTGCCAGGTAACGCCTGGGGGGCGCGAGCCTACGACCAGTGCAACAGAGAGCAGACCGCCGATGGCCCGCAAGGGATCAGGTAAGGGTGAAAGGGTGCGGTAAGAGCGCACCGCGCGACTGGCAACAGTTCGTGGCACGGTAAACTCCACCCGAAGCAAGACCAAATAGGCCCCTATTGGCGCGGCCCGCGTTGGGGGCGGGTAGGTTGCTTGAGCCAGCGAGCGATTGCTGGCCTAGAGGAATGATTGCTACCCGGGGCAACCCGGTACAGAACCCGGCTTACAGGCCGACTCCGACCTCATTCCGAAGAGCCCCGCGATTTATCGCGGGGCTCTTTTTTATGCATGAGAAAATATGGCTTCGTTGGCAGGATATTTTCGGCCTTGTCATTTTGAATGAAATTATATGTTTTAAATCAATCGAATAGTTTCGTATTTGGCACGATGGCAGCGATAGATGGTGATAGAACCCAGGATGATTGTTCGCACCCGCATATTGTGTGTGTTCTCAGTTCATTCACTTATTTCAATTAATCACCAGAGCCTAAAGCCAAATAACTTGTGGAAAATCAACCCACTCAATCTGCGGTATGCAAATGCTGCGTCAATATGTTCCCTCTGCCCCATCTCCTTGCTTGAAAAGCCCCCTGCACGTCCTTAAACTTCAAGGTGGGGAAAAGTGGATCAAAGTGGTTTTTAGAGGGGCAATCAGCCTCCTCATTCACCTTCAGGGACAGCAATTTGTTGCGTGGCGCTCATGCCATCAGCCTGGACAGTAAAGGGCGGTTGGCGATTCCGACCAAATTCCGTGACTGGCTGCGCGACGAAAGCGACGGCCAGCTGGTCTGCACCATCGATATTGCCCATCCCTGTCTGCTGCTTTATCCCCTGAACGAGTGGGAAGAGGTCGAGCGCAAGCTAAAGACCCTCTCCAGCATGAATCCTCAAGAGCGCCGTTTGCAGCGGCTGCTGCTGGGTCATGCAACCGAATGCGAGCTGGATGGCAATGGCCGTCTGCTGCTCAGCCAGCCACTGCGTAACCATGCGGGGCTGGACAAGAAGATCATGTTGGTGGGCCAGCTCAACAAATTCGAGCTGTGGGATGAAGCCCGCTGGCAGCAACAGGTCAATGACGACATCTTGGGTCTGCCCGGGGACGATTGGGCAAGCTCACCACGACTACAGGATTTCTCTTTATAAATGACCCAAGCCGCTGAACACATCACAGTGCTGCTGCACGAAGCCGTCGAAGGTCTGGCCATCAAGCCGGACGGTGTCTATGTCGACGGTACTTTTGGCCGTGGTGGTCATTCTCGTCTGATCCTGCAGCATCTTGGCCCCAATGGTCGGTTGATCGCTATCGACCGCGATCCCCAGGCGATCGCCGAGGCCGCCAAGATCCAGGATCCCCGCTTCGAGATCGTCCATGGCCCCTTCTCCGGTATCACTTGCTATCTGAGCGATCGTGGTTTGCTTGGCAAGGTGGATGGCTTTCTGCTGGATCTGGGGGTCTCCTCACCCCAGCTGGATGATGCCGAGCGCGGATTCAGTTTTATGAAAGATGGTCCGCTCGATATGCGGATGGACCCCACTTCCGGCCAGAGCGCCGCCGAGTGGCTTGCCAAGGCCGATGTGGATGATATCGCCTGGGTGCTGAAGACCTTCGGTGAGGAGCGCTTTGCCAAGAAGATCGCCCGCGCCATCGTCCACGACCGGGTGACCGAGCCTTACGTGCGTACCCGTCAGCTGGCTGAGATGATTGCCCGGGTCAATCCGAGCAAGGAGAAGGGCAAGCATGCGGCAACCCGCAGTTTCCAGGCCATCCGCATCTATATCAACAGCGAGCTGGACGAGATCGAAACCGCGCTCAACGGTGCATTGGACGTGCTGGCACCACATGGCCGTCTGTCTGTGATCAGCTTCCACTCGCTGGAAGACCGGCTGGTGAAACACTTCATTCGCAAGCACGAGAAGGGGCCTGAAGTGCCCTACGGCATTCCCTTGACCGAGGCCCAGCTGGCTGGCGGTCGCAAATTGAAGTCGGTCGGCAAGGCGCTCAAGCCTTCTGATCATGAGGTCTCTGAAAACACCCGTTCGCGCAGCTCGGTGCTGCGGGTCGCCGAGCGGCTGGCGGAGTAAGCGATGAGCGAAGTACGTGTCCACCTAGCCAAGGAGATCGTTGCCGATCTCTGGCGGCACAAGCTGCAGATTTTTCTGTCGGTTGCCGTACTGGTGACCGCGTTTGCCGTGATCCTGGTGACCAACATGACCCGTGGCCTCACCGCCAAACAGAATGACCTGATGGCGGAAGAGGATCGCCTCAATATCGAATGGCGCCACCTCTTGCTGGAGCAGGGCACTCTGGCGGAACACTCCCGGGTCGCCACGCTGGCCATGGACAAGTTGCAAATGGGTCGCCCTCTGGTGACCACCGAGAAGGTAATTACTCTGCCATGAAACGGAAGGCTACAGCCAAAACCGCTAAAGCGAACGTTAAAGCGCCATCTATCTATCCGTGGCGCTTCCGCACGCTGGTCGTATTCATCGGCATCGCCTTTGTCGGGCTGATCCTCCGTCTGGCCTGGATCCAGGTGATCAATCCGGATCGTCTGCGTCAGGAGGGGGACATGCGCTCTCTGCGAACAACCTCCACCCAAGCGGTGCGCGGCATGATCACCGATCGCAATGGTGAACAGCTGGCTGTTTCCGTTCCGGTCGAGGCGGTCTGGGCCGATCCCAAGACGGTGCACGAGTCCGGCGCTATCCACAATGAGCGGGCCTGGATGGCGCTCTCAGCAGTCCTCAAAATCGATATCAATACTCTCAAGCAACGTATCGCCAACCCCAGCAAGCGCTTCGTCTATCTGCAGCGTCAGGTAACGCCCGCTGTCTCTGAATACATCAAGGGGCTCAAGCTGGGTGGTGTCTATCTGCGTCCCGAGTCGCGCCGCTTCTATCCGACTGGCGAAATCAGTGCCCACCTGGTGGGGGTAACCAACATCGATGGCAACGGGATCGAGGGGATCGAGCGCAGCTACAACGAGTGGCTGACGGCGACACCGGGCGAGATGCGGGTGCGCAAGGACCGGCAGGGCAGGGTCATCGAGCGTCTTGGTATCGTCAAAGAGGGCAAGAACGCCAACGATCTGCAGCTCAGCATCGATCAGCGGGTACAGGCTCTGGCCTATCGGGCGCTCAAGCGAGCAACCGACGAGAACAAGGCAACGTCCGGCTCCATGGTGATGCTGGATATCAAGACCGGCGAAGTGCTCGCCATGGTCAATACCCCCTCCTATAACCCGAACAACCGCGGCCAGTATCAGAGTTTCCGGGTACGCAACCGGGTGGTGACCGATACCTACGAGCCGGGCTCCACAGTCAAGCCGCTGATTTTGCTAAGTGCCTTGCAGGCGGGTGTCACCAGCTGGAAGGATTTCATTCCCGGTGGTCCGCTCTTTATCGGTGCCAAGCAGATCAAGGACGTCAGTATTCACAAGGCGACCAACCTTTACGATATCCTGCGCTACTCCTCCAACATCGGCATGTCGCGCATTGCCCTGCGGATGCCGGCCCAAGAGATGATCAACACCCTCAGTATGTTCGGTTTCGGTATGGATACCGGCAGCGGACTGATGGGCGAGAGCGGTGGTATGTTGCCTCAGCGTCGGCGCTGGTCCGATATCGAGCGGGCGACCCTTTCGTTTGGTTATGGTCTGCGGGTTACCCCGCTGCAACTGGCTTCCGCCTACGCCACCCTGGCCAACAAGGGCAAGCGAGTGCCCATCTCCATCGTCAAGGTGACCACGCCGCCCAAGGGTGAGCAGGTGATCGATCACAACAACGCCTCCGCCATGCTGCAGGCGCTGGAGTACGTAGTCGACAACGCTATTCCCAAGGCCAAGATTCCGGGTTATCGGGTCGGTGGCAAGAGTGGTACCGCCAAGGTCGCAGTTGCCGGAGGCTACGGCAAGGATTACATGGCCTGGTTTGCCGGTTTTGCCCCTGCCAGTAATCCCCGTTTCGTCATGGTGGTGGTGATTAACGAGCCAAAAGGTAGTGCCTACTATGGCGGTGCCGTGGCGACCCCGCCGTTTGCAGAGGCCATGGGCGGGGTACTGCAACTCTTCAATATTCGTCCTGATGCGGTGCCCACAGCGGTGCCCGCCAAACTTGCCCGTACGGAGGCTCCTCTTGTCCCGCGCACTTGATGCATTACTGCGCCCCTTCGGTATTCAGGCGCCGGCGCTCACTCTGACCGATATCCAGCTGGATAGTCGGCGGGTCAGGCCCGGCACGCTCTTCGTGGCCATTTGCGGTCATCAGGTGGATGGCAGACGGTTTATCGAGCAGGCGGTGGCTCAGGGAGCGACCGCTGTTGTGTTTGAGGAGGATGGTGAATTTATCCCACCATCGACTCCGGTTCCCTGTATCGGGATGCGGGATCTGCCCGCTCACCTCTCTGCTCTTGCGGGCTATTTCTACGATCAGCCAGCCCAAAAATTGGATCTGGTCGGGGTCACCGGCACCAACGGCAAGAGCACTACGGCACTGCTGGTCGCCAACTGGCGCACCCTGCTGGGTGGCAAGGCGGGTGTGATGGGGACCATCGGCAACGGCCTGTTTGGCAATTTGATCGAAGCGGAAAATACCACCGGCAGCGCCGTGCAGGTGCAAGCCAATCTGGCTGCGCTGCAAGCGCAGGAGGCGGATCTGGTGGCGATGGAGGTCTCCAGCCATGGTCTGGTGCAGCATCGTGTTGCCGCACTGCCTTTTGCCGCTGCCGTTTTCACCAACCTGAGCCGGGATCACCTCGATTATCACGGCACCATGGAAGCCTATGGTGCGGCCAAAGAGCAGTTGCTGCAGCTGGTCGATGAGTCGAATGCGGTGATCAACCGCGATGACGAGTTGGGTGCCAAGTGGCTCGGAAAATACCCGGCAGCGGTGGCGTTTAGCGTTAATGGCCCGATTGAACACCATTCTGGCCGTCAATTAACGGCGCAGCAGCTCGATTTTCACCAGCAAGGTTTTCGCGCGCAGATTAACTCCAGCTGGGGGAATGGTGTATTATCCGCCCCCTTGCTCGGGCGCTTCAACGTCAGCAATGTGCTGGCCGCGATGGGCGTGATGCTGGTGCTCGGTTACGACTTCCACGAGCTGCTGGCAACGGCCCCGAAATTGCAGCCGGTAACCGGTCGCATGGAGTGCTTTGGCGGTGGTGATACGCCGCTGGCGGTGGTCGATTACGCCCACACCCCGGACGCTCTGGAGAAGGCATTGCAGGCCCTGCGGGTGCACTGCACAGGGCAGCTCTGGTGTCTGGTTGGTTGTGGTGGCGACCGCGATCGCGGCAAGCGCCCCATGATGGCCGCCATGGCCGAGCAGTATGCGGATCGCGTGATCCTGACCGACGACAATCCCCGTACCGAGGAGCCGGCCCGGATCATGGCCGACATGGTGGCGGGTCTTCGCGATCCTGCTGCGGTGCAGGTGGAGCACGACCGGGTCAAGGCGATTGCGCTGGCCATCGGTCAGGCGAGCAAACAGGACATCATCCTGGTGGCCGGTAAGGGTCACGAGGATTATCAGATCATTGGAACCGACAAGCGGCACTACAGCGACCGGGAAACCGTTGCGGCCGCCTTGCACACATTATTGGAGTCATTCAAATGATGACCCTCAGGCTTGCCGAGCTGGCTCAGGTACTCGATGCCCGTCTGATTGGTAACGATGGCGAGATCAGCGTCGTCAGTACCGACACCCGTACTCTGGGCGCGGGTGCCCTGTTCGTTGCCCTGCGCGGCGAGCGCTTCGATGCCCACGATTTTTGCGAGCAGGCCGTTCAGGCAGGGGCCTCTGCCCTGCTGGTCGAGCGTGAGCTGCCGCTGGCCATCCCCCAGCTGGTGGTGACCGACAGTCTGAAAGGACTGGGCCGACTCGGCAAGCTGGTACGCGAGCGCATCAACCCGAAAGTGCTGGCCATTACCGGCAGCTGCGGCAAGACCACGGTGAAGGAGATGGCAACCGCCATCCTGCGCAACGAAGGGGAAGTGCTGGCCACCGCTGGCAACTTCAACAACGAGGTGGGCGTGCCGCTCACCCTGCTGCGCCTCGAGCCGCAACACCGGTTTGCAGTGATGGAGCTGGGTGCCAACCATCCGGGCGAGATCGCCTGGACTACCTCGCTGGCCAAACCCGATGCCGCCATCATCAACAACGTGGCGGCGGCCCATCTGGAGGGCTTCGGCTCGCTGGAAGGTGTGTTCCACGCCAAGAGCGAAATTTTTGAGGGGCTGAGCGAGGGCGGCGCGGCCATCGTCAACGCCGACAACGAATTCTGGCCGAAGTGGCGGGAACGCGGCATTCAGTGCGCCTTCTCCATCGACGATCAGAGCCAGCCGTTCCACGCGCGCAACCTTGTGCTCAACGAACAAGGCTGCGCCGAGTTCGTGATGGTGACCCCGCAGGGTGAGCTGAGCCTGACTCTGGCGATCCCGGGTCGCCACAACGTGGCCAATGCGCTGGCTGCTGCTGCCGGTACCCTGGCACTCGGTGCTTCTCTGGCCTCGGTCAAAGCCGGTCTGGAGCAGATGGCTCCGGTCAAGGGACGCTTCTGTGTTCAGCACTGGGGCGGTCTGACCCTGGTGGATGATACCTACAACGCCAGCGTGGAGTCCGTGCTGGCGGGCATCGATGCCTTGACCGCCATGAGCGGCTTTAAGGTGCTGGTGTTTGGCGACATGCGGGAACTGGGTGAGGAGTCTGCCGAGCAACATGCCCGGGTTGGCCGTCATGCCCGCGAGTGCGGTCTGGATGCCGTGCTGACAGTAGGGGAACATAGTCGCTATACCGCAGATGCCGCGGCTGGCCGACATTTCGATAACAAGGCGTCGTTGTTTGAAGTGCTTGCGCAAATGATAAATACACATCAGGAAATTTCGATTCTGGTCAAGGGTGCCCGTGGCTCCCGCATGGAAGATATCGTCGAGATGGTCAAAGGCCATCAGGAGTCAGCCACATGCTAGTCTGGCTGGCCGAACTGCTCACCCCGCACTTCACCTTCTTCAACGTCTTCTCCTACCTGACGTTTCGCGCCATCCTGTCGATCATTACCGGTCTGGGAGTTGCGCTCTGGATGGGGCCGCGCCTCATTCGTCGCCTGCAGATCCTGAAGTTCGGTCAGGTGATCCGCAACGATGGTCCCGAGTCCCACCTCAGCAAGCGGGGCACTCCGACCATGGGTGGTCTGATGATCATTGCTGCGATTTTCACGTCTGTGCTGCTCTGGTGCCGCCTCGACAACCCCTATGTCTGGCTGGTGCTGTTTGTGCTGGGTGCCTATGGCGCCATCGGCTTTGCCGACGACTACCTTAAGGTGGTGCGCAAGAATACCGACGGCCTGATCGCCCGCTGGAAGTACTTCTGGCAATCCGCCGTTGCGCTGGGAGTGGCTGTATTCCTCTACGCCACGGCCACCCATGATGGTCAGACCCAGCTGGTGGTGCCCTTCCTCAAGGATGTGATGCCGCAACTTGGCCTGATGTTTATCCTGCTCACCTATTTCGTCATTGTTGGTACCTCCAACGCGGTCAACCTGACCGATGGTCTGGATGGCTTGGCCATCATGCCGACCGTGATGGTGGCGGGCGGCTTTGCGTTTATCGCCTGGGCAACCGGCAACGTCAACTTCGCCAGTTACCTGCATATTCCCTATGTTCCCTATACCTCCGAGCTAGTGATCGTCTGTACTGCCATCGTCGGGGCAGGTCTGGGCTTTCTCTGGTTCAACACCTATCCGGCACAGGTCTTCATGGGGGACGTCGGTTCCCTGGCATTGGGCGGCGCGCTCGGCACCATCGCCGTGCTGGTACGCCAGGAGTTCCTGCTGGTGATCATGGGCGGTGTCTTCGTGATGGAGACTGTCTCGGTGATCCTGCAGGTGGGGTCTTACAAGCTGCGCGGCGTGCGGATCTTCCGCATGGCGCCGATCCATCACCACTACGAGAAGAAGGGCTGGCCGGAGCCGCGCGTTATCGTGCGTTTCTGGATCATCACCCTCGTGCTGGTGCTGCTGGGTCTTGCCACCCTGAAGGTGAGGTAAGGCCATGGTCATCGTTATCGGACTCGGCAAAACCGGACTCTCCTGCGTCGACTACTTCCTCGGCCGTGGTGTCACCCCACTGGTGATGGACACTCGCGCCAACCCGCCCGGCAAGGATCAACTACCTGCCGAGGTGGAACTCATTTACGGGCTGGATGGTGAGCGACTCAAACAGGCGCATATGATCGTCGCGAGCCCGGGCATTGCCCTGGCTACCCCTGAATTGAAAGCGGCTGCCGAATGTGGTGTGCAGATCGTCGGCGATATCGAGTTGTTCGTTCGCGAGACCGAGACACCGGTCATCGCCATCACAGGTTCCAATGGCAAGAGCACTGTCACGACCCTGGTGGGTGAGATGATTGCCGAAGCCGGGCTCAAGGTGGGCGTGGGCGGCAATATCGGTACGCCTGCGCTGGAGCTGCTCAAGCAGCCGATGGATCTCTGCGTACTGGAGCTCTCCAGCTTCCAGCTGGAGACCACTCACAGTTTGCGTGCTGCTGCCTCTGTGGTGCTGAACCTCTCTGAAGATCACATGGATCGCTATCAGGGTATGGCCGACTACCGCGCCGCCAAGATGGAGATCCATCAGCACTCCAAACACATTCTGGTCAATCGCGACGATCCCCAGACTTTGCCCGATGTGGGTCAGGTGTGGCAGAGCTTCGGTCTTGACTGCAATGGCTATGGCCGCTGCCTGCTGGATGGCCGCTACTGGTTGACCCTGCACGGCGAGCCGCTGCTGGCGGTGGACGAGATGAAGATCGTCGGTGCCCACAATCAGGCCAACGCGCTGGCCGCCATGGCGCTGTGCGATGCGGTCGGCATTCCCCGCGCTGCCCAGCTCACCGTGCTGCGCCGCTTTGAAGGCTTGCCCCACCGTGCCCGTTTCGTGCGCGAAGTGAACGGGGTGCGCTGGATCAACGACTCCAAAGCCACCAACGTGGGAGCTACGCTAGCTGCCGTTGCCGGTGTGCGCGAGTCGGTCAAGGGGCGCCTGTTGCTGCTGGCCGGTGGTCAGGGCAAGGGGCAGGATTTTGGCCCGATCCAGGCGCTGCTGGGCAACCAGATCGATCACATGTACTGCTTCGGTCAGGATGCCGAGGTGCTGCTGGCGCTGGGCGAGCAGACCGAACGGGTGGCCGACCTGGCCACTGCGGTTGCCAAGGCGGCTGCCGATGCCAAGCCCGGTGACTGGGTGCTGCTGGCGCCAGCCTGTGCCAGCCTCGATCAGTTCAAGTCGTTCGAGGTGCGTGGCGATCGCTTTACCGAGATGGTGATGGCGCTATGAATGTCCTTCGCGCAGCCGCAGGTCTGTTCCAGCGCTGGCTATTGCCGGCGCGCCCTGCCGGCCTCTATGACCGGCAGTTGGTGTTGCTGGCGCTCTCCCTGATGGCGGTCGGGGTGGTGATCGTGGCATCAGCCTCGATCCCGGAGGGGATCTCCCTGGGGGATGATCCCTTCATGTTTGTGAAGCGTCACGCCATGTTTCTGGTGATGGCGCTCGGTATCTCCTGGTTTGTGTTGCAGGTGCCGATGGCGCGCTGGCAGGAGTACAACGGACCCATGCTGTTGCTGGCCATTCTGCTGCTGGTACTGGTGCTGGTGGTCGGGCGCAATGTCAACGGTGCGGTGCGCTGGCTGCCACTGGGCCCCTTCAACCTGCAGCCGGCCGAGTTTGGCAAGCTGGCCCTATTCGTCTATCTAGCCGGTTATCTGGTGCGGCGTCAGAACGAGGTGCGTGAAGCCTGGCTTGGCTTCCTGAAGCCCTTGGCAGTATTCGGGGTGTTGGCGATCCTGTTGCTGCTGCAACCGGATCTGGGGTCGACCGTGGTGATGTTCGTCACCTCGTTCGGCATGCTGTTTCTGGCTGGCGCCAAACTGTGGCAGTTCATGATCCTTATCGGTGGCGGTCTTGGTGGGGTGATCATGCTGATCATCGTCGAGCCATACCGGATGCGTCGGGTGACCTCTTTTATGGATCCCTGGGCCGATCCGTTTGGCAGTGGCTACCAGTTGACCCAGTCGCTGATGGCGTTTGGCCGTGGCAGCTGGTTTGGCGAAGGGCTCGGCAACTCCATCCAGAAGATGGAGTACCTGCCGGAAGCGCATACCGACTTCGTGTTTGCGATCCTCGGCGAAGAGCTGGGTTACGTCGGGGTACTGGGCGCCCTGTGTCTCATCTTTGCGTTGGCGATCAAGGCGTTGAAGCTGGGGCATCGCGCCCTGCAAGCCGACCGCCTCTATGATGGCTATCTGGCTATCGGTATCGGCATCTGGTTCAGTTTCCAGACTTTCGTCAACGTTGGCGCAGCCAGCGGCATGATGCCGACCAAGGGGTTGACCCTGCCGCTGGTCAGTTACGGTGGCTCGAGTCTCATCATCATGACAGTGGCGGTGAGCATGTTGATTCGAATCGATTTTGAGTTGCGTCAGGCGACTGCCCAGGCGCGCGTGCGGGAGGTTTAGTGAGCAAGACTCTGTTGGTGATGGCAGGTGGTACCGGGGGGCATGTCTTTCCCGGTCTGGCCGTGGCCGATCGCCTGAAGGCCCAGGGCTGGACTGTCCACTGGCTCGGCACTGCCGACCGGATGGAGGCGGAACTGGTGCCAGCCCACGGTTATCCCATCTCCTTCATCGATATTCAGGGGGTGCGTGGCAACGGCATCAAGCGACTGCTGGTGGCGCCCTATCGCATCGTCAAATCGATCCTGCAGGCGCGTCAGGTACTCAAGACCGTTCGTCCTGATGTGGTGCTCGGCATGGGCGGTTTTGCTTCCGGCCCGGGTGGCGTGGCTGCCTGGTTCTCCGGCATCCCGCTGCTGCTCCATGAGCAGAATGCCGCTGCCGGCATGACCAACAAGCTGCTGGCCCGTATCGCCAGGCGGGTGTTGATGGCATTTCCGGGCGCCTTCGCGCCGAGCCGCCGTACCGCCGTGGTAGGCAATCCGGTGCGTCCCGAAGTGGTCGCCCTGCCGGATCCGCAGCTTCGCAGCGAAGCCGAGCCGCTGCATCTGCTGATCGTCGGTGGCAGCCTGGGTGCCCGGGTGCTCAACCAGCAGGTACCCGCTGCGGTGGCGGCGGCTGGTGTGCCTATCGAGGTGCGTCACCAGTGTGGCAAGGGCAATGCCGAGACGGTGTCTGCTGCCTATGCCCAGCACGGCATCAATGCCGAGGTGAGTGAATTTATCAAGGATATGGCCAGCGCCTACGCCTGGGCCGACCTGGTGGTCTGCCGTGCCGGTGCCCTGACCGTTTCCGAAGTGGCTGCCGCCGGTGTGGCCGCCATTTTCGTGCCATTGCCCCATGCGGTGGATGATCACCAGACCCGTAACGCCTTGACCCTGGTCGACGGCGGTGCAGCCGAGTTTCTGCCCCAGTCCGAGCTGAATACCGCATCGCTGGCGGCGCGCCTGACCTGGTTGGCTGGTCGCCGGGAGACCCTGTTTAACATGGCGAAAGCGGCTCGCCGCGTCGCTATCACCGATGCGGCCGAGCGGGTTGCAGATGAGTGCAAACAGCTCGCAACCGGGCAGCGTGGTAAAGATTAATGAGCAAGGTTGCAGTGGTGACACCGTGCAACCTTGTACCTGTATGTATTGATGCCGCTGTGCAGCCGAGCTTTGACGGTACATGGCCTGCGGCAGACTAAAGAGACGATTATGACCAAGGTTGAACTGGCAAAACTGCGTACTGTGATCCCCGAAATGCGCCGCGTGCGTCGCATCCACTTTATCGGCATCGGTGGTGCCGGTATGGGCGGGATCGCCGAAGTGCTTGCCAACGAAGGGTATCAGGTAACGGGTTCGGATCTGGCTCGCAATGCTGTGACTGAACGGTTGGCCGGACTGGGCGCTCACATCTTCGTCGGTCACAGTGCCGAACACGTTGAGGGTGCCAGCGTGGTGGTGGTCTCTACCGCCATCAAGCAGGACAACCCGGAGCTGCTGGCCGCCCGCGAGCTACGTATTCCGGTGGTTCGTCGCGCCGAGATGCTGGCCGAGCTGATGCGTTTCCGCCACGGTATCGCCATCGCCGGTACCCACGGCAAGACCACCACCACCAGTCTGGTGGCGAGTATCTATGCCGAAGCCGACCGCGACCCGACCTTCGTCATCGGTGGCCTGCTCAACAGTGCTGGCACCAATGCCCGCCTGGGCAGCAGCCGCTACCTGATTGCCGAGGCGGACGAGAGCGACGCCTCTTTCCTGCATCTGCAGCCGATGGTCTCTATCGTGACCAACATCGAAGCGGATCACATGGACACCTACGGCGGTGACTTCTCCAAGCTGAAGGCCACCTTCATCGAGTTTCTGCACAATCTGCCCTTCTACGGACTGGCGGTGGTCTGCATCGATGATCCGGTGATCCGTGGCATGTTGCCCGAGATTGCCCGTCCGACCCTGACCTATGGCCTCTCCGACGATGCCGATGTGCAGGTGCTGGATTTTGTCCAGACCACCAACCACAGCTGCTTCCGTGTTCGCCGCAAAGAGGCGGGCGAGCTGCAGGTGACCCTCAATTTGCCGGGTATTCACAACGCATTGAACGCTGCAGCGGCGATAGCTGTCGCGACAGAGGACGGTGTTAGCGACGAGGCCATCATCTCTGCACTGGCCAAATTTGAAGGGGTCGGTCGTCGCTTCCAGCAGTATGGCGAGTTTGAAACCGGTCGCGGCAAGGCGATGCTGGTGGACGATTACGGACACCACCCGAGCGAAGTGAAGGTCACCATCAATGCCGCCCGTGCCGGTTGGCCCGAGAAGCGTCTGGTGATGGTGTTCCAGCCCCACCGTTATACCCGCACCCGCGACCTCTACGAGGACTTCGCCGATGTGCTCTCCAAGGTTGACGTGCTGGTGATGCTGGAGGTTTATGCTGCCGGTGAGGAGCCGATCCCGGGCGCTGATGGACGGGCACTGTGCCGCTCCATTCGCTCGCGTGGCAACCTGGAACCCATCTTCGTCGCTACACCGGATGACGTGCCAGCCGTGCTGGCCGACCTGATCGGCGAGGGGGATTTGGTGCTGACTCAAGGCGCCGGGAACGTCGGGGCACTGGCCCGTCGTCTCGGAGAGATGAAATTGAGCATAGATAGCATGAAATCTGGCGCCTGAGGGCCCAATGAGTATTTTGACCGCCAAGCCGGGGCCTATATAATGGCGAACCGGTCTGTCAAAGGCCGGTTTAGCGCGTTACACGGGGATCGATCGGGTGGAGGCAAGGGCACAGGGGCGCACCAAGGGTGGCTTCATCGCAGGGGTAGCGTTTTTCCTGCTGGTGATATGGGGCTGCTACCGGACGGCGCTGGATGTTAAAGGTTGGCTGACAGATGCCAACCGGTTGCCCATGAGCGAGCTGTTGCTGCAGGGGCAACACCAGTATTTGCAAACTGAAGAGCTGCGGATGGCCGTGCTGGATGGCGCCGAGCTGCGCAACTTCTTCGAATTGGACGTCAATGAATTGCAGGCAAGGCTCAATGCCTTGCCATGGGTGGCCTCGGTATCGGTACGCAAGAAGTGGCCGAACAAGATCAAGGTCTACCTGACGGAACAGGACGTAGCGGCGCGCTGGAACGGCAACCGCTTCGTCAACACCAAGGGCAAGGTGTTCAGCGCCCCGGATCGGGTCAAGACGCCGCTGATGCAGTTGTCGGGGCCGGATGATCAGGCCGCCCGGGTGTTGAAAGAGAGTCGGCAGTACGAGTCGCAACTGGCTGCCAAGGGATACAAGTTGCTGGGGGTGAATCTGACCCCCCGCCATGCCTGGGAACTGACCCTGGATGGCAATATCAAGCTGTTCCTGGGACGCAATGACATTGCGCTCCGGTTGCAGCGGTTTATCGATGCCTTCCCGGTTATCGAACCCCGTGCGCAAGTCGCCTACGTGGATCTTCGATACGACACCGGAATGGCAGTTGGCTGGAAGAAGAGCGAAGAGAAAGTGCATGACCAACACCGCAGATAGGAATTTGATTGTCGGACTGGATATCGGCACAACCAAGGTGGCGGTTCTGGTCGGGGAAGTATTGCCGGACGGTGAACTGAACGTCATCGGTATGGGCAGTCACGCTTCTCGCGGAATGGAGAAGGGCGGGGTCAATGACCTCGACTCCGTGGTCAAGTCACTGCGCCGCGCGGTGGAAGAGGCCGAGATGATGGCAGATTGCCAGATCAGCTCGGTCTATCTGGGGTTGTCCGGCAAGCATATCGACTGCCGCAACGAGACCGGTATGGTGCCCATCTCTGATGAAGAGGTGACGCAGGAGGATGTGGACAACGTGATCCACACCGCCAAGTCAGTTCGCCTCTCCGACGAGCTGCGCGTGCTGCATGTCCTGCCTCAGGAGTTTGCGATCGATTATCAGGAAGGGATCAAGAATCCGGTCGGCCTCTCCGGTGTGCGGATGGCGGCCAAGGTTCACCTGATCACCTGCCACAACGACATGGCTCGCAACATTGAGAAGTGTGTGGAGAAGGTCGGTTTGCGCGTGGATCAACTGATCTTCTCCGCGCTGGCCTCCAGCTATGCCGTGTTGACCGAAGACGAGAAAGAGCTGGGTGTCTGCGTGGTGGACATCGGTGGCGGCACCATGGACATGTCGCTGTTTACCGGCGGTGCCCTGCGCCACACCAAGGTGATCCCGTACGCTGGCAGCACTGTGACCAGCGACATCGCCTATGCCTTCGGCACGCCGCCGCTCGACGCGGAAGCGATCAAGGTGCGCTACGGTTGCGCCCTCGGTCGTCTGGTCAGCAAGGAAGACAATATTGAAGTACCCAGTGTCGGCGGTCGCCCGGCGCGCAGCCTGCAACGGCAGACACTGGCTGAAGTGATTGAGCCCCGTTACACCGAGTTGCTCTCCATGGTGAATGATGAGCTGGTGCGGGTACAAAGCGAGTTGAAAGCGCAGGGGGTCAAGCATCAGCTGGCAGCCGGTGTGGTCTTGACCGGCGGCGCTGCCCAGATTGAAGGCATTGTGGAGTGTGCAGAGCAGATCTTCCAGAGCCAGGTCCGGGTGGGAGAGCCCATGAACATACGTGGTTTGAGTGATTACGTGCAGGCACCGGTGTACTCGACTGCGGTCGGGTTGCTGCAGTACGGCCGCACCCATCAAGCCACAGGTAGCAACAAAGAATATGCCGCCAAGGCAAGCGTCGGTGGCCTGGTCAAACGGGTTAGCAACTGGCTGCGTGGCGAGTTCTAAGAATTTTGCTGAGTCAGGCAAATAAAGCGGAGAGACAACATGTTTGAATTTATGGATAGCCACACTGACGAAGCCGTCATTAAAGTGATCGGTGTAGGTGGCGGCGGCGGTAACGCTGTCGAGCACATGGTTCGTCAAAATATTGAGGGTGTTGAGTTTATTACCGTCAACACCGATGCCCAGGCACTGCGTAACTCCAGCGCCAACACTACCCTGCAGATCGGCGGTGGCATCACCAAGGGTCTGGGTGCCGGAGCCAATCCGGAAGTGGGTCGTGATGCGGCCATGGAAGATCGCGAAGCACTGCGTGAGCTGCTGACCGGTTCCGACATGGTGTTCATCGCCGCCGGTATGGGTGGTGGTACCGGTACCGGTGCTGCGCCGATCGTGGCCGAAGTGGCCCGCGAGATGGGCATCCTGACCGTTGCTGTGGTGACCAAGCCGTTCTCCTTTGAAGGGAAGAAGCGGATGGGCTTCGCTGCGCACGGTATCGAAGAGCTCTCCAAAAATGTTGACTCCCTGATCACCATCCCCAACGACAAGTTGCTGAAGGTGCTGGGTCGCGGTATCTCCCTGCTGGACGCCTTCAAGGCTGCCAACGATGTACTGCTTGGTGCGGTACAGGGCATTGCCGAGCTGATCACCCGTCCGGGCTTGATCAACGTCGACTTCGCGGACGTGCGTACCGTAATGCGCGAAATGGGTACCGCCATGATGGGTACCGGTTCCGCCTCCGGTGATGACCGTGCCGAAGAAGCGGCCGAGAAAGCCATCTCCAGCCCGCTGCTGGAAGACGTGGATCTGGCCGGTGCCCGTGGCATCCTGGTCAACATCACCGCCGGTATGGACATGACCATCGAAGAGTTCGAAACCGTGGGTAACGCGGTCAAGGCCTTCGCTTCCGAGAACGCCACTGTAGTTGTGGGTACCGTAATCGATCCGGAAATGCACGACGAGCTGCGTGTGACCGTGGTTGCTACCGGTATCGGTGCCGAGCGCAAGCCGGACATCACTCTGGTTAAGAGCAGCCAGGTGCAAGAGCGTCCGGTGCGTCAGCCGCTGGTTAGCGACATGATGCAAGGCCGCGTGATGGACGAAGCCCCGGCCAAGGTGGTCAACGCCGAACCGCAAGCCCGTCGTGAACCGGATTACCTGGATATTCCGGCGTTCCTGCGCAAGCAGGCAGACTAAGCCTCTTATGGCTCTTGTTTGTTTGTTGTTCAAGGAATGTGCTAAGATGGCCTGCCAACGACCATCTGGTCCGGATTTTAAGCTGTTTAGGGTACACCCATGATTAGACAAAGAACCTTGAAAACGAGTGTACAGGCGACTGGTGTCGGCCTGCATTCGGGCCGGAAAGTCACCATGACGTTCCGTCCGGCGCCTGTGAACACAGGAATCGTTTACTTGCGTACCGACCTGAATCCTGTGGTGGAGCTGCCAGCCAATGCCGATCAGGTGCGCGATACCGTGCTCTGTACCGCTCTGGTCAACGAAGCCGGTGTCCGTGTCTCTACCATTGAGCACCTCTCCGCCGCGCTGGCCGGGATGGGGATCGACAACCTCTATGTCGAGGTTGACGCGCCCGAGATCCCGGTGATGGACGGCAGTGCGCATCCCTTTATCTACCTGCTGCAGGAAGTCGGGATCCGTGAGCAGAATGCTGCCAAGCAGTTTGTGCGGATCAAGAAGAGCATCCGGGTTGAAGACGGCGACAAGTGGGCGGAATTCCACCCCTATCGCAACGGCTTCAAGATGGATCTCGAGATCGATTTCCAGCATCCGGTCTTTGAAGGTCGCAATCAGCGTTGCGTACTGGATTTCTCCGGTGCCTCCTTCGTGAAAGAGATCAGCCGTGCCCGTACCTTCGGGTTCATGCGTGATATCGAGTACCTGCGTTCCCAGAACCTGGCGCTGGGCGGAAGCCTGGAAAACGCCGTGGTACTGGACGACTATCGGGTGCTGAACGAAGACGGTTTGCGTTATGAGGACGAGTTCGTCAAGCACAAGATGCTGGACGCGATCGGTGACCTCTACATGTGTAACCGCAGCATCATCGGTGAGTTCCGTGCCTACAAGACCGGACATGCCCTGAACAACAAGCTGCTGCGTGCCTTGCTGGCCGAGCAGGAGGCTTGGGAACTGGTGACCTTCGAGGGTGAGGGCGACAAAGCGCCTATCGCTTACTACGATAACGGTCTGGTTCTGGCCTGATAGCTGTGCAACGGAACGTCGGTCCTCTCTCCGCACCGACGTTCCGTCATTTGTTTACTCCATCCTTTAATACCGATTATCTCCCGGTTTTATTTCCCGTGCAGGCTCCTGGCCGCACCTGACCGAGCAGACTGATTTCTATGAGCATTACCCTGATCCTCCACGGCAAGCAGCGACGCAAGTTGCACCTGCCCAAACAACGTCTGGCCTGGGTCGGCGGTATTCTCTTCTCCCTGTTGGCCCTTGGTGGTGGTTGGCTCTGGCAGAGCTGGCACCAGAAAATGGAGGCGCTGGAAGTGGCGCTTGCCGTTGCCGAGCAACAGTCCGTTGACCAGAGTGGTGACGAAGCCCGTGAACAGTTGGCGATGCTGGCTGCTCAGGTGGGCACCATGCAGGGTCAGCTTGGCCGTCTCAATGCCCTCGGTGAACGATTGACCGAGCAGGCCGATCTCGATCCCGACGAGTTCAATTTCAAAGAGCTGCCCCCCATGGGCGGCCCTTCTTATGATGAAGAGTTGGAAGTGAGCCTCAACGAGCTGCAGGCCTCGATGAAACACCTCAGCCAGCAGCTCAGCAGCCGCGAAGAGCAGCTGTCGGTACTTGAATCTTTCATCATGAATCACCATATCACCGATGCCGGTTTTATTTCCGGCACGCCAGTCAAACAGGAGCGAGTTTGGGTCTCGTCCGGGTTTGGTGGACGGGTCGATCCGTTCAACGGGCGTGCCAAGATGCACAAAGGGGTCGATTTCCGTGGCAAACCCGGAACCCCGATTCTGGCCACTGGGCCCGGCATTGTCAGCTGGGCGGGCCGTCATCCGGAATTTGGCAATATGGTGGAGATTAATCACGGCAATGGCCTGGTCACCCGCTATGCCCACAACTCCAAGTTGTTGGTCGAGGTGGGCACCCTGGTTGATCAGGGTCAGAAGATTGCCTTGATGGGACGCACCGGTCGCGCGACCGGGGTTCATTTGCATTACGAAGTGTTGAAAGATGGTCGTCAGGTCAACCCCGCACGCTTTCTCAGTGCCAGACGGGGTTAGGTTTTTTTCTTCAGGTTCCAGTGACGGAACGCTTTTATAACCAGAAATAGTTGGTACCCATGATTAGCACACTGCTTACCAAGATTATCGGCAGCCGGAACGACAGAACGCTCAAGGCTTTGCGCAAAATTGTAAAACAGATCAATGCCATGGAGCCGCAGTTCGAGGCTCTGTCCGATGCCGAGTTGCAGGCCAAAACGGCTGAGTATCGTCAGCGTATCGAGCAGGGTGAGACCCTGGAGCAGTTGCTGCCGGAAGCGTTCGCGACCGTGCGTGAAGCCTCCAAGCGGGTGTTTGGCATGCGCCACTTCGACGTGCAGCTGATCGGCGGCATGGTGCTGAACTCCAACCGCATCGCGGAAATGAAAACCGGTGAAGGTAAGACTCTTACTGCGACTCTGCCAGCTTACCTGAACGCCCTGAGTGGCCGCGGCGTCCACGTGGTGACGGTGAACGACTATCTGGCCAAGCGTGATGCGGAGGCGAACCGCCCGCTGTTTGCCTTCCTCGGCATGACCGTCGATTGCAACGTGCCTGGCATGGATGCGTCCCAGAAGCGTGACGCCTACGCCGCCGACATCACCTACGGTACCAACAACGAATTCGGTTTCGACTACCTGCGCGACAACATGGCGTTCTCGCCTGAGCAGCGCGTACAGCGCCCGCTCAACTACGCGCTGGTGGATGAGGTGGACTCGGTGCTTATCGATGAAGCCCGGACTCCGCTCATCATCTCCGGCCCGGCTGAAGACAGCTCAGAGCTCTATATTCGCGTCAACAAACTGATCCCGCTGCTGGTCAAGCAGGACAAGGAAGACACCGAAGAGTACACCGGCGACGGTCACTACACGGTGGACGAGAAGAACCGTCAGGCCCTGCTGACCGAAAACGGTCAGATCTTCGTGGAAGAGCTGCTCAAGAAAGAGGGGCTGCTGGACGAGAACGACTCCCTGTTCTCCGCCTCCAACATCAGCCTGCTGCACCACGTCAATGCAGGTCTGCGTGCTCACACCTTGTTCGAACGCAACGTGGACTACATCGTCCAGAAAGACGAAATCGTCATCGTTGACGAGCACACCGGCCGTACCATGCCGGGTCGTCGCTGGTCCGATGGTCTGCATCAGGCCGTTGAAGCGAAGGAAGGTGTGAAGATCCAGAACGAGAACCAGACGCTGGCATCCATCACCTTCCAGAACTACTTCCGTCTCTACAACAAGCTGGCGGGGATGACAGGTACTGCAGATACAGAAGCCTTTGAATTCCAGCAGATTTATGGCCTGGATACCGTGGTTATCCCGACCAACAAGCCGATGGTGCGCAAAGACATGGGCGATCTGGTCTACCTGACCGCCAATGAGAAGTATGCCGCCATCATCGAAGATATCCGTCAGTGCGTGGCCAAGGGCCAGCCTGTACTGGTTGGTACCGTCTCTATCGAGAACTCCGAGCTGCTCTCCGGCATCCTGACCAAGGAGAAGATCCCGCACAAGGTGCTGAACGCCAAGTTCCACGCCATGGAAGCGGAGATCGTCGCCCAGGCCGGTCAGACTGGTGCGGTCACCATCGCCACCAACATGGCGGGTCGTGGTACCGACATAGTGCTCGGGGGCAACTGGCAGGCGGAGATCGCCAAGCTGGAGAACCCGACCAGCGAGCAGATTGCCGAGCTGAAAGCCGCCTGGCAGGTGCGTCACGATGCGGTGCTGGCCGCCGGTGGTCTGCACATTATCGGCACCGAGCGTCACGAATCCCGTCGTATCGACAACCAGCTGCGCGGCCGTTCCGGTCGTCAGGGTGACCCGGGCTCCTCCCGTTTCTACCTCTCCATGGAAGATACCCTGATGCGGATCTTCGCCTCCGATCGCGTGACCGGCATGATGAAGAAGCTGGGCATGGAAGAGGGCGAAGCCATCGAACACCCCTGGGTCACCAAGGCGATCGAAAATGCCCAGCGCAAGGTGGAAGGTCGCAACTTCGACATCCGCAAGAGCTTGCTGGAGTTTGACGATGTGGCCAACGACCAGCGCAAGGTGGTTTACGAGCAGCGTAACGAGCTGCTGGATACCAACGATATCTCCGAGACCATCCACGTTATCCGTGATGATGTCTACGGCAGCGTGATTGACGAGTACATCCCGCCCCAGTCTCTGGAAGAGATGTGGGATGTGCCGGGTCTGGAAGCGCGCCTGAAGGCAGACTTCGCGCTGGATCTGCCGCTGCAGCAGTGGCTGGCGGAAGATGACAAGCTGTATGAAGAGAAGCTGCGCGAGCGCATTCTGGACGAAGCCACCAAGCTCTATGCCCACAAGGAGGAGCTGGTTGGCAAAGAGGTGCTACGCAACTTCGAGAAGGCAGTGATGCTGCAAACTCTGGATGGTCTGTGGAAAGAGCATCTGGCGGCCATGGATCACCTGCGTCAGGGCATCCATCTGCGCGGCTACGCCCAGAAGAACCCCAAGCAGGAGTACAAGCGCGAATCCTTCGATCTGTTCACCCAGATGTTGGAAACCCTCAAGCGCGACGTGGTCAGCATCCTGAGCCGTGTTCAGGTGCAGGAGCGCGATGTGGAAGCGATGGAAGAGCAGCAGCGCCAGCAGGCGGAAGCCGCTCCCCGTACCTACACCCATGCCGCGGCTGAGAGCCAGCTGGCCGATGAACAGGCCGCAGGTGAAGAGGGCCACACCACCTTCGTGCGCGATGAGCAGAAGGTTGGTCGCAACGATCCCTGCCCGTGCGGTTCAGGCAAGAAATACAAGCATTGCCACGGTCAGTTGACCTGATCGACGCTATGCCATAACAGGCGGGCCAAGAGCCCGCCTTGTTATTGGTGGCAACAAGCGAACAGAGGTAATTGATGGAACAGAAAAAACGGATCTGGGTGGCGGTTGGTGTCATCGAGAATGAACGGGGCGATATCTTCATCGCCAGACGCTCCTCCGATCGCCATCAGGGGGATCGCTGGGAGTTTCCCGGTGGCAAGGTGGAGTCCGGTGAGGATCTGCTGACTGCGCTGGATCGGGAGCTGTGGGAAGAGATCGGCATCCGGGTATTGGATTGTGCCCCCTTTATGGAACTGCAGCACGACTACCCCGAGAAGCAGGTGTTGCTGGATATCTGGAAGGTGACCCGTTTCAGCGGCGAGCCGTTCGGCAAGGAGGGGCAGGAGTGTCTGTGGGTGCCGGTGGCCGAGCTGCACAACTACCACTTTCCCGATGCCAACGGTCCGATTGTCGCGCGGCTTCAAGGCCTGCTGGTTTGAACCGGTTGCAAAAACAAGCATCAAAAAAGGGCCCATCGGCCCTTTTTTATTTTATAGCGGAGAGTGACCAGGGGCTTATAGCCACTGATCGCCCTCTTCCTGCTCTGGCAGCAGATCCGGGTTGATCTCCCCGGGTATCCGTTTCTCTTCATCAGCCCACTCGCCGAGATCGATCAACTGGCAGCGTTTGCTGCAGAAAGGTCGGAACGGACTCTGCGAGCCCCACTCCACTTCGCTCTGACAGGTCGGACACTTTACCTTGGTGACCATAAGCCCTCCTTAGCAGCAGGCGAGCTGGAATGGCACGTCGCCAATCGGCTGTTCTGCGGTGGGCAGAAAGCGCAGGGCGAAGCGGTTCTTGTGGCCGCTCAGGGTTGGGTAGCAGAACAGATTGCCCGGCAGCTTGATGCGGATCAGCTCGGCGCTCTCGGCGGTGTCCTGGAAGAAACCGTTGCTGGCAACCTGCTCGCTGAAGCTGCCCGATTCACGCCACAGACGCAGCAACAGGGTGATGGCGTTCATCAGCAGGGTGATGTCGCTAAGCCAGCCCTGCATCTGCTGGTGACGGGTGATGGCCGGGGTTCCGAGCCAGTGGTGCAGCTGGGGCACGTCGAAGGCACACAGACCACCCGGGATGGAGAAGCGCTGGCGAATGGAACCGAGCAGACGATCCTCTTTCAGGCGGGCTCCCGGGCGTGGCGAGTTGAGCAGGTTGCGGGAGAGCTGGCTGCTCTCTTGCTGCATCTGTTTGATCTGCTCCAGATCGACGTCGGGCAGGCTGGCCCAGTGGCTCAGACGTTGGCCGAGACGCTCCAGATCCTTGATAAGGTCAGCGCGCAAGTCACCACGCTCCAGCAGCTCCTGCAGATCGAACAGCCCTTTGAAGAAGGCGATATGGGCCCAGGATTGCTCGCTCTCCAGATTGTCGCGAATTTGGGAAAACAGGGACTCCAGACGCAGGTAGGTCCGGCTTTTTTCATTGAGGGGAAAATCGTAAATCATGCCTAATCCTGGCCAGCCATAAACCGGCCTAGTGTACTCACTGTTGACGGGGTTGTTGAGAGGCAAATGCCAGATATGTCTCGTGCAGTGCCAAAATCCGCGTTTTTATCGCCATTTCGCTGCCATTGGCGTTCTCGATGACATCATCCGCCGCAGCTAGCCGTTCTTTCCGGCTGGCCTGTGCTGCGATGATGGCTCTGGCCTGCTCGGTGCTGACGCCATCACGACGGCAGGTGCGCTCAATCTGGGTCGCTTCGTCCACATCGATCACCAGCACCCGGTCGGCGAGGCCGGTGAGTTTGTTCTCCACCAGCAGCGGCACCACCAGCAGGCAGTAAGGAGAACTGGCTGCGGCACACTGGCGCAGCATTTCACTGCGAATCAGCGGATGGAGCAGTGCATTGAGCCACTCCTTGGCCTGCGGGTCGCTGAAGACCCGCTCGCGCAGGGTGCGACGGTCGAGTTGACCGCTCGGCTCAATCACATCCGGGCCAAAATGGTCGGCGATGGTGGCAAGGGCCGGGGTGCCCGGCTCTACGACCTCGCGGGCGATCACATCGGCATCCACCACCTCGATACCCAGTTCGGCAAACTGATTGGCGATGGTGGTCTTGCCACTGCCGATACCACCGGTAATAGCAACTACATACATGGGGGGCCTCTTGCTCAAAGCAGGGTAGAGAGATACCAGTTGGTGATGGTATCGCCCCACAGCAGGGCAATCCAGCCCGCGATGGCGAGGTAGGGGCCGAAGGGGATGGGCTTGCCCTGATGGTGTTTGTGCAAGGCGATCAGGCTGATGCCGATCACGGCGCCGACCAGGGATGAGAGCAGCAATATGATCGGCAGCGCCTGCCAGCCGAGCCAGGCACCCAGCGCCGCCAGCAGCTTGAAGTCGCCATAGCCCATCCCCTCCTTGCCGGTGAGCAGCTTGAAGGCCCAGTAGAGGCTCCAGAGCACCAGATAGCCGACCATGGCGCCAATCACGGCATCCGCCAGCGGTACGAAGCCACCTGCCAGATTGAACAGCAGACCGCCCCACAGCAGGGGCAGGGTGAGCTGATCTGGCAGCAACATCTTGTCGAGATCGATAAAGGTGAGGGCCACCAATACCCAAGTCAGCAGCAGGGCGCCCAGTGTGCCCCAGCCCGGCGTTATGACCATGGCAACGGCCACCGAGAGCAGGGCTGTTATCAGCTCTACCAGCGGATAGCGGGCCGAGATGGGCGCCTGACAGTCGCGGCAACGCCCCTTGAGCCAGAGCCAGCTCATCAGCGGAATGTTCTCGATGGCGGTAATGGGGTGACCACAGTGAGGACATGCGGAGCGCGGTACCATCAGGTTGTAGCGCTCTGGTGCGATGGCCTCTTCGTCGGGGGAGAAGTAGCTGCGATACTCGGCCTGCCACTCTCGCTCCAGCATGATGGGCAGGCGGTGGATCACTACGTTGAGGAAACTGCCGATCATCAGGGAAAAGATAAAAACCAGCGAAAAAAAGATCCATGGCAAGCCGTGAGCCAGCTCGAGAAGAAGTGTCATAACCAACCGTCAGTTATTGAATGAGTGAAGGGCATGGCTTTGGCTCCATGCCCTGATGAATCAACCCACCACGTCGCCAAGTTTGAAAATGGGCAGGTACATGGCGATAACCATGCCGCCGACCAGCACCCCGAGCACCACCATGATGAGGGGTTCCAGCAGGCTGGTAAGGCCATCGACCAGGTCGTCCACCTCTTGCTCGAAGATGGTGGCAACCTTGGAGAGCATATCATCGATAGCGCCGGACTCCTCGCCGATCATCACCATCTGGATCACCATGTCTGGGAAGAGATCGACGGTGCGCATTGCCACGTTGATCTGCATACCGGCCACCACCTCGTTGCGAATGGCCATAACGGCGGTGCGATAGACATAGTTGCCGGAGGCTCCGGCCGCCGAGATGAGTGCATCCACCAGCGGGATACCGGCCGAGAAAGTGGTTGAGAGTGTGCGGGCAAAGCGGGCCATGGCCGCCTTGTGCAGGATCATACCGACCACCGGGATGGTGAGCACAAACTTGTCGGTATTGTCCCTTACCTTCTGGGAGGCGCGCCAGGCGCGTACATAGAGGAAAATGGCGAGCGCAGCTCCGCCGAAGAAGACATACCACCAGTTCTGCATAAAGCGTGAGATGCCGATGACAAACTGGGTGAACACCGGCAGCTCGGCGCCAAAGCTCTTGAAGATATCCTCGAACTGGGGGATGACGAACAGCAGCAGGATGGAAGTCACCACTATGGCCACCAGAATAACCATGGTGGGATAGAACATGGCCTTCTTGATCTTCGACTTGAGCGCTTCCGACTTTTCCCGATAGGTGGCGATACGGTCGTAGATGGTCTCCAGCGCACCGGATTGCTCCCCCGCCTCAACCAGATCGCAGTAGAGATCGTCAAAATGGCGGGGATGGCGGCGCAACGCCTCCGACATGGGGGTTCCGGTCTCAACATCGGAGGCGATCTCACCCATCAGCTCGCGCATGGCGGCTTTCTCGTGGCTGCGGGCGATGATCTGCAGGCTTTGCACCAGCGGTACGCCAGCGGAGAGCATGGTGGTGATCTGGCGGGAGATAATCGCGATATCCATCGGCTTGATCTTGGCGCCGCCCTTGGAGAAGAGCCCCTGGGATTTTTTGGCCACCTTGGTGACGTTTACCCCCTGCTTGCGCAGCTCCGCCTTGACGGTATTGATGCTGTCAGCCTGCAGCTCGCCGGAGACCTTCTGCCCCTTGCGATTGACCCCGTGCCAGCGGAAGGCGAAGACTTTTTTCGGGGTGTTGTTCTTTTTCGTTAGGGTTGCCATCTTTGCATCCTGCAATTGGGCGGATGGTCAGGGAGCCCCTGAACCATCTGACCTGATAAATATCCTCAAACGGCTTGGCACCATCTGGTCGCTTGCTGGTAGATCATCTTGCTCGCATCTTGGCGAGGTTTAATTGGTGGTGACCCGGTTGACCTCGGCCAGGCTGGTGACACCGAGCCGTGCCTTCTCCAGTCCCGAGGTGCGCAGGGTGCGCATGCCCTCTTTCTGGGCAATCGCCGCAATTTGCAGGGAGTTGGCCCCCTGCATGATCAATTTTGCGATATTTTCCGACATTAGCATGATTTCGTAGATGCCGACTCGCCCCTTGTAGCCACCGGAACACTCCTTGCAACCAACCGGTTTGAACAGTCGCAAGCCGGCTGCCAGCTGCTGTGGGGTAAAACCCAGTTCCAGCAGCTCGGCTTCCGGCACTACCTCCGGCGCCTTGCAGTGGTCGCAAAGCTTGCGGGCCAGCCGCTGGGCCATGATCAGGGTGACCGAAGAGGCAATATTGAAGGCGGGCACCCCCATATTCATCATCCGGGTCAGGGTTTCGGCAGCCGAGTTGGTATGCAGGGTTGAGAGCACCAGGTGGCCGGTTTGTGCCGCCTTGATGGCGATCTCGGCGGTTTCGAGATCCCGTATCTCCCCCACCATCACCACATCCGGATCTTGCCGCAAGAAGGAGCGCAGAGCGCTGGCAAAGGTGAGCCCCGCCTTGGGGTTGACCTGTACCTGGTTGACGCCCGGCAGATTGATCTCCACCGGATCTTCGGCGGTGGAGATGTTTACCTCGGTGGTGTTGAGAATATTGAGGCCGGTATAGAGCGAGACCGTCTTGCCCGAGCCGGTGGGGCCGGTGACCAGTATCATCCCCTGCGGTTTCGAGAGGGCTCGCAGGTACTGTGCCTTCTGGCGGTCGTCAAAGCCAAGCTGCTCGATATTGAGGCGGGCCGCCGAGGAGTCGAGCAGACGGATAACGATCTTCTCCCCCCACATGGTGGGCAGGGTGTTGACCCGCATATCCATAGACTTGTTGCGCGATAGCTTCAATTTGATGCGGCCATCCTGCGGCAGCCGCCGCTCGGCGATATCGAGCCGCGCCATCACCTTGAGGCGGGCAGAGAAGCGGTTGGCCAGATTGACCGGCGGGGTTGCGATTTCGTGCAGAATCCCGTCGATGCGAAAGCGCACCCGATATTTGAACTCATAGGGCTCGAAGTGCAGGTCGGAGGCACCGCGCTTGATGGCATCCATCAGGATCTTGTTGATGTACTTGACGATGGGGGCGTCGTCATCGGCGGTATTGACGCTCTCGTCCAGCCGGCTGTTCTCGTCGCTTACCTCGAGGTCGGAGATCTCGGCCTCGTCGATATCCTCCATGCCGAGGGCGTCGTTTTCGCTCTCCAGCAGCTTGCCGATGGCGGCGGTGAGCTTGTTCTCCTCCACCAGCAGCGCCTCGGTATGGAGCCCGAAGCTGAAGCCGAAGTCCTCAAGGGCCGAGACATTGGTCGGATCCGACATGGCGATATAGAGGGTGTGGCCCTGGGTATAGATGGGCAGGACGTGGTGCTTCTCAATCAGCTTCTGATTGAGGTACTTCTGCGGGATCTCGGCCAAATCGAAGGCGGCAAGATCCAGCAGAGGTACCCCATACTCCAGCTCGCAAAAATCGGCGAGCGCCTTGCTGTCGAGGATGTCGTTTTCTATCAGAAAGGTCACAAAGGGTTTGCGCTGGGCCTTGGCCTGGCTCAGATAGCGCTGGGAATCCTCTTCACTGATCAGTGAAGAGGCGGCCAGGCTTAACGCCAGGCCGCTATTAGGGCTAGAGGTCATTATTTGACAGGGCAGTAGTCACCAGAGTTAGGACAAGTCATAGTCCAAGTAACAGGTGGTGTTGTTGTTACTGTACTGGTTAATACAACAGTATCGCTTGTGGCAAGAGGTGATAAAACCGTACCATCTTTCGGTGCAGAAGTAATTGTAAACACGTTTGCATTCACGGCAACAGTAGTGGTTATGTTGCCTTGAGTACTAACCCCACCAGATGCAGCAGTGATATCTGCTAACGTACATGTTCCTTTTGTCTGTGCACATAGCTCCACTTGTGTTTTAAATGCGCCGGTTGCGGCAGCAACCTCAGTCATTTTGGCTTTTTTGGTGTAGTTCTGATACGCCGGCAGCGCGACGGCGGCCAGAATGGCAACGATCGCGACCACGATCATCAATTCAATAAGGGTAAAGCCTGATTGTTTCTTCATTTTGCTGTTCATGGAAAATATCCTTTTATCCTTGGTTCCTGGGAAGTGCCGGTGGAAAATCATCTGCACGTCAGTATCTTATCCGAGCTGTCAGGGGTGGCAACAGAGATTGTCCATTTTGTTAATCACACTTCTTTCATTTAGCAAAAACTTGATGCGTGTCATAAAAGAAGTGGCCTCCTATGACTCTTTCTATGGCCGAATTAGGGTCCGTCTGTACACTCCTTTGCCGAGGGATCCTGCATAAAGAAAAGGCGCCTCTGGCGCCTTTTGCAAGTTGTTTGTCCGGTTATATCGAGTGTTTGCTCAAGCCTGTGGGGGGCGTCTCACTGTTGGATAAAGCGCATGGAGAGATCGAGTGCCCGCACATGCTTGGTCAGTGCCCCGACCGAGATAAAATCGACGCCGGTGGCGGCAAACTCGGCCAGAGTGTCGAGGGTCACATTGCCGGAGACCTCCAGCTTGGCGCGGCCCTGATTGATGGCGACCGCTTCTCGCATCATGGTCACGTCGAAGTTGTCGAGCATCACGATATCGGCCTTTGCCGCCAGCGCCTGCTTCAGTTCTGCCAGTGATTCCACTTCCACCTCCACCGGTTTGCCCGGATTGAGATGACGAGCCTCATTGATCGCTTCGGCAATGCCGCCACAGGCGAGGATATGGTTCTCTTTGATGAGGTAGGCGTCGTAGAGACCGATGCGGTGATTCTTGCCACCACCGCAGGTGACTGCGTACTTCTGGGCGGTGCGCAGCCCGGGGATGGTTTTGCGGGTGTCGAGCAGGCGGCAGTCAGTGCCCTCCAGCTCTGCCACATAGCGGGCGGTGAGGGTGGCGACGCCGGAGAGGGTCTGGACAAAGTTCAGCGCATTGCGTTCGCCGGTCAGCAGCAGGCGGGCAGGGCCATGGAGGCGGAACAGCTCCTGATTGGGGGAGAGCACTTCGCCATCCTGCACCAGCCACTCCACCTTCACTTCCCCACCGAGCTGGGCCTTCAGTTGCAGGAAGACTTCATCCACCCAGGGCTGGCCGCAGAACACACCGGCCTCACGGGTGATGACCCGGGCGCTGGCCATCCGATCCGCCGGGATCAGCTGGGCGGTGATATCGGCGCTGGCGTCAGGTTGGTCCAGCGTGGTGAGGGCATCGCCCAGATCTTCGAGTAGTGCGGCGCGCACGGCGCGGCTGACATCCTGTTGAAACATGCCTTATTCCTGCAAGGGTCTGAGCAGCAGTTGCCGCTCCTTTTGAACCAGCTCCAGCCGACCGAGGGCGTTCATGCCAACCAGCACTTCGTCACCGTCTGCCGCCGGATTGATAAAGATGGCCAGATCGTACAAGGTCAATGGCCCCATCGCCAGTGTTTCGATGGTGCCGTTGCCGACCCGGATCTGTCCCGCGGCAGTATTGACCTGGCTGCTGCCATAAGCGGTCAGGCCGAGCCGCTCGGCAACCTGCTGCGGAATGGTGATGCGGGTTGCGCCGGTATCGAGCAGCAGTTGCACCGGCTGGCCGTTGATGGCACCCTCCAGACGATAGTGGCCGCTCTGGTCGGCCCGCAGCAACAGCTCGCCGCTGGCAGTGACACTTGGTTGGTTGCGGGAGTGAAAATAGAGGGTCAGCAGGCCCATCAAAGAGAGCCAGGCCAGTAACCACATCCAGCGAGCCGTGTGCTGCATACTCCATCCATATCGAGCGGAAGATGACTCAGCCTAACATACCACTTCCCATTGATTCAGTGAGTTGGTGCCGGGTTGCCTATCAGGTATCTTCGTTTTCTCGCCATTTATCAGCCAACTCGAGTAGCCGATGACTCAACTCGCTTCGCAACCTTGTTTCTCTATCGATGCCGCAGGCTGGTGCCAGCAGGCGCGCCGGGTGCCTTCTCCCCATTACAACGAACGGGCAGCGCCAGATGATATCTCCCTGCTGGTGGTGCATGGCATCAGCCTGCCGCCGGGGGAGTTTGGTGGCCCCTTTATCGACGATCTCTTTATGGGGCGACTCGACCCTGAGGCTCACCCCTATTTTGCCGGTATCCATCAGCTGCGAGTCTCGGCCCACTGCCTGATCCGCCGTGATGGCGAGCTGGTGCAGTATGTGCCGTTTGGCGCGCGCGCCTGGCATGCGGGAGTATCGAGCTGGCAGGGGAGGGAGGCATGCAATGACTTCTCCATCGGCATCGAGCTGGAAGGGACCGACGAGACCCCCTATACCGAGGCTCAATACCGGGCGCTCGTGGGGCTCACCCGAGCCATCTCGGAGCGCTATCCGGCCATCACCCACGAAAAAATTGTCGGCCATTGCGACATCGCGCCAGGGCGCAAGACGGATCCCGGAGCCAGTTTCCAGTGGGATTACTACCGGCAACTACTAAACAGCTAAAGTAAATATTCAAATTTAGTTTGGATTTTAAAATCAATGGCTTGCCTATCTGGCAGGCCATTTTTGTCTCTGGTTGCGCAAATGTTATTTGTGAGCGAAGTCAAGAATATTGGTCAGACCATTTTCTATGAGCTAAATCATGTTTCCCCTGTTTTACCTCTTAAGTGGCAGGGCTGATTCTTGACTCAGATCATCTTTTGAGTGGACTTTTCAAAAGGCCTCTGCTAATTTTCGCCCCATCCATGAAATTGGTAATACCAATTTAACAAAGTAGCCTCATGCCCTATCGCAAGATTACGCAACCCAAGTTGGCCGACTCCATTGTCGCCGAGCTGGAACAGATGATTCTGGAAGGCAGCCTGCAGCCGGGACAGAAATTGCCTCCCGAGCGGGAACTCGCCATCCAGTTTCAGGTATCGCGCCCCTCCCTGCGCGAAGCCATCCAGCGACTGGAAGCGCGCGGATTGCTTTATCGCCGTCAGGGCGGCGGCACTTATGTGCAGAATGCCCTGAGCAAGGGGATCGCCGATCCTCTGTTCGAACTGCTCAGTACCCACCCGGAAGCCCAGTATGACCTGCTGGAGTTTCGCCACGCGCTGGAAGGCATCTGTGCCTACTACGCGGCCTTGCGGGGAACCGGGTCTGATTTCGAGCGTATTCGTCAGGTGCAAACCACTATCGAAGAGGCGGGCCAGCTGGGCTCGCTGGTGGCCGAATCGGCAGCCGTGACCCAGTTCTATCTGGCGGTGGCCGAGGCGTCCCACAACGTGGTGCTGCTGCACCTGCTGCGGGCCATGAGCCCGATGCTCGAACAGAACATTCTGCAGAATAACGAGATTTTGAATCGCCGCCCGGGAGTGGTAGCCAAGATACGTCGCCATCGCGCGAATCTGATCGAGGCTATTCTTTCGGGGGCTCCGGAGCGGGCCAGAACAGCTTGTCATGAGCATCTGGCCTTTATCGAGGACACCTTGTTGGATATGCAGAGGGAAGACAGCCGGATCCAGCGATCCATGCGTCGGATCCGTCAGCAGGAAAACTAATCCCACAAGGCTTTATTGTCGAATGCTTGCGCCCTTCGCCGTGCAATGCCGTGCAATCACAACAACATAGGAACCAGCCATGTCTGATATCCTGAAGAACGATGTGGACCCGATAGAAACGCTGGAGTGGCTTGCCTCTCTGGAATCCCTGCTGCGTGAAGAGGGTCCGCAACGCGCTCAGTTCATCCTTGAACAGTTGGCCGAGAAAGCCCGCGTAAGCGGTGTGGACGTGGCTGCCAAGGCAAATCGCGATTACATCAACACCATCCCGTCCAGCGACGAGCCGGACTACCCGGGTGACCTGGAGATGGAACGCCGCATTCGCGCCATCATCCGCTGGAACGCCATGATGATCGTGCTGCGCGCGTCCAAGAAAGACCTGGACCTGGGTGGTCACATGTCTTCCTTCGCTTCTTCTGCGACCATCTATGATGTCTGTTTCAACCACTTCTTCCGTGCTCGCAACGAGAAGGATGGTGGTGATCTGGTTTACTTCCAGGGTCACATCTCTCCGGGCATCTATGCTCGCGCCTTTGCTGAAGGTCGTCTGACCGAAGAGCAGCTGGACAACTTCCGTCAGGAAGTGGACGGCAAGGGTATCCCTTCCTATCCGCACCCGAAACTGATGCCGGACTTCTGGCAGTTCCCGACCGTCTCCATGGGTCTGGGCCCCATCGCCGCCATCTATCAGGCTCGCTTCCTGAAGTACCTGACCGACCGTGGTATCAAGGATTGCTCCGAGCAGACCGTTTACGCCTTCCTGGGTGACGGCGAGATGGACGAGCCGGAAGCCAAGGGTGCCCTGACTGTTGCCGTGCGTGAAAAGCTCGACAACCTGGTGTTCGTGGTCAACTGCAACCTGCAGCGTCTGGATGGTCCGGTTGTCGGTAACGGCAAGGTCATCAACGAGCTGGAAGGCCTGTTCGCTGGCGCCGGTTGGGATGTCACCAAGGTGATCTGGGGTCGCAAGTGGGATGAGCTGCTGAAGAAAGACACTTCCGGCAAGCTGATCCAGCTGATGAACGAGACCGTGGACGGTGACTACCAGACCATGAAGTCCCGCGACGGTGGCTACATCCGCGAGCACTTCTTCAACCGTTATCCGGAAACTGCCGCGCTGGTCAAAGACATGACCGACGAGGAGATCTTCGCTCTGAACCGCGGTGGTCACGATCCTCGCAAACTGTTCGCTGCATTCAACAAGGCGACCCAGACCAAGGGCAAGCCGACCGTTATTCTGGCCAAGACCATCAAGGGTTACGGTATGGGTGAAGCGGCCGAAGGCAAGAACATCGCTCACCAGGTCAAGAAGATGGAGCTGGACTCCGTGCGTCACCTGCGTGACCGCTTCAACCTGCCGGTGGCCGACGAGCAGCTGGCCGATCTGCCGTACCTGAAGATCGAAGAGGGCAGTGAAGAGCACAAGTACCTGCATGCTCGTCGTGCAGCCCTGAAAGGCTATCTGCCGACCCGTCTGCGCGAAAGCACCACCAAGCTGGAAATCCCGGCGCTGGATGCCTTCGGCCCGCTGTTGGGCGAGCAAGCGCGCGAAATCTCCACCACCATGGCGTTCGTGCGTTCCCTGAACGTGATGCTGAAAGACAAGTCCATCGGCAAGCGCATCGTTCCGATCCTCGCTGACGAAGCCCGTACCTTCGGTATGGAAGGTCTGTTCCGCCAGATCGGTATCTACAGCCCGCACGGTCAGCAGTACACCCCGCAAGACCGCGACATCGTCTCCTACTACAAGGAAGACAAGCAGGGTCAGGTTCTGCAAGACGGTATCAACGAGCTGGGCGCCATGTCCTCCTGGCTGGCTGCTGCGACCTCTTACAGCACCAACGATTGCCCGATGATCCCGTTCTACATCTACTACTCCATGTTCGGCTTCCAGCGGATCGGCGACATGGCGTGGGCAGCCGGTGACCAGCAAGCCCGTGGCTTCCTGCTGGGTGCAACCTCCGGTCGTACTACCCTGAACGGCGAAGGTCTGCAGCACGAAGATGGTCACAGCCACATCCTGGCGAACACCATTCCGAACTGCATCTCTTACGACCCGTCCTATGCCTATGAAGTGGCGGTGATCGTACAGGACGGCCTGCGCCGCATGTACGGTGAGAACCCGGAGAACGTGTTCTACTACATCACCACCCTGAACGAGAACTACGCCATGCCGGCCATGCCGGAAGGCGCCGAGGAAGGCATCCGCAAGGGTATCTACAAGCTGGAATCCGTCGCCGGTGCCAAGGCGAAAGTTCAGCTGCTGGGTTGTGGTTCCATCCTGGGGCACGTGCGCAAGGCTGCCCAGATCCTGGCCAGCGAGTACGGCATCGGTTCCGATGTGTTCAGCGTCACCTCCTTCAACGAGCTGGCCCGTGACGGTCAGGACGCGGATCGCTGGAACATGCTGCACCCGACCTCTGAAGCGCGTGTTCCCTACATCGCTCAGGTACTGGGTTCCGAAGCCACCATCGCTGCGACCGACTACATGAAGTCCTTCGCCGATCAGGTTCGCGCCTTCGTTCCGACCGAGAACTACCGCGTGCTGGGTACCGACGGCTACGGCCGTTCCGACAGCCGTGCCAACCTGCGTCGTCACTTCGAAGTGAACGAGTTCTACGTGGTGGTTGCTGCTCTGACCGAACTGGCCAAGCGCGGCGAGGTAGACAAGCAGGTTGTGGCCGACGCCATCGCCAAGTACGGCATCGATGCCGACAAGGTCAACCCGCTGTACGCGTAAGTGGATCAAGGGTCGCGCCGTCATGCGGCGTGACCCTGCCAGGATTTAAAACGGTTAACGCGAGATGTGCGTGGCGGCATCAGCCAGTCACGCGGATCGACGCAAGAGGATAAAGCACAATGTCCAAACAGATTATGGTGCCGGATATCGGCGCCGATGAAGTTGAAGTCACCGAGATTATGGTGGCCGTGGGTGACAAGGTCGAGCTGGACCAGTCCATCATCGCGGTAGAAGGCGACAAGGCCTCCATGGAAGTACCGGCCCCGTCTGCCGGTATCGTTAAAGAGATCCTGATCAAGGTAGGCGACAAGGTTGCCACCGGTTCCCAGATCATGATCTTCGAAGCCGAAGGCGCTGCCGCCCCTGCTGAAGTGGCTGCACCGGCTGCCGCTGCTCCGGCCGCCGCACCTGCCGCTGCCGTGCGCAAAGATGTGCACGTACCGGACATCGGTGACGACGAAGTGGACGTGACTGAAATCATGGTTGCCGTGGGCGACATGGTTGAAGCCGACCAGTCCATCATTGCCGTGGAAGGTGACAAGGCCTCCATGGAAGTGCCAGCGCCGTTTGCCGGTCGCGTGGTCGAGATCAAGGTTGCCGCTGGTGCCAAGGTCTCTACCGGTTCTCTGGTGATGGTATTTGAAGTGGCTGGCGCTGCGCCTGCTGCCGTTGCTGCTCCGGCTCAAGCTGCCGCGCCCGTGGCTGCTGCCCCGGTTGCCGCCGCTGCCAAAGAGGTCAACGTACCGGATATCGGTGGCGACGAAGTGGAAGTCACCGAGATCATGGTTGCCGTGGGTGACAAGGTTGAAGCTGACCAGTCCCTGATCGCCGTGGAAGGTGACAAGGCCTCCATGGAAGTGCCTGCGCCGTTCGCCGGTGTGGTCAAAGAGATCAAGGTGAAGGCGGGTGACAAGGTCTCCACCGGTTCCCTGATCATGGTATTCGAAGTGGCTGGCGCAGCTCCTGCTGCCGCGCCGGTTGCTCAAGCTGCCGCTCCGGTCGCCGCTGCCCCTGTTACTGCTGCTTCGGCTCCGGTTGCTCAGGCTGCTGCCGCTGCGACCGATTTCGTTGCCAACGACGCTTATGTACACGCCTCTCCGGCGGTACGCCGTCTGGCGCGCGAGTTCGGCGTCAACCTGGCCAAGGTGAAAGCCTCCGGTCGCAAGGGCCGCATCGTCAAAGAAGACGTGCAAGCCTACGTGAAGGATGCCATCAAGCGTGCCGAGTCCGCTCCTGCCTCTGCCGGCGTAGCCGGTGGCAACGGTCTGGGCGTACTGCCGTGGCCGAAAGTAGACTTCAGCAAGTTCGGTGATGTGGAAGAGGTCGAGCTGACCCGCATCCAGAAGATCTCCGGTCCGAACCTGCACCGCAACTGGGTCATGATCCCTCATGTCACCCAGTTCGACGAAGCCGATACCACCGAGCTGGAAGCGTTCCGCAAAGAGCAGAATGCGATGCTCGAGAAGCAGAAGGCAGACGTGAAGATCACCCCGCTGGTGTTCATCCTGAAAGCCGCCGCCAAGGCGCTGGAAGCCCACCCGCGCTTCTGCAGCTCCCTGTCCGAAGATGGCAGCAAGCTGATCATGAAGAAGTACATCCACATCGGTGTGGCGGTAGATACCCCCAACGGTCTGGTTGTGCCCGTGGTGCGCGATGTTAACAAGAAGGGCATCATGGAGCTGTCTCGCGATCTGGCCGAGATCTCCAAGAAGGCCCGTGCCGGCAAGCTGACCGCTGCCGACATGCAGGGCGGTTGCTTCACCATCTCCAGCCTGGGTGGCATCGGCGGTACCAGCTTTACCCCGATCGTCAACGCGCCGGAAGTGGCCATCCTCGGTGTTTCCAAGTCCGAGATGAAGCCGAAGTGGAACGGCAAAGAGTTCGCGCCGCGCCTGATGCTGCCGCTGGCTCTGAGCTACGACCACCGCGTGATCGATGGTGCCGATGGGGCTCGCTTCATCACCACCATGAACGGCGTGCTGTCCGACATTCGTCGACTGGTCCTGTAAGTGAGAGGGCGGGCCCAGAGCCTGCCCTTTTTACTTCTCATTTCATTAACATGATCGTAAACTTGCCCCGTTTTTTTCACGGCTGCAGCCACCCGTTTCGGTATAAGACTGCGCTGTCCGGGGATATAAGAACGACAAAGAGGTCATGATGAGTAAAGAAATCAAAACCCAGGTCGTAGTACTGGGTGCTGGCCCTGCCGGTTATTCCGCTGCTTTCCGTGCAGCCGATCTGGGTCTGGATACTATTATCGTCGAGCGTTACTCCACCCTGGGTGGCGTCTGCCTGAACGTGGGCTGCATCCCCTCCAAGGCGCTGCTGCACGTTGCCAAAGTGATTGAAGAAGCCAAGGCGCTGGCCGAGCACGGCATTGTCTTCGGTGCCCCGCAGACCGACATCGACAAGATCCGTCTGTGGAAAGAGAAGGTTATCAACCAGCTGACCGGCGGTCTGGCTGGCATGGCCAAGATGCGTAAAGTTCAGGTTGTTAACGGCTTGGGTAAATTTACCGGCCCGAACACGCTCGAAGTGACCGGGGAAGACGGCAAAACCACCGTGACCTTCGACAACGCCATCATCGCGGCCGGTTCCCGTCCGGTGAAGCTGCCGTTCATTCCCCACGATGACCCGCGCGTATGGGACTCTACCGATGCGCTGGAGCTGAAAACCGTTCCTGGCAAACTGCTGGTTATCGGTGGCGGCATCATCGGTCTGGAGATGGGTACCGTTTACTCCTCTCTGGGTTCCGAGATCGACGTGGTGGAATTTGCCGACCAGCTGGTTCCGGCTGCCGACAAAGACATCGTCAAGATCTATACCAAGCGTGTGGCCAAGAAATTCAACATCATGCTGGAGACCAAGGTCACCGCAGTTGAAGCGCGCGAAGACGGCCTGTACGTCTCCTATGAAGGCAAACACGCCCCGGCCGAGCCGGTTCGTTACGACAACGTGCTGGTTGCCGTAGGCCGTGTGCCGAACGGCAAGATGCTGGATGCCGAGAAAGCTGGCGTTGCCGTGACCGAACGCGGTTTCATCGAGGTGGACAAGCAGCTGCGTACCAACGTGGCGCACATCCACGCCATCGGTGACATCGTGGGCCAGCCGATGCTGGCACACAAAGGTGTGCACGAAGGTCACGTTGCCGCTGAAGTTATCGCCGGCAAGAAGCACTACTTCGACCCGAAAGTGATCCCGTCCATCGCCTACACCGAGCCAGAGATGGCATGGGTTGGTCTGACCGAGAAGGAAGCCAAGCAACAGGGCCTGAACTTCGAAGTCGCCACCTTCCCGTGGGCTGCTTCCGGTCGCGCCATTGCGTCCGACTGCTCCGACGGTATGACCAAGCTGATCTTCGACAAGGAGAGCGGCCGCGTCATCGGTGGTGCCATCGTGGGTACCAACGGTGGTGAACTGCTGGGTGAAATCGGTCTGGCCATCGAGATGGGGGCTGACGCCGAAGATATCGCGCTGACCATCCACGCTCACCCGACTCTGCACGAGTCCGTGGGTCTGGCTGCCGAAGTGTTCGAAGGCTCCATCACCGACCTGCCGAACGCCAAGGCCAAGAAGAAAAAGTAATCTTCTGCCATCTTCATGAAAAAGCCGCTCATTTGAGCGGCTTTTTGTTTTCGGGGTTTGGCTAAGAGGTTAGCAGCGCCCCTTCTTGGCCTGACCGGGCGGGCAGAAGGTGCCATAACCGCCACCACTGCCGTCACTGACCCGGATCCGGGTATCGTCTACGCTCACGTCGGCGCCGTGTACCCGCACCGGCCCGTTGCTGCAGGCGCTGAGCACTCCTCCCAGCAACACCATCACTATCAGTTTGCCCATAACTCCTCCTCATATTTCCCTGATTATGAGGCATTTCGAGAGCCGCATAACGGCGGTTGAATGGCCGTGCGTCACCGTTTGCCGTGGCTATGACAGAGGGTGCCGCAGCGCCCTCTGGTGAGTCTTCATAAGTGGGATGCAGACTACAGCCGGAAGTTGCCAACCAGCTTGTCCAGCTGACCGGAGAGCTGCTGCAGGCTGCGGCTCGATTCGGTCAGCTGGTGGGCGATATCGGCGGTCTCCATGGTGAGCTGGTTGATATCTTCCACGTTGCGGTTGATCTCGCCGACCACGCTGGACTGCTCCTCGGTGGCGGTGGCGACCTGGATATTCATGTCGTTGATCTGGGTGATGTGCGCGGTGATCTGTCCGAGGGCTGCGTTGGCCTCATCGGCCTGGCTCACTACCTCCAGACTCTGGTTGCGCCCCTGCGCCATGGCGCTGACCGCGCGGGCACTCTGCTCCTGCAAGCGGTTGATCATCCCCTGGATCTCGGCGGTCGAGGCGGCGGAGCGGTTGGCGAGGTTACGCACTTCATCTGCTACCACGGCGAAACCGCGACCCTGTTCACCGGCGCGAGCGGCCTCGATGGCGGCGTTCAATGCCAGCAGGTTGGTCTGCTCCGAGATGCTGCGGATGGTTTCGAGGATACTGCCGATGGAGTCGGTCTGGCTCGCCAGCGACTCGATAACCCCTGCCACCTGCTCAATCTCGCCGGAGAGGTCGACGATGCCGTGGCGCGCCTGCGCCACCACTACCGCACCCGCATCGGCCTGATCGTTGGCCTGTCTGGCTACTTCGGCTGCCAGCGAAGCGTTACCGGCGATCTCGCTCACCGTGGCCCCCATTTCGTGGATAGCGGTGGCCACCTGCACGGTGCGGTCACGCTGGGCAGTACAGTTGTGCTGGGTCAGCTGCGCCTTGTTGGCCACCTCGTTGGCGGTGGCCGCGAGCTGGCGGGAGTTCTCCGCTACCTGCTCGATGGAGCCGTGGATCTTGGCGACGAAGTTGTTGAAGCCGGTGGCGACCTGACTCAGCTCGTCACGTCCTTCCACCTTGAGGCGCTGGGTAAGATCCCCATCGCCGCTGCCCAGCTCCTTGAACAGGCGGGCCAGCTCGTTGAGCGGGCGGCTGACCGAGCCTGCCAACAGCATCCCCATCAGCCCCATGGCCAGCGCAATCACCAGCGAAATCATCAGGATCTCGTTGCGGGTCTGATCCAGTTCGGCATAGATCTCGGCTTCTGGCACCTGGGCCACCAGATACCAGTCGAGCAGCGGGATATAGCTGCTGGCCAGTACCATGGGCTCGCCATTTACCTCGGCGTTGATGACGGCAAAGGGGCGTTTGGCCAGCAGGCTGCCTGTATCACCGCTGGCAATGTTGCTAAGGGTATCACGCTCGATACGGTTGGCCTCGGGGTGCAGCTTCACCTTGCCGCTGCCATCGACCATAAAGACGATGCCGCTCTCTTCCAGCCGGAAGTTGGAAACCATGGTCACCATGGTATCGAGGGATTTGGCAAAGCCGGCCAGCCCGCGCCCGTTGAGCTGCTGGAAGTTGACGAACAGCTTCACCTCGCCGTTGCTCTCGCGGAAGATGCTGAGGGTCATCTCCTTCTGGCTCTTGGTGTAGTCATAGAACCAGGCGTCCTGCGCTGGGGTCAGGTTGCGCAGAAAGCCATCCTGGTTGTAGTAGGCTGCGGTCTGGCGATCGGCGAAGGAGGCGGTCACCAGACCATACTGGTTGGCCACATCCTTGAGCTGGTTGATGAGGATCGGCTCCTGCTCTTTGGGCATGCCCCGATCCACCCAGTCGAGAATGAAGCGGTCGGTGGCCAGTTGGCGGGCGGCCTGGGCGATGCCGTGGAGATCCTGTTCAATCTCCTTGCTGATCCGCTGGGTCAGGTTGGGGAGCTCCTGCTCGAACATCCGGTTTTCGATCAGTTGCTGGGCCGAGCGTTGACTGAAGTAGCCTACCAGCAGGCAGGAGACGACCACGGCCAGGGTGACCGTGGCCAGTATTTTCTGTTTAAGAGTGAGGGTTGCCAGCATAAAGGTGCTCAAAAGGTTGAGATTGACGACGCTCATATTAGCGGCAGCGCGGCGCTACCCATGAGGCTTGCAGCCCTTTATTTGCGGATTACGTTTGCGCTCACAGGGGCGGCGACTCGCCCCTTCGCCATGCAGCACAGGCGGGAGGCGGATTGACGGTTGCGCTAACTGCCGGGCCCCTTATAGTAGAGGCCATCCTTGGTGACTGACCCTCTGAATAATATGGAAAATATGATGCGCAGCTTAGGTGCGGGATGGACCCGTCTGCTTTTGGTGATGCTGGCGGCCTGCCCGCTGCTGGCTGTGGCGGCACAGGGGGAGCGCCCGAAAATTGCGGTGGTGCTCAGCGGCGGCGGTGCCAAGGGATCGGCCCATATCGGCATCCTCAAGGTGCTGGAGCAGAAACGGATTCCGGTCGACATCATAGTCGGCACCAGCATGGGCTCTTATGTGGCGGGGATGTACGCCATGGGGCTCAGTGCCGAGGAGGTGGAGCGCACTACCCTGGCCATCGACTGGAACAAGGGCTATCAGGACAAGGTGGGCCGCGACGAGCTGTCGTTGCGTAAAAAGCAGCAGAACGAGCAGTATCAGCTGCGCACCGATATCGGGGTGAATGGCGACACCACCCAGCTGCCGGACGGTTTTTTCCAGGGCCAATCCATGGCCAGCCTGCTGCGGGGGGCCACCTCCAACCTGCCGGTACAGGAGAGCTTCGACGATCTCCCCATTCCCTACCGCGCCATGGCGACCGACATGGAGACGGTCACCCCCTTTGTGCTGGATCACGGCAGCCTGGCCAAGGCAATGCAGGCCTCCATGTCCATTCCCGGTGCCCTCAAGCCGGTGGAGTGGGAGGGGCACATCCTGGCGGACGGCGGTAGCGTCAACAACATGCCGGTGGATGTCGCCAAGGCAATGGGGGCCGACGTGGTGATCGCGGTGGATATCGGTGCCAAGCTGCGTACCCGTGAATCACTCAAGTCAGGGTTGGCGATGATCGACCAGCTCACCACCTACATGACCCAGGTGGGTACCGACAAGCAGAAGGCGCTGATGGGGCCGAAAGACATACTGATCGCTCCCGAGTTTGGCGATATGGGGATCGCCGACTTTGCCCGCATGCCGGAGGGGATCAAAATGGGTGAGGCGGCGGCGTACAAGGCGTCGCTGCAACTCGATAAGCTGTCGCTCACCAAGGCGCAGTACAACGCCTATCGCAACCAGAAGCTGAGCCGCCGTGCCGAGCGAAGTGGTCAACCCGCCTACTTCATCGACAAGGTGGAGATCATCAACAAGTCGCGCCTCTCCGACGAGACGGTGCACGCCATGCTGAAGGTTCGGCCGGACAAGATCCAGACCAACGAGAGTCTGGAGGCTGGCATTCGCCGCCTCTATGCGCTGGAGTCGTTTGACCGCATCACCTATGAAGTGGAGGAGCGCGATGGGGAGAACGTGCTGGTAGTGGATGCCAGCGAGAAGAACTGGGGGCCTGGTTACCTCAACTTCCAGTTCGGTTTCACCGATGACTTCGAGAATACCTCCAACTACAACGTCGGCATGTCCTACACCCTCACCAACGTCAACGAGTGGGGGGCCGAGTGGTTGACCGAGGCATCACTGGGCACGGCCAAACATATCAAGACCGACTTCTATACACCGCTGGAGCCCTCCCAGACCTTCTATGGCGAGGCGAGCCTGGCCTATGACCAGACCCAGAGAAGCCTCTTTAATCCGGATCCGGACGAACCGATATTTACCTATCTCGATACCGAGTACTCCTTCTTCAGCGCCGATCTGGCGGTCGGCTGGAATCGTCAGCCCTGGAGCCGCCTGTCTATGGGGCTGGAAGGGCAGACGGGCAGTATCGAGATCAAAAACTTCAAAGAGCTGCAAGGGGATGCCACGGCGTGGGGCCCCTATGTCCGCTTTGAACACGACAATCTGGATAGCCGCTATTTCCCCTATCAGGGGGTGAAGTGGGATATGAAACTGGGCCACTCCCACGTCAGTGTGGATGGACTCGAGTCGGCAGATGGCCGCAGTGAAGGCTGGAATTATCAACTCTCCATGATCAAGCCCTGGTCATGGGACAGGCACAGCCTCAACCTGATCCTCGAAGGGGGTGGCTCGGGCAGTGAAGAGGTGGTGCCACTGCATATTCAGGATCTGGGCGGGCTGTTCCGCCTCTCAGGTTTCCAGCGCTACCAGCTGAGCGGTCGCTACAGCCTGTTTGGTGGCCTGCGTTACATCTATCGGGTGGCAGACAATGACTTCGGTGCCCTCAAGATGCCGCTCTATCTGGGCGGATCTCTGGAGCAGGGCGGGGTCTGGAACAAGGGGGAGGATATCAGTCTGGAGAGCTCGTTTACCGCCGGGTCGGTTTATGTCGGGGTGGAGAGCTTCCTCGGCCCTGTGTTCCTCGGCTACGGCATGGCGGAGGGGGGCAATGACGTCTTCTATCTGCAATTGGGCAGTACGTTCGAATAATGCCGAAATGATGCCAATTTGTTAACTCTGGTTGAGGGTGTTCAATTAATTTTCAAAAAACACCAGTCTGTTTAATTGGTTACGATTTTGTGGTGAATAAGCAAACAGGGTTTGGATTTTAATTAGTCGTTAAAACTTATATAGTGGGGAGCACCCTACGGGGTGTCCCGCAAGGACGATCGCCGCGAGCCTGGGCGAACCCCAAAAAAAGACCAAAGAGGAATTAGTCGTGCTTGAAACATATCGTAAACACGTCGCAGAACGTGCCGCCGAGGGCGTGGTTGCCAAACCTCTGGATGCAGAGCAGGTCGCCGCCCTGGTTGAGCTGCTCAAGAACCCGCCCGCTGGCGAAGAAGACTTTCTGAAAGAGCTGTTGTCCTCCCGTATTCCCCCCGGTGTTGATGAAGCGGCCTATGTCAAAGCCGGTTTCCTCACCGCCGTCGCCAAGGGCGAAGCCCACTCTCCCATCCTGACTGCCGCCGAAGCCGTTGAACTGCTGGGCACCATGCAGGGTGGTTACAACATTCAACCGCTGATCGACCTGCTGGATCACGCCACCCTGGCGCCGCTTGCCGCCAAGGGGCTCTCCCACACCCTGCTGATGTTTGACTCCTTCCACGACGTGGAAGAGAAGGCCAAGGCGGGCAATGTCCACGCCAAACAGGTGATGCAGTCCTGGGCTGATGCCGAATGGTTCCTCTCCCGCCCGGAGCTGGCCGAGAAGATCACCGTCACCGTGTTCAAGGTGACTGGCGAAACCAACACCGACGACCTCTCTCCGGCACCGGACGCCTGGTCCCGCCCGGACATTCCGTTGCACGCGCTGGCGATGCTGAAAAACGCCCGTCCCGGCATTACCCCGGACAAGGATGGCGCCGTCGGCCCCATCAAGACCATCGATGCCCTGAAAGAGAAAGGTTTCCCGCTGGCCTATGTGGGTGACGTGGTCGGTACCGGTTCTTCCCGTAAATCCGCCACCAACTCGGTGCTCTGGTTTATGGGTGACGACATTCCGTTCGTGCCGAACAAGCGCGCTGGCGGTGTCTGTCTGGGTGGCAAGATTGCCCCGATCTTCTTCAACACCATGGAAGATGCCGGCGCACTCCCTATCGAAGTGGACGTCTCCAAGCTGGAAATGGGCGATGTGATCGACATCTACCCCTATGCCGGCAAGATCTGCAAACACGGCACCGAACAGGTGCTGGCGCAGTTTGAACTGAAAACCGACGTGCTGATCGACGAAGTGCGCGCCGGTGGCCGTATCCCGCTGATCATCGGCCGCGGCCTGACCGACAAGGCCCGCGAAGCGCTGGGGCTGCCGTTCTCTACCGTATTCCGTCGCCCGCAGCCGGTGGCCGATACCGGTAAAGGCTTCACCCTGGCCCAGAAGATGGTGGGCAAGGCGTGCGGCGTGAAGGGCATTCGCCCGGGCACTTACTGCGAGCCCAAGATGACTACGGTCGGCTCCCAGGACACCACGGGCCCGATGACCCGCGACGAGCTCAAAGATCTGGCCTGCCTCGGCTTCTCCGCCGATCTGACCATGCAGTCCTTCTGCCACACAGCGGCCTATCCCAAGCCCATCGACGTACAGACCCACCACACCCTCCCGGACTTCATCATGAACCGCGGCGGTGTGAGCTTGCGTCCGGGTGACGGCGTCATCCACTCCTGGCTGAACCGCATGCTGCTGCCGGATACCGTGGGTACCGGTGGTGACTCCCACACCCGTTTCCCCATCGGCATCTCCTTCCCGGCGGGCTCCGGTCTGGTGGCTTTCGCCGCCGCTACCGGCGTGATGCCGCTGGACATGCCGGAATCCGTGCTGGTGCGCTTCAAGGGCGAGCTGCAGCCGGGCATCACCCTGCGTGATCTGGTCCATGCCATCCCCTACGCCGCCATCCAGAAAGGGCTGCTGACCGTCGAGAAAGCGGGCAAGAAGAACATCTTCTCCGGTCGCATCCTCGAGATCGAAGGTCTGCCGACCCTGAAAGTGGAACAGGCATTCGAACTGGCGGACGCCAGCGCCGAGCGCTCCGCTGCCGGTTGCACCATCAAGCTGGATAAAGAGCCGATTATCGAGTATCTGAAGTCCAACATCGTGATGCTGAAATGGATGCTCTCCGAAGGCTACGGTGACGTGCGCACCATCACCCGTCGCATCAAGGGGATGGAAGAGTGGCTGGCCAACCCGACCCTGATGGAAGCGGACAAGGATGCCGAGTACGCCGAAATCATCGAGATCGATCTGGCCACCATCAAGGAGCCGATCCTGTGTGCGCCGAACGATCCGGACGATGCCCGTCTGCTGAGCGACGTGGCTGGCGACAAGATCGACGAGGTGTTCATCGGTTCCTGTATGACCAACATCGGTCACTTCCGTGCCGCCGGCAAACTGCTCGAGAAGTATCAGGGCGAGCTGCCGACCCGTATGTGGATCGCACCGCCCACCAAGATGGACAAGGATCAGCTGACCGAAGAGGGCTACTACGGCATCTTTGGTCGCGTCGGTGCCCGCATCGAGATCCCGGGCTGCTCCCTCTGCATGGGCAACCAGGCGCGGGTAGCGGAAGGGGCCTCCGTGGTTTCTACCTCCACCCGTAACTTCCCGAACCGTCTGGGTAAAGGTGCCAACGTCTATCTGGCCTCAGCAGAGCTGGCCGCCGTTGCCGCCATCCTCGGCAAGATCCCGACCGTGGCGGAGTACCTGCAGTACGCCAAGGCGCTCGATGCCACTGCGGCAGATACTTACCGCTACCTCAACTTCAACGAGATCGCCTCCTACACCAAGAAGGCCGATGCGGTGATCCTGCAACAAGCTGTCTGAGTGAATGGCAGAGAGAGCCCTTTCAGGGGCTCTGTGTAGGCCAATAAAAATGCCGCGTAGCTACGCGGCATTTTTCATTTATGGGGATCTTGCATTCATACGGACGGTTAGAGTCGGGTCATCGCCTCTCTCTTGTCACCAGTCATAACGAAGTGAAGTTCCCCTCCGGCCCTGATCTCGCTGTGCTCGAAGGTCAGATCCCCCGATAGCGGCTTGTCGTTGATGGTGACAGACTTCACGTACTTGTTGTGAGGGCTGTTGTTGTCGGCGGTGATCCTGAAGGTCCCGTCCTTCACCGCGATCGTCACCTCATCGAACAGTGGGCGGCCGATGCTGTAGTGCAGGGAGGCAGGGGTCACCTGATAGAACCCCATGGCCGACATGATGTACCAGGCTGACATCTGCCCCACGTCTTCGTTGCCGATCAGGCCCGTTGGCTTGGTGGTATAGAACTCGTTCATGATCCGATCGAGATACTCCTGAGTTTTCCACGGTTCATCGGTCATGTTGTAGAGGTAGGGGATATGGTGGGATGGTTCATTGCCATGCATGTACTGGCCGATATAGCCAGTCAGATCAGGCAAGACCTCCCCGGTGTTTGATGAGCGGGCATTGAATAGTTCATCGAGATCCTCGCGCAGACCCTTTTCTCCACCCACTTCCTGTTTGAGCCACTGGAAGGCATGCAGTGGCTGGAATTTCCATTGCCAGCTGTTGCCCTCGGTGTAGGCGAACTCGTCCACATAGTAGGGATCAAACGGCAATAGCGGACAGACGCGCATCTCTACGCTGGTACCATCCGGCTTGTTGACCATTTCCAGCTTGCAGTCAGGTGATTTTTCATCGACTGGCTGATTGAATTGACTTGCCGGGCGGTGCGGGTTCCAGCTGTCAGGGTGGTTTTTGGGGCGGAAGAAACCAGTCTTGGCATCCCAGTGGTACAGGTAGTTGTCCGAGCGTTTGAGAAACTCCTGCTGAACCTTGTTGTTGCCCGCCATACGAGCGATTTCCGAGAGAGCCCAGTCACCATAGGCAAACTCCAGAGTGTAGGAGGCGGAGTTCCAATATCCCCAGTGTACATAGCCGTTCTGCTCATAAACCTCGAGCTGGGCAATGCTGGCTGCGCCGATGTTTTGGTCTTCGGTCCAGTCGGGGAACTCCTCCTTTTTGTGATAGCGAGCGGTAAATTCGGCAGCCTCCAACGCCTCCTGGGGATCCACATTCAGGCCCTTGGCCATGGCATCCGCGATGATGGAGATAGCAGGAAAGCCTATCATGGTGCCTGTGTAGTGACCGTGCAGCTCCCACTTGGGCAGAATGCCGCCATCTTTGTACTTGCGGATCAGGTCGTTGACATACTCCTCTGCTTTGCGGGGATTGATGATGGTCTGCAGCGGATGCTGGGCCCGGAAGGTGTCCCACATGGAGTAGACGGAGTAGTTGGGGATGGCCCCGGCATCCTTGATCTCCTGAGTGCGCATGGCGCGGTACTTGCCATCCACATCCTGGAAGATCATCGGTGCAATTTGAGAGTGATACATGGCGGTGTAGAAGATCTCTTTTTGAGTCTGAGTGCCCCCCCTCACTTTCACTTTTTCCAGCTCGCCATGCCAAGCCTGCTGGTTGCTGGCTACCTGCTCCTCGAAACCCCAACCCGGCACCTCGGTTTCCAGATTTTTCTGTGCCCCTTCAACCCCGGTGGGGGAGATCCCGACCTTCAGCTCGAGTGGTTGTTCACTGGGGCTGAAAGTCAGATATGCGATGGTTTTAGTTCCCCTGAATGCATCCTGTGTCAAGGTCGTTTCGGTTGTTACGCCATCGACAACGATGCTGGCTTTGACCACTGGCTGGCTGAATTTTGCGTAGAAATAGATGTGCTGGTTATTGGCCCAGCCATCCGAACTGCGCTTGCCGCGAATGGTGTATTCATCGACAAACTCGATATCACCAATAGTGGTACGATTACCCCAGCTCTTATTCAGGGTATGATCAAGGTCGATTTTAATTGCAGGGGTGCTGCCTTTGGTGAAGGTATATTTGTGATATCCAACCCGGGCTGACGTTGTTAACTCTGCCTTGATTTTTCCATTGTTAAGAATGACGGAGTAGTAGCCCGCCTCTGCTTGTTCATTGGATTTGTCAAATGTGTTGTAAGTAGTGTCGTTTTTATCGGTAAACGGCAAAACTAGAATATCACCAAGATCAGTAATGCCAGTGCCTGACAAATGGGTGTGAGAGAAGCCATAAACTGGAATATCTGATCGCTTGCCATGGTCAAAATAACCTGCCGCAGAGCCCCACCCCTCCATCTCTGTATCAGGGGAGAGCTGCACCAGCCCACCCGGGTAGACGGCTCCTGGAAAGGTATGGCCATCTGCACCGGTGCCGATCAATGGGTTTATATACCGGATGAGCGATTTATCAGGTGTCGGACGAACGTTGTCAGAAATGGTGGTCGAATCACTATCACAGCCAGATAGTGCTATGGTGAGAGCTATGACCAGTGGCGTTAGTTTACTTTTCATGACCTGACTCCTTGGTAAGGTTATATCATTTATGATTGTGCAATATCTTTCTTCGCCAATATTTGGCAACGGTTGATGTGGTTATGGATAGGATTCCAATATCTACAGGTGAGTTTAATGGTTGGCAAATATCATCATTTGATGTTCTTTGTTTTGGTGAGTTGATATTAAGAGTGTGTTGATTGAACGAGTAGATTAATTATGTTGCATTTACTGGATTATTATGATGGTTATTCAGTAGTGTGAATTAGATCACCAATGCTATTCAGGAAGGTTTTTCTAGGTTATTTCCAACTGGCAGAGTGAACCTTTCCGGCAAGTAGTTAACCTTTGCTGCGGGACGGTTGGGAAATGGATTGCAAGAGCAGAAGATGCGTCAGATGAGTTTGAACCGTTCGGGGCCTTTTGCTGCAGCGTTCATTCCTGAGTAAACCTTATAGTTCGTTTTATACACGCTTTACGTTATGTTGTCTGGTTATGACCGGTCGCGAAAATAGTGCTTTGCTATCGGTGTGAGTTAACTTCTTTTTTCTTTGGCTTGTGCGGGCTGGCCCGACGAATTGCGGCGTGGTTCTTTATGTTTCTGTTCAGGATCGATCTCTCCCGAACCGGGTTACGCTTCGGCGGTGCCTTGCTGGTCTTTACCCTGCCGCTGCTGGTGGGAGCTTGGCTCATCCACAGCAATTATGTGCAGGAGCTGAAAGCGGAATCCAGCGCCTCGGCCCACAAGGCCAGAACCCTGATGGAGTCGATGCTGGATCATGCGGAGCAGGCCAACCGCTCTGTGCTGCCTCTGGTGAATGCCCCCTGTCGCGACAATCTGCTGGTGCTGCGCAAGAAGGTCGCCATCGAGCCCTTCCTGCGTTCGGTCAATCTGGTGCGAAACGGCATCATCAATTGCACCTCGCTGTTTGGTGAGGCCAATGATGCCGATGACGGCTCCATCTACACCGGCCGCAAGCTGCTGCTGATGAGTGGCAACCGGGTGCGGCAAAATCACCCGCTGCTGGTGGTGCGCACCGAGCAGGGCAAGGATGCCGCCTTGAGCGCCATCGACAGCACCCAGCTCAGCTTCATGCTCTCCATGAGCGGAAAATCCAGTGCGCTCTATCTGCAGGTGGGGTCGGCCTGGCTCAATGAGTCTGGCCGTTATCTGAGCGAGGCGCCCACCCTCCATCGCGGGATCAGCCAGGCCCTCACCTCATCCCATTATCCTTTCACCATCCATGCCGGTTATGCCATGCCGGTCTACTGGAAGTCGCTGTGGGCCGCGCGGCATGTGGCGCTGTCGTGGCTGGCGGTTTCCTCGCTTTTGCTGGCCTGGCTGGTGTGGTGGGTGCTGGGGCGGCCCGGCTCGCCAACAGATGAGTTGCGACGAGCCCTGCGGGCCAGGGAGTTTGTTCCCTACCTGCAGCCGCTGATTGCCAGCCACGACGGCAAGATGATGGGCGCCGAGGTGCTGATGCGCTGGGAGCATGTCAATGAAGGGGTGATCCGGCCCGATCTCTTTATCCCGCAAGCGGAGGAGTCGGGACTGATCGTCCCCATGACCACCCATATCATGAAGCAGGTCGCGACACGGTTGAACCGCTCTCAGGAGCAGTTGCCCGATGGGTTTCATATCAGCTTCAACATCAGCGCGGCTCATTGCCACGATTTTGCCCTGCTGGCCGAGTGCCGCGCCTTCCTCGGTCACTTCCTCCCCGGCAAGGTGGTACTGGTGTTGGAGTTGACCGAGCGGGAGCTGCTGATGTCAGATCCCCAGACCCTCTCCCTGTTCCGCCAGCTGGACGAGATGGGGGTAAAACTCGCCATCGACGACTTTGGTACCGGCCACTCCAGCCTGGCTTACCTGCAGCAGTTTCATGTGGATTACCTCAAGATCGACAAATCCTTTATCGCCCGCATCGGTACCGAGTCGCTCTCGGAACATATCGTGGACAACGTGATCGATCTGGCGACCCGGCTCGGTCTGGCGCTGGTGGCGGAAGGGGTGGAGAGCGAGCGTCAGGCTGACTACCTCAGGGCCAAAGGGGTCGACTATCTGCAGGGGTACCTGTTTGCCCGCCCCATGCCGCTGCGCCAGTTCTGTGAGGAGCTGCTGCCGGAAGAGGCGCAGACCCGCCAGCCAGATGGGGTACGAGGCATCCCGAACGCCACCTGATCTATCGGTGACAGACGGGCGGACACGCTCCTGTCTGGCAGGGTAGGGAAGTGCTCTCTCCCTATCCCCCCTCGAGTGCAGGGGCTTGTTTTTCATGCCTTGTGGCTCGCTTTTCGGTAGAATCGGCGCTCATTTTGACGTCAGTAAAAGATGAGGCGCGTTATGACGGTTCAGTTCCAGGCATTTCACAGCATCAAGGCGATCGGTAATCGGGAGGTGCTGTTCAACTGGTCGAGAACCAATCCCCTCGGGGCGCTGGATCAGGTGTGGCGCCCGAAAAGCCGCGACGAGTTGCAAATGCTGCTGCGGGAACACCCCGAGCGCAAGCTGCGCCTTATCGGCTCCGGCCTCTCTTTCGAACCCATCCACAGCGTCTATGCCGAAGGCAGTCAGGCGCTGCTGGTGGACTTGCACCACCTGCGCGGCCAGCTGGCGAAAACTGCCGATACCGTGACCTATCAGGCGGGGACGCCACTCGATACCGTTTATGCCGAGCTGATCGCCATGGAGCGGATGCTGCCCGCATCCCCGGGCGTTATCGGCATCCAGACCCTGGGCGGCGCCCTCAGCACCGGCACCCACGGCCAGGGGCTGCACCAGTCAGCCCTCTGCGATGCGGTGGAGGCGATGACGGTGATGCTGGCCAGTGGCGACATCATCCGGGTGGATCGCACCGATCCGCGTTTCGGTGCCTTCGTGATGGGGATGGGGATGCTCGGCATCCTGCTCGACGTCACCCTGCGTACTGTGCCCAATCGCATCATGCGCTGCACCAAGTTCACCACCGACTATCCCTTCCTGCTGGAACACAACGAGCGGCTCAACCGCGAGCACGGCTTCGTGAAGAGCTGGTGGTTTGCCTGGACTGGTGAGAGCCACATCTGGCTGGTGGACCCTGCCTCTGATGAGGAGGTGGCCCGCTATCGTGCCGGTGGCAGCGAGCCGCTGCTGCTGGATGGCGATATCGACGCCCGCATGAATGCCACCATTGATGCCACTTTGCAGAAGATGGCGAAAGACACCAAGGATGAGGCACTGGCTGGCGAGCACTTCGAGACGGTGCGCCGCTTCAAGGATGCCTCCGATCTGGTGGGCAATGTCTACCAAATTCTCTGCAAGGGGATCCCGGCCCCCCAGATCAACTGCGAGGTGGCGGTGCCGCTTAATCGCATGAACGAGGCACTGGAGACCCTGCAAGCGTGGCAGCAGGCCAACCCGGGCGTGTTGCACTACCCCTTTATCCTGCGTTGCACCGGCCCCTCTGAGGCCTGGCTCAGCGCCGCTTATGGCCAGTCGGTCTGCTGGATCGGGTTTCTGGTCTATCTGGCGGCGGATGGCACCTTCGTCAACGGCTCCATGGAGCAGATGCGCGAGCTGCAACAACTGCTGGCGCCGCTTGGCGGCATTCCCCACTTCGGCAAGCATCTGGCGATGGACCTCTACGACTTCCCGGCCCTGTTGCCACGCTGGAACGATTTCGTGGCGTTGAAAGCCGAGCTCGACCCCCACGGCCGCTTTGAAAACCGCTGGCTCAGCGACCTGTTTGCCAACCGGTAAGGATCTGACATGACCGATATGCAAGATACCCGTATCCCAGTGACCCTGCTGACCGGCTTTCTCGGCAGCGGCAAGACCACCTTGCTCAACCACTGGGTCAAGCAGCCGGAGCTCGGTGAGTGCGCCGTGCTGATCAACGAGTTCGGCTCGGTGGGGCTGGATCACCATCTGGTGCAACAGGTGGATGAGCAGGTGATGCTGCTCGACTCCGGCTGCATCTGCTGCTCGGTGCAGGGCTCGTTGGTGGAGGCGTTGCAGGGGCTGTTTATGAAGGCCATCCAGCGCAAGATCAAACCGTTCAAGCGGCTGATTATCGAGACCACCGGTCTGGCAGATCCGGCCCCCGTGCTCTTTACCCTGCGCGAAGAGGGCTTTATCGCCCAGCGCTACCGCTTCGATGGCACTGTCACCGTGGTGGATGCCGGTAATATCGAGCAGCAGTTGGCGGCCCAGTATGAGGCGGTGAAACAGGTGGCGCTGGCGGATCTGCTGGTGGTGAGCAAAGGCGATCTGGTGGATGACGAGCAGCTGGCACGGGTCGAAGCCCAGCTGGCGGCCCTCAATCCGGCGGCCCCCATCCAGCAGGTGACCAATGGCGAACTGTCGCCAGCAGTGCTGGAGAAGCTCGGCGCCTACAACGAAGCGGCCGGGCGCGATGTGCGCCAGCTGCTGGCTTGGCTGCGCACCGAATCTCCCAAGCAGGGGCTGGCGTCCCCCATGCAGCCGAAGATGCAACCGTTCGCCGCCAAGGTGGGCACAGCTACGCCCACCCACTTCGAGCACGGCAACATCGAGAGTTTCTCTTTGCGTATCGGTGAGCCGCTCAAGCCCTCCCGCCTGCTGGCTGCCATCGATGCGGTGCAGGCCCAATACGGCGATGCCCTGCTGCGCCTCAAGGGGATCTTGCAGCTGGAGGGGGAGAGCCAGCCGGTGGTGATCCACGGCGTCCACGGCCAGCTCTATCCGCTGCAGGCGCTGGGCGACTGGCCGGAGGGCAAGGCCCAGTCCCGACTGGTGTTTATCGTGAAAAGTCAGGACAAGGCCGGTATCGAGCAGCTCTTTATGGCGACCCTCAAGGCCCCCGAGCCCACTCTGGAAGAGCGGCTCAAAGCCATGCTGGGTCAGCCCGACAACTGATCTTGCGCGTTGCCGCTCTCCTGCACCGGGTCAGGACGGCGGCGGTTGAACAACACAAAGGCCACCGGCACAAAGTAGAACGAGAGCAGGGTCGCCAGTGCTGTGCCACCGGCGATGGCGATGGCAAAGGGGGGCCAGAAGCCGCCGCCCCCCAGCAATAGCGGGATGAAGCCGCCCACCGTGGTGATGGTGGTCGAGACGATGTGGCGGCTGCAACCGGCCACCAAATCGCGGATCTGCGGCAAATTGCCCTGCTGTGCCAGCGGGTCTGCCTTCAGCTCAGCCAGAATGACGATGGCGGCGTTGATGGCCAGCCCCATCAGCCCCAGCAGGGCGATGATCACCGTAAACCCGAAGGGGTACCCTAGCAGCCAGACCCACAGCAGCCCGAGCCCCGCCGACTGGATCGCCACCAAGGTGACGATGCCTGCCAGCCGGAACGAGTTGAAGCTGAGCACCAGCACGGCCACCAGCAGCACGGCGACCAGGCTGACATGGGCCATCAGATTACCCACCGATTCATCCCGCTTGGCGGCTTCCCCGCCAAACTCCAGTCGATAGCCCGGCGGCAACGCCAGCGCCTTGGCGGCCAGCCTCTCTTTGACCTGCTCCAACACGGTTTGCGGCAGTACGCCGACCGCCAGATAGGCCTCCAGCACATTGACCCGCTCCCCATCCCGACGGCTGATCTCCCCCCAGCTTGGCAGCAGCTCGGGAGTGGCCAGTGCCCGCAAGGTGAGATTGGCAGCCCCTTGCTGGCCGGTGCCGGTGAGCGATAGCGGCACATTGAGCAGCGCATCCGGATCCTGACGCAAGGGCTCGGCCAGTCGCACCCGAACCGGGATTGACTCGGTGCCTTCCAGCACAGTGCCGCCCAACCTGCCATCCAGTGCGCCCGCCAGCCGGGAGGCAACATCGGTCAGGCTCATGCCTGCCAGTCGGGCGGCCTCCTCATCGACCTGCAACCAGAGTTTGGGGGCCCCTGCCTGCAAGGTGGCGCGGGTCTGCACCACGGCCGGGGTATTGGCGAGCAGACTGCGCAGCTCCTCTCCCAGACGGTGCAGCTGTTCGAGGTCGGGGCCAAACAGCCGCAGTTCGACCGGGGCATTGAAAGGCGGCCCCTGTTCCAGCTTGCGCACCAGGATCTGCGCTTCGGGAAATTTTGCATCGAGCCGCTGCTGCAGTTGTGGAATGAGCCGCTCGGCAGCATCGGCATCCTGCAGGGTGATCATCCCCTGGGCGTAATCGGCCCGCCCCTGTTTTCTGGGCACCAGGTTGTAGTAGAAGCTGGGGGCGTTGTCGCCCACCACCCAGTCCTGACGAACCAGCTCGGGGAGGCTGGCCAGCTCGACGGAGATCCCCAGTGCCAGCTCGCGGGTGCGCGCCAGGCTCGCCTGTGGGGATAGGCTGGCCTCGATGTGGATCATGTCCCGGTCGGCAGGGGGAAAGAACTGTTCGGTGAGGCGGCCCGCCACCCAGAAACCGAGCAGGGGCAGCAAACTGACCAGCAGCAGGGTACGCCAGGGTTGAGCCAGCACCATGGCGATGCTCTGCTGGAAACGGGCGCTCACCCGGGGCAGGTGCAAGCCATCCTGATACCAGCGTCCCCCCTGGTCACTGCCAATCCAGCGGGCTGCAAGGCCAGCCACCAGGGTGTGGGCGATGAGGTAGGATCCCAGCAGCGAACAGATCACCGCCCAGGCGATGCCGCCGACAAACTCGCCCGCCGGGCCCGGCATCAGAATGATCGGCATAAAGGCGAGCATGGTGGTGAGGGTTGAGCCCAGCAGTGGCAGCCAGAGGTGGCCGATGGCTTCCAGTGCGGCGGCACTCATGGCCATGCCGTGGCGGCGCTGATACTGCACCCGATCCGCCATGACGATGGCGTTGTCCACCATGATCCCGAGTGCCACCACCATACCGGTGACCGACATCTGGTGAATGGGCAGATTGATCAGGTTCATGCAGGCGAATGAGAACGCCACGGTAAGCGGCAGCGACAGGGCCACGATAATGGCGGCCTTGATTCCCAAGGTCACCAGCAGCACGGCCACTATGATGAGGAAGCCCTGCACAATGTTGATGAGCAGGGTGTCGAGCCGCTGATCGGTATAACGCTGCTGATCGAAGCTGGTGACGAGGCCGATATTATCCGGCAAGTCCTGTTGCAGCTGGGTCAGCATGGAGTCGACCCGTGCCGACCAGAGGTCGATGCGGTGATCCTGTGCCATGCGCAGGCCGACCACCACCGCCCGCTCACCATTGGCAAAGGCCAGTTGGCTTTCCGGCTGGTGCAGGGTACGCCGTACCTCGGCCAGATCGCCAAGGCGCAGGGTCTGGCCCTGCTCGCCGGTACGCAGCGGGATCTGGCGGATCCGCTCCAGGGTATCGAGGGCGCCGCGGATCTCCACCTGAAAGCGATTGTGGCTGCCCTGCAGCTCCCCGGCGGCCACTTTGGCATCGGCACCACTCAGCGCCTGGGCAAGCTGTTCGCCACTCATGCCGCTGGCACTGAGGGCGAGGGGATCGAACCGTACCTCGATCTCCTCCTGCGGTGCCCCGACCCGCTCGACGTATTCGGTACCCGGCAGCTGGCGAGCCCGGCGTTCCAGCTCGGCGCTGTAGCGGGCGAGGCGATCCAGCTGCGGCTGGCCCGGCCCGCGCCAGACCACATTGACCAGCCGGGTGAAGGGGTAGCCTTTCTCGTCATCCAGCTTGGGGGCACTGGCGCCGGCTGGCAGTCCGGCGGCAAGATCTGCCAGCCGGTCACGGACTCTGGACCAGACAGGCTCGACATCGCTGACCTCATCCTTGAGCTCCAGATTGATGATGGAGAGACCGGGGCGAGAGCTCGACTCGATCAGCTTGATCTCGCTCTGGGCCCGCAGCCGGTTCTCGATGGGCTCGCTCACCAGCGCTTCCACCCGTTCGGCGCTGGCCCCGGGGAAGTGGGTAACCACGCTGGCAAAACGGCTGGTGAGCTGGGGATCTTCGGTTCTGGGCAGGGTCTGCAATGCCGCAAAGGCGGCCGTCAGCAGCAGTGCGACCGTCAACAGCAGCAGTCGGCCATTCTCGATAAACGGGCGGATCATGACTGTGGCTCCGGATGCGCCGCCTGATGATCCACGCTGGTTGTCAGGGTGACCTGCTGGCCCGGCACCAGTTTATGCAGGCCATCGGTCACCAGCTGTTCTTGTCCGTTCAGGGCACCACTGATCCAGGCCCGCTCGCCATCTTGCTGCAGCAGGGTGACGTCCCGACTGACCACTCGGGGTGGCGTTTCGTCGTTGAGCAGGTAGAGGGTCCAGCTGCCGCGCAATCCCTGGGTCAGTGCGGTGAGCGGCACTTCGTAAGCGCGGGTGGGCTCGCGGGTCTGATGCAGCAGGGTGATCAGTTGCCCCTCTGCCAGTTGTTCGCCGCCCCGGATCAGCTGGAAGCGGGCGGTGCGGGTGTGGGTCTGCCCGTCCACTTGTACCCCCAGATTAAGCAGGCGCCCCTCCAGTGATTGCTCCCCGCTTTGCAGGGGGTAGTGTTGGCCGACGATCAGGGACTCGGCCTGTTTCACCGGCACGCCGATATCGGCCTCCCACTGGCCGCTGCGGGTCAGGGAGAAGAGAGGCTGGCCTGCGGCTACCACGGCCCCCAATGCCTGCTCGCGGCTGACCACAATCCCGTTGAAGGGGGCGCGCAGCTGTGATTTCTCCTGTTTGACCCGGTTGGCTTCGAGGGCGGCGGCCAGCTGGTTGGCGCTTGCCTCCAGCATGCGGACTTTGCCTTGCTGTTCATCCAGCGCCTGACGGGAGCTGAACTGCTGCTGGCGCAGGGCGGTGAGTCGATCGAGCGTCTGCCGGGCAAGGGTCAGCTCGGCCTCGTTCTGGGCGGCCCGGGCGGCCAGCTCTTTGGCTTCCACTGCCAGCAGCCGGGTGTCCAGTGTGGCGAGCAGTTCGCCGGCCGCGACCGGCTCTCCGCGTCCCTTGTGCAGGGTAGCGATCCGCCCTGCCAGCTCGAAGCCTATCTGGCTGTGCTCGGGGGCGATCACCCGGCCATTGAAACGGTGCAGCACCGGGTAGTGATCGCTGGCTTGCAGCGGCTGGGCGATCACCCGGGTCAGGGCGGGTGTTTCTTCTGACTCTGTGACCGGGCTGCAGCCACTCAGTAACAGCGCCAGCAGGATTAAGCAAAGTGTCATGACATCATCCTCTGGTTGACATAACATCAAATCACACCGGTGAGTCTAGTTTTTCAGAACTAGACTGTCCAGTTTGATTGTGGAGGAAAAATGAACATTTCACCCCGTAGTCAGCAGAAGCGGGCTGCGATCCTCGATGCTGCCGGGCGGCTCTTCTGTCAGCACGGTCTGCATCTGGTCAGCATGGACATGGTGGCCAGTGAAGCGGGCGTCTCCAAGCAGACGGTCTACAGCCATTTTGCCAACAAGGAGTCGCTGTTTGCCGAAGCGGTGGGTAGCAAGTGCGTCAGCAGCGAGCTGATGCCGGAGGTGTTGCTGCGTGGCAACAATGTGCGGGAGAGTCTGATTGCCTTTGGTCGCAGCTTTCGCAAGTTGATCCTGAGCGATGATGCCATCAATATCTTTCGCACCTGCATCAGCTGCAACGATGCCCAGCTGGCCACCCTTTTTTTCGAGGCGGGCCCGCTCTATGTGACCAAGATGCTGTCCAACTGGCTGGAGCAGCAGAAGCAGCAAGGCCTGCTGTGCCATCAAGACAGCGAACAGGCCGCCTTGCAGCTGTTGCTGATGTGGCAGGGCAAGGAGCGGATGCTCCGTGAGCTGGGTCTGCCATTGACCCAGAGTGCTGCCGAGCAGGATGCCTGGACCCTGAGTTGTGTCGATCTCTTCCTGACCGCCGCCGCTCCCCCGCAAAAATAATGGAGGTGGCAATGAGCCACACAGTGACAGATGCCCAGCGCAAGTGGCTGCCCCTGCTGGCGGCGGTCGGTTTCTTTATGCAGGCGCTGGATGGCACCATTCTCAACACCGCCCTGCCCAGCATGGCCGAGACCTTGGGAGAGAGCCCGCTCCAGATGCAGTCGGTGATCATTGCCTACATGTTGACGGTGGCGTTGCTGATCCCGGCCTCCGGCTGGCTGGCAGACAGATTCGGCACCCGCCGCATCTATCTGACCGCCATCTCGCTCTTTACCCTCGGCTCGCTCGCCTGCGCCGCCTCCAATTCGCTCTCCATGCTGGTGGCCGCCCGGGTGCTTCAGGGGATTGGCGGTGCGCTGCTGATGCCGGTGGGACGGTTGGCGGTGCTGCGGGTCTATGACAAGCACGAGCTGCTGCGGGTGATGTCGTTTGTCACCATCCCGGGGCTGCTCGGCCCGCTGATTGGGCCGGCACTCGGTGGCTGGCTGGTGGAAGTGGCGAGCTGGCACTGGGTATTTCTCATCAATCTGCCGGTGGGGCTGCTTGGCTTTATCGCCAGCTGGCACTTTATGCCGGAGCTGCGGCAGCAGACCGCCCGGTTCGACTGGCAGGGCTTTGTGCTGTTCAGCGTCGGCATGGTGCTGGTGTCGGTCGGCTTGCAGGGGTTGGGGGAGCACAGCATCTCCACCGGTTGGGCGCTGTTTGCACTGATCTTCGGCTTGGCGGCGATGGCGAGCTACTGGCTTTATGCCGCCAATGCACCGCAGCCGCTCTTTAGCCTGAACCTGTTCAAGACCACCACCTTTGCCATCGGCATCTGGGGCAACCTGTTTGCCCGCCTCGGCAGCGGCGCCATGCCCTTCCTCACCCCGCTGTTTCTGCAGCTGGGGCTCGGCTTCTCCCCGAGCAAGGCGGGGATGACCATGATCCCCACCGTGATTGGCGCCATGCTGACCAAGACGCTGGTTAACAAGCTGATTCCGAAGGTGGGCTATCGCCGCATTTTGATCGGCAACACCCTGTTGCTGGGGGCGATGATCGCCAGCTTCTACTTTATCGACAACCAGCTCCCCTACGGGGTCCTGCTGGGCTGGCTGGCGATCTTCGGTGCCATCAACTCGCTGCAGTTCTCCGCCATGAACACTCTCACGCTGCAAGATCTCAGCCCGACCCTTGCCAGCAGTGGCAACGGTCTGCTCTCGGTGGTGATGCAGCTCTCCATGAGTTTGGGGGTGGCGATTGCCGCCAGCCTGCTCGGGCTCTTCTCGGCGGGTACCTCAGCGGCCAACGGCCAGTGGCTGGCCGGGTTCCATCTTACCTACCTCTGTGTCGGGCTGCTCTCCATGCTGGCGGCGCTGATCTTCGCCCAGCTGGCGCGCGATGGGGCTACGCCGTCGGCGCGGGCAGATAGCTGACCTCGCAGGGGAGCTGCGCCAACACTTCGGCCAGATGCTCGGTCGCCAGCAGAAAGGTCTGCTCCGGGTGGCCCGGAGTCCAGGTGAAGGCGGTGTGGTTGAGCAGTTGCGGATCCACCAGTAGCGGAATATCGGCGCGGGGCAGGAAGGGGCAGACCGCCCCCGGCAGGCAGCCAATCTCCGCCTGCATCTCTTCGGCGGTGCAGATGGAGGGCTTGGCACCGAGTGCGGCCTTGACTGCCTTGTTGTCGAGCCGTCCGTCCCTGTGGGTCAGCAGCAGGGCGAAGCGGCCATCCTTGAACTTGAGAAACAGGGTCTTGCTGAACTCCGCCTGCCAGCCGAGGCGGGCCTTGACCTTTTCATCGGTGGCGTAGTCGAGAATGGGTTCATGCTCATAGCGCTGGTGGGGCAGTTCAGCCAGCAACTGGCAGTTGAAATGGTGAATGGTATCGAGTGGCATGGGGTTCTCCTGTAGTGGGCGCTATCCTGCCAGCCTCGCAGGGTCAGGCCCAATGACACTTTCTTATCCGTGATAAGCAACCCTGTCCGTGAAAACAACAAGGGCGCCGTGAGGCGCCCTTGCGGATCAGTGATGCTGCAATTCGCACGCTTCCCAGTGAAAGGGAATAGGGCACAGCTGCTGGGAGGCCTTGTCATAGGCTTGCCACAGCTCGCCCATGGTGCGGCCATCGACGGGGTGGCGCAGTTTGGGGGCCAGCTCGGCCAGCGGCCAGAGCACGAAGGCGTTGGTGAGCACTTCACCGCGCGGCAGCACCAGCGGGGTGTCGCAGACCAGATCGCCATAGAGCAGCAGGTCGAGATCCAGGGTACGCGGGGCGAACTTCTTGGCATCCGGCTCGCGGCCGTGGGCGAACTCCATGGCCCGCAGTCGCTGGCAGACGGTGGTCAGCGGCAGATCGGTCTCGGCCGCCGCCACCAAGTTGTAGAAGGGGCGGCCGTTGAAGCCGACCGCCTCGCTCTCGAATACCCGGGAGACCCGCAGCTCGCCAAATTCGGCGTGTAGGGCATCGAGCCCGGCGCGGATATGGCGCTCCCGCTCGATGTTGGAACCAAGGCTGATATAGATAGTGGTCATCAGTTGCTGCTCGCCGCCGGGGTGCGGTGGCGCAGGATCTCGACGCCGACACCGGCGGCATTGGGTACGGCACCCGGCTTGGTGAGGGTGACCTTGACCCACTGCACCCGCTCGTCGGCGAGCACCAGCATGGCGACCTGCTCGGCCATGGTCTCGACCAGCTCGACTACCTTGCCGGTGACATGCTCGCAGATCTTGTTGGAGAGGTCGGCATAATCCAGTGCCAGATTGATGTCGTCGGTTGCGGCGGCGGGGCGGTTGTCGAACCCCATTTCGAGGTCAAAACGGAGCTTCTGGCGAATGCCTTTCTCCCACTCATATACACCTATGGTGGTCAAAACCTCGAGTCCGCGAATAAACACCTTGTCCATGACTGTACTTCTTCTTTACTCTTGATGGGCTGTGATGACAGCGCAGGGATGCTGGCCGGGCAACAGGCTTGCCGAGGCGCTCTGGGTGGGCATGGGCCCATGCCAGCGTATGTGGCCCGCATCATACCCCATTCATATCGTGGTAAAAACGACCAAGATGACGGCCCTGACGATTTTGATGATTATTCTGGCCTACCTGGGTGGTTCACTATCCAGTGCTGTGCTGGTCTCCCGCTGCAGCGGTCTGCCCGACCCGCGGGATCATGGCTCCCACAATCCGGGGGCAACCAATGTGCTGCGCCTCGGTGGCCGGCTGGCGGCGCTGGTTGTGCTGCTGCTCGATGTACTCAAGGGAACGGCGCCTGTCTATCTTGCCTGGTATCTGCAGATAAAGCCGGTCTACCTCGGCTTTATCGGGGTGGCCGCCTGTCTTGGCCACATGTATCCCATCTTCTTTCATTTTCGCGGTGGCAAGGGGGTGGCGACGGCGCTGGGCACCATGATGCCGCTCGGCTTCACCATGGGGGGCGCTGTCATCGGCACCTGGCTGCTGGTGTTGCTGGCAAGCGGCTACTCTTCGCTGGCCTCTATCATTACCGTGCTGCTTACGCCACTCTTTACCTACCTGCTCAAACCCGAATACACCCTCCCTGTCTCGCTGCTCTCCTGCCTTATCCTGATCCGCCATCACGAGAACATCTCCCGCCTGCTCAAGGGGGAAGAACCCAGAGTCTGGCGGCGAAAAGGTTGTGCCAGTGGCGAGGAAGTGGGAAAAACGGGTGATGTTGAGCAAAAAAGAGACGAACGAGACAAAAAGTAAAATTTCCCGTTGACCATCCGCCTTAAAATCCGTTTAATAGCGCCCACGCCCAGATAGCTCAGTCGGTAGAGCAGGGGATTGAAAATCCCCGTGTCGGCGGTTCGATTCCGTCTCTGGGCACCAAATTTTGGTGCCATGAAATAAAAATTTGTTCATGCACAATGGTTTAAAGTGTGCCGGCTTAGCTCAGTAGGTAGAGCAACTGACTTGTAATCAGTAGGTCACCAGTTCGATTCCGGTAGCCGGCACCATTTGCCCAGATAGCTCAGTCGGTAGAGCAGGGGATTGAAAATCCCCGTGTCGGCGGTTCGATTCCGTCTCTGGGCACCACTAATAATTCCTCCTTAGCTCAGTCGGTAGAGCGACGGACTGTTAATCCGCAGGTCGCTGGTTCGAGCCCAGCAGGAGGAGCCAAACCGAAAAGCCCTTGTCGCAAGACAAGGGCTTTTTTTCTTTGGTTCAATACCGAGTTTTTACCATAACAACAATCACACACGCACAGAATGACGGCAGGATAGATATGGAAAATCAAGTAGTTATAGACTCAAAGGGGCGACTGGCCACCATCCGCGAGTGGCTTGAGCCCGTGCTGGTGCTGCTGATCCTCGGCAGCCTGTTTGGCTATCTCGGCAGCCAGATGGGCCTCTCCGCCATGGTCAACACCCTGTTCAATACCGCCCACCAGCTGCTGCTCAATACCGTGCTCTTCATCATGGGGATCACCGTACTTTCCGGCGCTCTCAGCCAGCTGCTGAGCGAATTCGGAGTGATCCGGCTGCTGGAGGTGCTGCTGGCACCCCTGATGAAGCCGGTGTTCCGCTTGCCGGGGCGCACTGCGCTGGCGGCGCTGATGACTTTCTTCTCCGATAACCCGGCGGTGATCAGCCTCGCCAAGGACAGCCGCTTTCGCAAGGGCTTCACCCCATGGCAGCTGGTGTCTCTGACCAACTTCGGTACCGCCTTCGGCATGGGCCTGATCGTGGTGACCTTTATGGCGACCCTGCAACTGCCGGGCGGCGAGTCTACCGCCAGCGCAGCGCTGATCGGTCTGCTCGGCGCTCTGGTTGGCTCGGTGGTCTCTACCCGACTGATGCAGCGAATGATCCGTCCGCTGGTGGGTGAGGTGCTGGACTATGAGCCGACTGATGCCAAGGGGCACAAGGTCGGGGTCAGCAAAGAGGCTGCGCCGGGCTGGCTGCGGATCCTCAACTCGTTGCTCGATGGCGGCAAATCCGGTGTGGAGCTGGGAATGGCGGTGATCCCGGGCGTGCTCATTATCAGCACCTTCGTCATGCTGCTCACCTTCGGTCCGGGGGAGAAGGGCTATACCGGCGAAGCGTTTCAAGGGGTCGCCTTGCTGCCGGTGCTGGCCGCCAAGGTAAGCTGGCTATTTGACCTGCTGTTTGGCTTCCAGCAGCCGGAGCTGGTCGCCTTCCCGGCTACCTCGCTAGGCGCAGTCGGTGCCGCCATGTCGCTGGTGCCCCCTTTTATTGCCAAGGGGTGGATCACCGGTAACGAGGTCGCGGTGTTTACCGCCATGGGGATGTGCTGGAGCGGCTTTTTGAGCACCCACACCGCCATGCTCGATGCCCTCGGCTATCGCCATCTCACCTCCCGCGCCATTGTTGCCCACACCATCGGCGGCTTGTGCGCCGGGGTGGCAGCGCACCAGCTTTATATGCTGCTGGGCTGAGCAGAGTGAAAAGAGAGAGGGGCGCCGCAGCGCCCCTCTCTGTATCCTGCTGACGAAAATCGCCTATTCGTTATGGCCGATCAGGCTCCGCGCGATCACCGCTTCCGGCATCATCTCCTGCAGTCCGGCGACCAGTTTTTCCCCCGCCTCATGCAGCGCAGCCAGCGGCATCTCGGGCAGGCTCTCCAGAATGAACCACATCTGGCCCGAATCGACACTCAGTCGGGTGCGCACTCCCTGCCGCCAGTTCCAGCGCCGACAGGTGACCCCCTTGTCATCCCGCCAGACCACCTCGCCGGGTTCCGGAGATTCGTGGGCGGGTTCGCCCCCCTTCATGGTATCGAACTGCTCGCTGCCATCGGCCACCACCAGTCGCGGCAGCCCCTCATAGGCGAGCAGGTTTTCGCCCCCGACCGGGATGGCATAGTGGATGCTGATGGCATTGTAGAGATCGACCACGGGATCGATGGCGGGCAGGTTGCCATCGCGGGCGACCCGCTTTCTCAGAGCCTCGGCGGAACAGGGAGTCCGCTGTGGCTTGGCGCCAAATTTTCTGAACAGCTCGCCCCAGGCGGCGAGATGCGCCTCTGCCCACGGCACATCGGCGGTCAGCATGGCGGTGCAGGCCTCATCGAGCGCACGCGCCCCCACGTTCGGGTCGACCACGGCGGCGGCCTGCACCGTGATGCTCAGAGCGCGAAAGCCGGGAGCCAACTGGCTGACTTCGGGGGAGATATGGGGGGTGATCAGGGACATAACGACTCCATAAACGAAAAAGGCAGGGAGAAGGTGGCTGCCGGCCAGCATAGCGGTGACGGCGAATCCGGTTTGAGAGCCATCTTGCGCGAACATGTTAGATAAGAAAATTTACATGATCTTAATCGCCATAAGTTTCATGAATGAAAATGACGTGATCGAGGGGATGGCGGGCATGTACCGGCATATAGCGAAGAGGATCCCTGCCTCCTCCGGTTTACTGCGGCAATGCCCCTTTGCCGCTTCGATCTGCAGCGGCAGCCGCTGGCCGCCCGGCTCTCTTGTTATGACTTCAGTTGCAGTGCCCGAACACAAGGCGGCGATTCAAATCACTCGGTGGCTCAATGGGTTGGTTTTGCCCTGCGCTGTGCACTAAATTCTGGCCCCGCTTATGCACTCCTCCTGGCAACACCATCAAGGGTCGTTGTCGCGGAGAGATATCATGATCAGCAGCCTGCTTCCCCTTGCCTCGATCGCCCTCAAGCTGGGCAGCCAGCTGCTTGGCAGCAGTAGCAAACCCCAGCCCGTGCAGCCTGCCGTACAGGAGGAGCACCTTGCCCCGACCGTCCAGGGGTTGTTCCAGCGACTTGGTATCAAGGATGCCGATAGCGAACAGAACCGCTCGGCCATCAACCACTTTATGGGGGAGCTGATGCAGACCCTGGGGCAGGAGAATGGTGGCCAATCCCTCCCGGCTGCCATCGACAGCGCCCGCAACCAGCTGGCGAGCGGCACCCAGAGTACACGCCTCGATGCGCTGCAAAGCGAGCTCGATACCCTCAAGGATTCCCTCGGTGCCAGCAATCTCAACCTCGATCAGCTGCTCGGAGCCTTTAAGCAGACCCTGCCCAATGGCAAGGGGGAGGGGGTTGGCAAGCTGCTAAATGCCAGCGCGTGAACGGTGGCAGGCAATAAAAAACGGCAACCTTGGGTTGCCGTTTTGCTTTCAACTTTGGATCACAAGCCGGTTGGCTTAACCCACCCGCTTGGCCAGCCACTGTTCGGCGGTAGTCAGGGCTGCTTCTACTTGCTCGCGGGCAACGCCGCCTTTGGCGACCCGCTTGGCCAGCGTCGCTTCCAGTTCCAGATTGGGGTAGACGTCGAACTCGATCACCGGGCTGAAGCGCTGGAACTCGCCGATGGAGAGCTCCTCCAGCGGGCGGCCCACACTGATGGCGAATACCACGGTTTCGCCGACGATATGGTGTGCTTCACGGAACGGAATCCCCTTGGCCACCAGATAGTCCGCCAGCTCGGTGGCGTTGGCGTAGCCGCCTTGCGCCGCTGCCATGGTGCGCTCGCCATTGACCTTCAGATCGATCAATACCAGCGCCGCCATATCGAGGCAGTCGTGCCAGGTGTCGAGGGCATCGAACAGCCCCTCTTTGTCTTCCTGCATGTCCTTGTTGTAGGCCAGCGGCAGCGCCTTGAGGCTCATCAGCATGCCCATCTGGGCGCCGACTACCCGGCCAGTCTTGCCGCGGATCAGCTCGAGCGCATCCGGGTTTTTCTTCTGCGGCATCAGGGAGGAGCCGGAAGTGACCGCATCGGAGAGCTCGACAAAACCCGCCTCGCCGGTGTTGTAGAAGATAAGGTCTTCGGCAAAGCGCGACAGGTGGGTCATGGAGAGGGATGCTACATGCATCAGCTCCACCACGTGATCCCGATCGGAGACCGAATCCAGACTGTTGCGGGTGGCACCAGCAAAGCCCATGTCGAGCGCCAGCGCTTCACGGTCGATGGCATAGGCGGTGCCCGCTAGCGCGCCGCAGCCGAGGGGGCTGGTGTCGAGGCGCTTGAGGGCATCCTGCAGCCGGGAGTAGTCCCGCTCCAGCATCTCCACATAGGCCAGCGCCCAGTGAGCGAAGGTGACCGGTTGGGCCCGCTGCAGGTGGGTGTAACCCGGCAGCACGGCGGCCTGATTGGCGCGGGCAGAGGCCACCAGCCCCTGTTGCAGGGCGGTGATGGAGCCGAGCAGCAGCTCGCCCTGCGCCTTGCACCAGAGTTTCAGGTCGGTGGCGACCTGATCGTTGCGCGAGCGGCCGGTGTGCAGCTTTTTGCCGAGATCGCCGACGGCGGCAATCAGCTGGCTCTCGACCCAGGAGTGGATATCTTCGGCATCCGAGCTCAGGATCTGCTGGGGATCCTGCTGCACCGAGGCGAGCAGCACCTCCATCGCCTGTTGCAGTTTGCCCTGCTCATCGGCGGTCAAGACACCCACTTTCACCAGCGCTCGGGCCCAGGCCATGGAGCCCTGAATATCCTGCTCCGCCAAGCGGTAATCGAACCGCAGCGAATCGTTGAACTGCTTGAACCGGCTATCGGCTCCCTGACTGAAGCGTCCACCCCAAAGTGCCATACTGCTCTCCTTGAATGCGTTGTCGGCGGCGCCCTGGCCGCCGAGCTTGAAATCGTGCCCTGTTTTTCTGCGAGCCTGTTATCTCACAGAAGCGGCCGGGGCGCTGCCGCTCTTGTCACACCCGCCGATGATGGGTCAGGGGCCATGCCCTCTACCTGTAGAAGAGGGGGCCATGCCCCCTCAACGGAATCAACGGGTTATCGCGCTTGCTTAACCGTGGGTGTGGTCGCCACCGATGGCCTGATGCTGCTCCTTCATGGCGCGGATCCGGCTGGCCAGGGTGTAGAGACGGATAAAGCCTTCGGCATGGCTCTGGTCATACACTTCATCGGCGCCGAAGGTGGCGAAGTCTTCGGAGTAGAGGCTGTTCGGCGACTTCTTCTGCACCGCTGTGACCTGACCCTTGTACATCTTCAGCACCACTTCACCATCCAGATCTTCGGCGATGGCGTTGGCAGAGGCGAGGATCGCCTTGCACAGCGGGGTGAACCAGCGACCGTCATAGACCAGATGGGAGAACTCGGCACCCAGCTTCTCCCGCCAGGCGCGGGTCGGGCGATCCAGGACCAGCTCTTCCACGGCGCGCAGCGCGGCGACCATCACGGTACCGCCAGGGGTTTCGTAGCAGCCGCGGGACTTCATCCCAACCATCCGGTTTTCGGTGATGTCGATGCGGCCCACGCCGTGCTTGCCGGCACGCTCGTTCAGGGTCATCAGGATCTGGTGCGGGCTGAGCGGCTGGTCGTCAACGGCCACCACTTCACCCTGCGCCACGGTCAGCTTGACGTACTCCGGCTGATCCGGTGCCTGTTCGGCCGGTACGGTCCACTGCCAGACCGCTTCGGAGGGCTCGTTCCAGGTGCTCTCCAGCTCGCCACCCTCGGTGGAGATGTGCCAGGCGTTGGCGTCGCGGCTGTAGATCTTCTTCAGGGTCGCCTTGCAGGGGATGTTGCGGGTCTCCAGATAGGAGAGCAGATCTTCCCGGGAGCGCATGTCCCAGATCCGCCACGGGGCGATCACTTTCAGCTGGGGCGCCAGCGCGGCGACCGCACCTTCGAAACGCACCTGATCGTTGCCCTTGCCGGTGCAGCCGTGGGAGATGGCATCGGCCCCTTCCGCCAGCGCGGCCTCGACCATCGCCTTGGCGATCACCGGACGGGCCATGGAGGTGCCCAGCAGATAGGTGCCCTCATAGACGGCGCCGGTCTTCAGGGTCGGGTAGACGTACTCTTTGACGAACTCTTCGCGCAGATCCTTGATGATGCACTTGGTGGCGCCGGAGGCGATGGCTTTTTGCTCGATCCCTTCCAGATCGTCGCGCTCCTGACCGACGTCGGCCACGAAGGCGATGATTTCGGCGTCATAGTGCTCTTTCAGCCAGGGAATGATGGCCGAGGTATCCAGTCCACCCGAGTAAGCCAGTACGATCTTGTTGATTCCGCTCATTTTACTTCTCTCCATGATGATTCGATGATGATTCAATAAAGGTGTCGTGATTCAGGTTGAGTACCGCGTTACTTGCCGCCGAGAAGGGTCAGCAACACGGCGTTCTGGATATGCATCCGGTTTTCGGCCTCGTCCATGATGAGTGAGGCGGGGCCATCCATCACCTGCGAGGTGATCTCCAGCTCGCGGTGCGCCGGCTGGCAATGCAGCACGTGCTGGATGCCGGTGCGCTCGAGCAAGGCCTGGTTGATCTGATAAGGCATAAAGAGGTCTTTGACCTGATCCATCGGGGTGTTGTCACCCATGGAGACCCAGGTATCGGTGTAGGCCACGTCGAACCCTTCGATATCCGCCACGTCATCGCTGATGTGGATAGTCGCCCCCGACTTGGCCGCCAGAGCCTGCGCCTGCAGGAAAATCTGGGTATCCGGGCCGTGGCCTTTCGGGCAGATCAGGGTGACGTCTGTACCGAGGGTTGCCCCCAGCAGCAGCAGAGAGTGGCTGACGTTGTTGCCATCACCGAGGTAGGCAAGCTTCACCTTCGACAGGTCGTCGTAGTGCTCGGCAATGGTCATAAAGTCGGCCAGCCCCTGACAGGGGTGGTAGAGGTTGCACAGGCTGTTCACCACCGGCACTGTGCCATGCTCTGCCAGCTCGATCAGGGTCTGGTGATCGAACACCCGGGCGACGATGGCATCACACCAGCGCGACAGGTTGGCGGCGAAATCCTTCACCGACTCCCGCTTGCCCAGCGCGCCGTTCTGCTGATCCAGATAGACGCTGTGGCCGCCCAGTTTGGCGATGCCGATGTCGAAGGTGACCCGGGTACGCAGGGAGGGCTTCTCGAACAGGGTGACCACGCTCTTGCCGGCCAGCGCCTGGCTGTACTTCTTCGGGTCGGTTTTCACTGCTTTGCCCAGCACAATCAGCGCTTCAATCTGGGCTTTGTTCAGATCACTGTCTTTCAGAAGATGTTGCATCGGATGTTCCTTGTTCCGGTGGAGATCAAATGGCTACCTGGGTGCCAACCGCGCCGCCAGCCAGCAGCTTGAGCAGCTGATCCGGGTAACGCCAGCTGGCGACACAGACCGGCTTGCCGAGGGTCTGGGCGGCGTGCAGGGCCGCTTCTACCTTGACCGCCATGCCATCGCGGATTACCCCTTTCTCCATCAGATCCAGCGCGGTCAGCTTGTCGAGCTGGGGCACCAGCTTGCCCTTGCCATCGAGGATGCCGCTCACGTCGGAGAGCATCACCAGATCGGCACCGAGCGCCTCGGCAATGGCGGTGGCCGCCTGATCTGCGTTGACGTTCATCAGCTGCCCCTCGGCGGTGATGCCGATGGAGCTCACTACCGGCAGGAAGCCCTGACCTAGGATCCCCGCCACCAGCGCCGGGTTGCCCGGCTTGCACTCGCCGACTGCACCGAGATCCGGGTCGAGCTGGGTCACCTGACAGAGGCCGCCATCTGCCAGACAGAGCCCCACAGCCGGAATACCGGTGGCGATCGCCTTGGCCATCATCTGCTTGTTGGCGGTCCCTGCCAGCGCCCCGGCAATAAAGGGGATCTGCTCGAAGGGGGTTACCCGCAGGCCGTTCTTCTTGGTAGAGGTGAGACCCAGCCCCTTGAGCAGGTCATCCACCAGACAGCCACCGCCGTGCACCAGCACCAGCGGACGGTGCTGATCGTCGAGAAAGGTTTTGAGGGTGGCGAACAGGGCGGTCAGCGCCTCGTCGTTCTCGATAAGGGCGCCGCCCAGCTTGATTACCAACGTCTGTTTGTCCATGTCCGAGATCCTTCCTAAGTCCTTAAATCAGGCCGGTGGCCGGTTCAAATCCAAATTTGATATTTATGCACTGAATGGCTTGCGAGGCGGCGCCCTTGAGCAGGTTGTCGATGGCAGAGACCACCACCAGCATGTTGCCCTGCTGTTGCCAGGCAATGTCGCAGTAAGGGGTGCCCGTGACGCCGCGAATAGAGGGCATCTGGCCGGTGAGGCGCACCAGCGGCTTGCCTTCATAAGCCTTGAGGAAGGCCTGATCCACCTGAGTGGGGGTGACGCCGTCCGCCAGCTGCACATAGATGGTGGCCAGAATGCCGCGCACATAGTTGCCAAGGTGGGGCTGGAACAGCACCTCCTTGCCGAGGTGATGGCCGATCTCCGGCTGGTGTCTGTGATTGAAGGTGCCGTAAGGGTTAAGGCTCACTTCGCAGAAGCTGGTGTTGATGGCTGCCTTGCGCCCGGCACCGGAGACCCCGGAGACGGCGTTGATGATGGGCTGCCACCCTTTGGCAATAAGTCCATCCTGCTGCAGCGGCTTGAGGGCGCACAGCGATGCGGTCGGGTAGCAACCCGGCACCGCAATCAGCTGGGCAGTGGCGATGGCATCGGCATTCCACTCGGCCAGACCGTAGGCGGCCTGATCCAGCCACTGTTCGCTCTGGTGGGTGAAGCCGTAGAAGCTGTCGTAAAAGCCCTGATCCTTGACCCGGAAGGCGCCGGAGAGATCGAACACCGGCAGCCCCTTGGCGAGAAACTTGGGGGCGAGCTCGGCGCTCACCTCGTGGGCGGTGGCCAGCAGCACCAGATCAGCCTGGGTCAGGATCCGGGTCATACCATCCTCGTCCAGTGGCAGCAGCGGCTGATCGAGGGCGCCGACCCACTGGGGATGCAGGGAAGAGAAGCGCTTGTGGGCATCCTGACTGCCGGCGGAGACATAGAGGCCGAACAGTTTGAGTTGTGGATGGTTCTGTACCAGTGCGGCCAGTTCGGCTCCCGCGTAGCCACTGGCACCGACGATAACGGTGTTAAGCATGTTGAATATTCCAAGTCAGAGTTCGAGATTCACAGCATGACGCTGCAGTGCACAAGGGTGTTCGAGCGCCCCTTTGCACAAGTGCGGAGGGGCAATTCAGGCGGGTGTGTGTCGTCGGTTATAGATCAGGTGACAGAACATTAACTTTCCCTTACAACTAGAAGCCTTTGTTGATGAGCCAGATATTCAGGTAAAATTAAAGAATATTCATGCACTCACTTTGCATTTGTATTTTCTAACAGAAACATTCCGGGGACGCAAGGAGGAGCTGATGGCCAATCTGGATTTTTTTTCACTTTATAAGAATATTATTGCGATTCCCTCTATCAGCAGCACGGATCCCAAGTGGGATCAGAGCAATGAGGCGGTGATCCGGCTGCTGGCCGACTGGTTCGGTCAGCTCGGTTTTCAGTGCGAGGTGACGGCGCTCCCCGATCTGCCGGGCAAGTTCAATCTGGTGGCGACGATCGGTCAGGGGGAGGGCGGTCTGCTGCTGGCGGGTCACACCGATACGGTACCGTTCGATGAGGGGGGCTGGAGCAAGGATCCCTTCAAGGTGACGGAAGAGGGCGATCGCCTCTATGGCCTCGGCACCATCGACATGAAAGGCTTCTTCGCCTTTATCGTCGAGGCGCTCAAAGAGATCGACCTCACCAAGCTGACCAAGCCGCTGCGCATTCTCGCCACTGCCGACGAAGAGACCACCATGGCGGGGGCCCGCGCCATCGCCGCGGCGGCGGAGCTCAAACCCGACTACGCCGTGATTGGCGAGCCGACCGGACTGGTGCCCGTGGTGGCCCACAAGGGGCATATGTCGGAGGCGATCCGCATTACCGGCAAGAGCGGTCACAGCTCGGATCCCGCCAACGGCGTCAACGCCATGGAGATCATGCACAAGGCGATGGGGCAGGTGCTGCGCTTGCAGCAGGATCTGAAAGATCGCTACGCCGACCACCGCTTTGCCGTGCCGCAGCCGACCCTTAACCTGGGTTACATCCAGGGCGGCGACAGCCCGAACCGCATCTGCGGCTGCTGCGAGCTACATATCGACCTGCGACCCACTCCGCAGGTGGGGCCGGATGAGCTGATGGGGATGCTCAAAGAGGCGCTCTCTCCCATCGAGATCCACCAGCCGGGCTGCCTGCATCTGCAGCATCTGCATGAGCCCATTCCCGCCTACGCCTGCGCCGACGACTCTGTGCTGGTGCGCGAAGCTGAGAAGGCGAGCGGTCGCGCCGCCGAGTCGGTCAACTACTGCACCGAGGCGCCGTTTATCCAGCAGCTTGGCTGCCAGACCATAGTGATGGGCCCCGGTCATATCACCCAGGCGCACCAGCCGGATGAGTATCTGGACCTGTCTTTCGTCAAGCCAACCACCTCAGTGTTGCAGCACCTGATCAGACGTTTTTGCCTGTAGCGGCAGCGGTGAAAGGGGCGTAAAAACTGTAAGTAAGTTACATAACAAGCCGGTTGTGGAGTGGTGATGGAAATACATGTTCTGAATCGGCCTGTTATTTGACCTTGCGCAGACAATCTGGGTAGATTGTCACCCTAAGATGACGGAGCATATGTTGTAATCGCACAACAATAAGTGAGGTCGTCTAGCACCCCGGATGGGTGTCAGGCACCAACAAGATAAGGATGTGGAATGAACGAAAAGTACGCCGCACTACGCGCCAACGTAGGTATGCTGGGTCAGCTGCTGGGTAAATCCATCAAGGATCATCAGGGTCAGGCCTTTCTCGACAAGATCGAAACCATTCGCCAATTGGCCAAGTCCTCCCGCAAGGGCAATGAATCAGACCGGGAACGTCTGCTCGATACCCTGCGCACCCTGAGCGATGATGAACTGCTGCCGGTGGCCCGCGCCTTCAGCCAGTTCCTCAATCTGGCCAACGTGGCGGAACAGTTCCACACCATCTCCCGTCGCTGCGAAGAGCAGGTCTGCACCCCGGATCCGCTGGAGCAGATGTTCGACAAGCTGAAAGCCTCCAACCTGTCGCAAGAGGCCATCATTCAGGCCGTGCGCGAGCTGGATATCGATCTGGTGCTGACCGCTCACCCCACCGAGGTGACCCGTCGCACCCTGATCCACAAGCACGTACAGCTCAACGACTGCCTCGAGGCGCTGGAGCTTTCCGACCTGCTGCCCCGCGAGCGGGACAAGATCCTCAATCGCATCGAACAGCTCATCAATCAGGCGTGGCACACCAACGAGATCCGCGAACAGCGCCCGACGCCGGTCGACGAGGCCAAGTGGGGTTTTGCGGTGGTGGAGAACAGCCTGTGGCCCGCCATTCCCGAATTCATGCGCAATCTGGACGAGCGTCTGCAACACCATCTGGGTGTGCGGCTGCCGCTGGATGCCGCGCCGGTCAAGTTCACCTCCTGGATGGGCGGTGACCGCGACGGCAACCCCTTCGTTACCGCCAAGGTGACTGCCGAAGTGCTGGAGCTGGGCCGCTGGATGGCGGTGAGCCTGTTCTACAAAGACATCAAGGAGCTCACCTCCGAGCTCTCCATGTCCGACTGTACCGACGCCGTGCGTGCTCGCGTTGGCGATCACCCCGAGCCCTACCGCGCGCTGGTGCGCGAGCTGCGTGAAGCGCTGCGCGAAACCAAGGAGCACCTCACCGCCAAGGTGCAAGGCCAGGCTAGCGAGAGCCAGGATCTGGTCAAGACTACCGCCCAGCTGCGCGAGCCGCTGGAGCTCTGCTACCACTCATTGCACGCCTGCGGTATGGGCAACATCGCCGATGGCATGCTGCTGGACGTGCTGCGCAAGGTCGCCTGTTTCGGCATCCATCTGGTCAAGCTGGATATCCGTCAGGATGGCGAACGTCACGGTCTGGTCTTCTCCGAGCTGACCCGTTATCTGGGTCTGGGTGACTACGCCGAGTGGAGCGAGGATGACAAGCAGGCCTTCCTGCTCAACGAACTGAACTCCCGCCGCCCGCTGATCCCCCACGACTGGGAGCCGAGCGCCGAGGTGCGCGAGACGCTGGATACCTGTCAGGTCATCGCCGAGCACGACCCCGATGCGTTTGGCATCTACATCATCTCCATGGCCGGTGCGCCGTCCGATGTGCTGTCGGTGCAACTGCTGCTCAAAGAGGCGGGCTGCAAGTTCCGCATGCCGGTCGCCCCGCTGTTTGAAACCCAGGATGACCTGATGGCAGGCACCGCCGTGATGGAGCGCCTGCTCTCGGTGGACTGGTATCGCGGCTACATTCAGGGCCGTCAGTACGTGATGATCGGTTACTCCGACTCTGCCAAGGATGCGGGCATGATGGCCGCTGGCTGGGCCCAGTACGCCGCCATGGAATCCCTGGTGGGGCTGGCCGAAGCCAACAACATCCGCCTCACCCTGTTCCATGGCCGTGGCGGTACCGTTGGCCGTGGCGGTGCGCCTGCCCATCAGGCCATCCTCTCCCAGCCGCCGGGATCCCTGCGCGGCGGTCTGCGTACCACCGAACAGGGGGAGATGATCCGCTTCAAGTTCGGTCTGCCGAAAGTGGCGATCAAGAGTCTGGAGCTCTACACCAGCGCCGTGCTGGAAGGGAACCTGCTGCCACCGCCCAAGCCGAAAGAGTGCTGGCGCGAGGTGATGGAACAGCTGGCCGCCGACTCCTGCGATCACTACCGAAGCATTGTGCGCGGTCATCCGGACTTCGTCCCTTACTTCCGTGCCGCTACCCCGGAGATGGAGCTCGGCAAGCTGCCGCTCGGCTCCCGTCCTTCCAAGCGCAAGCCCAACGGCGGCGTCGAGAGCCTGCGCGCCATTCCGTGGATCTTCGCCTGGACCCAGAACCGGCTGATGCTGCCGGCCTGGCTCGGTGCCCACAAGGCGCTGCAGCAGGCGATCGACGGCGGCAAGCTGGCGGTGCTGGAAGAGATGAGCGCCCAGTGGCCCTTCTTCCGCACTCGCCTCGAGATGCTGGAGATGGTGTTCCTCAAAGCGGACGTCTGGCTCGCCGAGTACTACGACACCCGTCTGGTGCCGCAGGAGCTGTGGGGCCTTGGCAAACAGCTGCGTCAGGAGCTCGCCGAATCCATCGAGGTGGTGCTGAAACTGAGCCCGCGCGGGGATCTGCTGGAGGATCAGCCGTGGATCAAGGAGTCCATCAAGCTGCGCAACCCCTACACAGACCCGCTCAACGTGCTGCAGGCCGAGCTGCTCAACCGCTCCCGCAACCACCCGGAGACCCTGCACCCCGAGCTGGACAAGGCGCTGATGGTCACCATCGCCGGCATTGCCGCAGGTATGCGCAATACGGGTTGATAGCCAGCCCAAGCAAGAGGCTTTAGTTATATCTATCAAGCCAAAGGGCGCCAATAAGGCGCCCTTTGTTTTTTTGTTGCCCGGCAGAATTCGGCTCGATGGGAGCCTCACCCATGTTTTGGGCGGTATTTTGTAGGGTGCAATAAGCACAGCGCATTGCACCGCTCGAAAATGCTCTTTGCCTAGTCTCGTCCTGTGTTTCATAGGGCAAGTGGCACAATTCACCTTGTTAATTGCACCCTACGTATTATCGGTGATGGGTACATATTTCCCCTCCGGCTTGCATCCCTCGCCACGCAGGCGCAGACTGTTTGGCCTTGTTTTTATGCGATTCGATTCAAGGCAACCATAATGACTCCTGCCATCAACCTGCTGAAGAAGCTCAAAATCCCCCACAAGCTCTACCCCTACGAATGCGAAGCCCACGACGATTTCGGCAAGCATGCCGCGACCCAGCTCGGGCTGCCGGAGGCACAGGTGTTCAAGACCCTGGTCGCCCATCACGACAAGCAGGCGGTGGTGGCCATCGTTCCCTCATCCGGCATGTGCAGTCTGAAGCAGCTGGCCAAGGCGACTGGTCTCAAGAAGGTGGAGATGATGAAACCGGCGGAAGCGGAGAAGCTGACCGGTTACAAGGTGGGTGGCATCAGCCCGCTGGCCCAGAAGAAATTGTTGCCCACTGTGCTCGACGAGTCGGCGCTGCAGTTTGACGAGATCCTGGTGAGCGGCGGCAAGCGCGGCCTCTCGGTCGGCGTGGCGCCGCAGGATATGCTGACGCTGATGAAGTGGATCGCCGCACCTATCGGCGAAGAGTAGTGCCGGGCACGGTGTGAACCTGCCCTCCGGGCCTGTGGCGGCCCGGATTGCCCTACCTGTGATCGGACGCGCAAGCCGTGATTGCCCCGTGCTCAACGGGGAGTGTGCCAGTCTATACTAGGTGAACCCCGTTGTATGAGTTCAGCCATGATGTACCGACTTCTGTTGCTTTGCCTCTGTTTATCCCTCCCCTCTGCCTTGCTGGCTGCCACCCGTTTTACCCTGCTCAGCCCTGAAAACAGTCAGGATATGCGGATGCGTTATTACCGTGAGGTGATGCAGCTGGCGTTGGAGAAGACTCGCCCCGAATATGGCGACTACGAGTTGCTGGACTCCCTGCCGATGAACAAGGCGCGGATGCGGATCGAGGTGCAGGAGCAGGGCAAAAACGCCCTCTTTATTCTCGACAGCTGGCCTTATCAGGGGGAGGCGGTGGCGGATCAGGTGGCATTGATCCCGTTCCCGATCGATATGGGGATCCTCGGCTATCGGGTCTGTTTTGTCGGCTCGGATCGTGCTGCCGAGCTGGCGCGGGTGAACACCCTGGATCAGTTGCGCCACTTCACTCAAGGGGTGGGCACCGGCTGGCAGGATGCGGTGATCCTGCGCAACGGCGGGCTGACGGTACATGAGGTGGATAACTACGAGTCGCTGTTTCGTATGGTGGCACGAGGGCGCATCGATCTCTTCTGTCGTGGGGCCAACGAGATCCTGCCGGAGTGGCAATCTCATCAGGGCAAGGTGGCCGGTTTGACGGTCGATCGCCATCTGGCCCTTTTCTATCCGCTGATCCACGTGTTCTACAGCAATGCCCGCTACGTTCAGGAGCGCGAGCGCCTTGAGCGCGGTCTGCAACTGGCCTGGCAGGATGGTTCGCTCAAACGGCTCTGGCGCCATCACTTCCAACCCTCGCTGGTGTTTGCCAATCTGGGGGCTCGCCAGATTGTCCGGCTCGGCAATCCGCAGTTACCCAAGGACGGTTTTGACTATCGCCCCTACCTTTACAACCCGCTGACGGATGATTTCGGTTCACAACCCTGAGCCGGGTTATCAGGTGCGCAGCTCTGATAGAGTAAGGGAGAGATCATTGCCGCAAAGGAGATGGCCCATGCACGCATCTGCCCTCTCCTTGCTCTTCATCGCGTTGCTGCTGCCTGCCACCGGCGGTGCAGCCCCGGTCTTTACGCTGCGTACCTGCCTCGAAAACAGTGACTCCTACCCCTGGCTGCTGCAATCGGGGGAGGGGATTGTCCAGTATCACCTAAAGGCGGTTGCTACCGCCCTCAATGCCGAGATCGTGCTGACGCCGCTGCCGTGGAAGCGCTGCCTCTCTCGGGTGAGCAGTGGCCAGATGGATGCGGTCATCAAGATGAGCTATAGCGTCGAGCGGGCGACCAGGGTGGGGGTCTATCCCATGCGTGAGGGCAAACCCGACCCCGCCAAGCGGCTGCTGACCGAGAGTTACAGTCTCTACCAGCTCAAGGGTGGCAAAAGCCAGTGGGATGGCTCCACCCTCAGGGTCAAGGGCGTAGTGGCGGCCCAGTCCGGATTTTCCATCGTCGACTTGTTGCAGGCTGCGGGAGCCGAGGTGGATGACTCCAGCTGTGACCCGCTGATCATGTTGAAAAAGCTGGTGATGGATCGGGCGCAGGCGACCGCCATCCAGACCGAGGTGGCCGACAGTATTCTGGTGGCTCATCCCGAGTTGCAGGCCCGCATCGAGCGGCTGTCGCCGGTGCTGGTGGAGAAGCCCTACTATCTGGTCTTCTCTAACCGCTTCTATCAGGCCCATCCCCGACAAAGCCGGCAGGTGTGGGATGCTATCGAGCAGGTGCGCGACTCTGCTGCCTATCAGCGTTATGCAACATCGCTCAGAAGCACACCTCCGGTGGGGGAGTAGGCTGATGGATGCGACTGGCCGAAAAGGGGAGGAGAGCGCGGGGTGGTGGCAGGGCCGAGCGGCCAAGCTAGGGGCTACACTGAAAGAACCCCTTCAGCCAAGGCGCGGTTTATGTCACCCCTGCATCTGCTGGCTGCCGCTCTGCTCTGCATGTTGTCGCTGACCGGACAGGCGGCCACCCGGTTTACCTATATCAGCCCGGAGAGCGAGCGGGATCCGCGTACCACCTATGATCGGGAGCTGCTGAGGCTCGCCCTCGACAAGACCCGCGACCAGTTTGGCGACTATCTGTTGGAGCCTGCGCCGCCCATGACCAAGGCGCGCGAGCGGGTCAGCATGCAGCTCGACAACTATCCCAACCTCTTTGTAATGGACAGCTACAGCAGCACCCGCGAGGATCTGGGGCTCGCCTATGTCCGTTTTCCCATCCATCTGGGCATCGTCAGCTACCGCATCTGTTTTGTCAGCCCGCAGCAAAAGGCGGCGGTGAGCAAAGTGACCGACCTCAAGGGGCTGCGCCAGTTCACCTTTGGGCAGGGCAAGGGGTGGCTGGATGTGGATATCCTGCGTTACGCCGGGATGGAGGTGGTGGAAGTGGAGGGGTACGAGAAGTTGTTCAAGATGGTGGCGCGGGGTCGCTTCGATCTCTTCTGCCGCGGGGTGAGCGAGCTGCGCAGCGAGCAGCTGACCCACAAGGAGATGACGGATCTGCTGGTGGATGACGCACTGTTGATCTACTACCCGCTGCCCCGGGTTTTCTACACCAATCCCAACAATCGCGAGGCACTGCAGCGGGTCGAGCGGGGGTTGCAGCTGGCGTGGCAGGATGGCTCGCTACAGGCGCTGTGGCGCAAGAGCTTTGGCCCGGCCATCGCCTTTGCCAAGCTCTCCCAGCGCCGAATGTTGCGTCTGGATAACCCCTTCCTCGACGGGATCAGCTTCGATTACCGCCCCTACTTCTACAATCCGCAAACCGATCGCTTCGGCGATTACTGAGGTGCCTGCCGCTGGCGGCAGAGTGCCAGCCAGGCCTCGGCAGTGCGGGAGAGATAGCGCTCGCTCGGCCAGATCACCCCGAGTCGCCAGCTCAATTCGGGCTCCAGCGGCCGCAGCACCAGACCATCCGGGGTCAGCCGGTTGCAGACCGGCTCCGGCAAGAAGGCGACCCCCATGCCGCTGCGTACCATGGCGGTGAGAAAATCCCACTGGCTGCTGCGCGCCGCCACCTGCGGCACAAAGCCTGCCTCCTGACACGCCTGCTCCAACCGCTCGCTCAGGGTAAACGCCTGGGTATAGAGCAGGAAGGGCTCTTCCTGCAGAGACTCCAGCCGCAGCGGCGCCTCGCCATGCCAGCAGGGTTGATCAGGCAGCACTACCCGGATCGGATATTGATCCAGCTCCAGCGCGCTGATGGCGCCTCCCTCTTTGGTCGGCAGCATGGTGATGGCGAGATCCAGCTCCCCCTCCAGCACCGCCTGTTCGATGCGGCGACCGCCGTACTCCACCAGGGTCAGCTCCACCTTGGGATAGCGGGTGCGGTAGGCGCGGATCAGATCCGCGTAGACGTGACCCACCATGGGGGGAATGCCGAGGGTGAGGCGACCGTGTTGCAGGCTCTGCAGATCCGCCAGTTCGGCCCCCAGCTGCTGCATCTCTGCCAAGATGGTCTGGGCCCGGTTGAACAGCACCTGGCCGCTGTCGGTCAGGGTGAAGCGGCGCCCTTCCCGGTTGAGCAGGGGTTGGCCCAGCTCCTCTTCGATATTGCGGATCATCTTGCTGATGGTGGGCTGGGTGACGAACAACTTTTCAGAGGCGCGGGTGAAGCTTTTTTCCCGCACCAGTTCGACAAAATAGCGCAGGGCGCGAATATCCATGGACTCTCTCGACTCGTGTTGGTGGGTACGGGATGAAGTATGCGTATGCGGCATGAATTCGATAATTTTAATTCATTTCTGGCAGGTTTTTCTCAACTCTATACTGTGAGCCGGTTCACAGAAAGACGATGATCATGAAAGCCCTCTGCTTGCGCTGGTTACAGACTCCCTTCCAGATTGTGTTGCTGGCAGCCATCTGGCTGCTGGCCGATACCGCGGTGCGTACCCTCCATCTGCCGCTGCCCGCCAACCTCACCGGCATGTTGTTGCTGCTGGCCTGCATCCTGCTCGGAGTGGTTAAGGCCGAGTGGTTCAGCGCGGGGGCTCGCTGGCTGCTGGCCGAGATGCTGCTCTTCTTCGTGCCCGCCGTAGTCGCGGTGGTCAACTATCAGGATCTGCTGCTGCAAGAGGGGTGGCGCATCATGGTGGTGCTATTGGTGAGCACCACGCTAGTGCTCGGTACTACCGCGCTGGTGGTGGACCGGGTTTACCGCCTCGAACTGAAACTGGCCCGCCGGAGTCGCCGTCATGTCTGATACCCTGCTCGGGCTGATCTGTTTCGCCCTCACCCTGCTCTTCTACTACGCCAGCAAATGGCTCTATGGCAAAAAGCGCATTCTGCCGCTGATGCCGCTGCTGCTGGCGCCGACCCTGCTGGTGGCCGTGGTGCTGCTGTTCCACATCCCCTATCAGGACTACATGGCGGAATCCCACTGGCTGCTCTGGCTGCTGGGCCCCGCCACCGTCGCCTTCGCAGTGCCGGTCTACGAGAACCGCCAGCTCATTCGTCGCCACTGGTTGTCGCTGTCGGTCGGGGTGGTCGCCTCAGTCATTATGGCGGTGGGCAGTACCGTACTGCTGGCTCGCTGGCTGGCTCTCTCCGACATGCTGCAACGCAGTCTGGCGATGCGATCCATCACCACGCCGTTTGCGGTGGAGGCGACCCGCGCCATCGGCGGTCAGAGCGACCTCACCGCGCTGTTTGTGGTGCTGACCGGCGTCATCGGCATGGCGGTAGGGGAGAGCGTGCTGACCGTGCTGGCCATTCGCAGCCGTCTCGGCAAGGGGGCGGGGTTTGGCGCCTCGGCCCACGGTGCCGGCACCGCCAAGGCCTATCAGATGGGTAACGAAGAGGGGGTAGTCTCCAGCATGGTGATGATGATTGCCGGTATGGTGACCGTGCTGCTGGCGCCCCTGCTGGGCCGGATGTTCTGGTAGGCCGGACTTCCCTTTAGAAGGCGGCTCATCCCGGCGCTACACTCTAGTGAGCGTGTATTTCCGGGATGAGCAGTATGACCTTTCATCGCCTCGCTTCCTGCTTGCTGTTGTGCAGCCTCTCTCTCCTTGCCACTCCCCTAAGGGCGAGCGACGTCATCACTCATATCAGCCCCGAGAGCGATCGGGACTTGCGTACCCTCTATTTTCGCGATCTGTTGCAGCTGGCGCTGGAGAAGACCCGCGACAGCTTCGGTGACTACGAGCTGCGAACCGCGCCGCCGATGAACCGTATCCGGATGCGACAGATTGTGCAGACTCAGCAATACCCCAATCTGTTTGTGGCCGACAGTTTGCGTCCGGCCGCAGAGAGCGGAGCGCTGGATTACGTCCGTTTTCCGGTGGAGCTGGGCATCCTCGGTTATCGCATCTGTTTTGTCAGTCCGCAGCAGGCCGATGCAGTGGCAAGGGTCAATACCCTGACCGAGCTGCAGCAATTTCTGCACGGGCAGGGGCGTGGCTGGCAGGATGCGGAGATCCTGCGTCATGGGGGATTCAAGGTGCAGGAGATCGACGGTTACGAGCGGCTGTTCAAGCTGGTGGCTCGTGGCCGCATCGATCTCTTCTGCCGCGGTGCCAACGAGCTCTTTATCGAGCAGGAGCAGCACAGTGATCTGCCCGGCCTCACCGTGGATCGGCGAGTGGCGCTGCACTATCCCTTCCTCCACCTCTTCTACACCCACAAGGATAATCAGGCCGCCATCCGCCGCCTCTCGGTCGGGCTCAAGCTGGCGTGGCGAGATGGCTCGTTGCAACAGCTCTGGCTGCGCCACTTCAAACCTTCCCTCGAGCAGGCGCAGCTCCCCAGGCGCCTGTTGTTCGAGTTGGCCAATCCGCGCCTTGATAAGGTGGGCTTTGACTATCGGGCGTACCACTACAACCCCGTCGACGGGACGTTCGGGCCTGGGCTGCCTTGATCCTGATGGTGCTGTTAGCGGATAAAGGGCCGTCTCTGCTGATGTGCTAATTCATGCCCAAAAGGCATGTTTTTTATTATTTAAATTCATTTTTTGAAGGTTGGTGCGCTGCATATACTGGGGGTCGCTTCACGGTTCAGGTTTGCTCCTGCCCGCTTCTGGCTTGTGCGAGTGAGCCTGAATCGTCCTGCTGCGGCGTCTTGATGTTCTGCATGAAGGCGTCCATCACTGGGCCGGGATCGATCCCGGCAGGTATTACAGCTGACGGAGCCTTGTTATGTTTAATCCCCACTCTTGCGCCCTGATTGTCGAAGGGGGTGCGATGCGCGGCATCTTTGCCAGCGGCGTGCTCGATGCGTTTGTCGAAAGTCACCACTACCCGTTTGATTTCGTCATGGGCGTCTCGGCCGGTGCCACCAATCTGGTCTCCTACCTGAGCGAGCAGCCGCGCCGCAGTCACCACATCATCACCGAGCTGGCTTGCAGCTCCCGGTTTCTCGATCCCCTGCGTTTCGTCAAAGGGGGCGATCTGGTGGACATCGGCTGGCTATGGCAGGCCAGTCGCCATCGCTTCCCGCTGGATCTCGACACCTTCTGTGCCCGCGACATTCCCTTCTATGCGGTGGCGACCGATGTGGCGAGCGGCAAGGCCATCTATCTGCCGGTGCGGCCCGACAACATGGATGAGGTGCTGACCGCCACCTGCGCCCTGCCGGTGGTGCAGCATGATACCCCCTGTGTCGATGGTCGCCCCATGGCCGATGGCGGCATCAGCGACTCCATTCCGGTGATCGAGGCCTATCGGCGCGGTGCACGGCGGATGACAGTGGTGCTGTCGGAACCCCGGGGCTATCGCAAGAAGCCGGCCCGTTTCTGCTGGATGGTCAAAGCCTTGCTGAAAACCCAGCCTGCACTGGCGCAAGCTATGCTGGAGCGGGATCGCGCCTACAACCGGGCGCTCGATTTCATCGCCAATCCCCCTGCCGATTGCGAAATCGAGGTGATCGCGCCACCGGCCGATTTCATGGTCTCCCGTTTTACTCAGGATCCGGTCAAGCTGGAGTCCGGCTATCTGCAGGGCTACTGGCAGGGGCGCCAGAGCGTGTTGCGAGCAGTCAGGACTGTACGTGCAGCCTAGTGGCAACCTGACGGTTTTACACAACTGGGACGGGGTTGCCACCCTCTGAGGCAGGTCACTGAATCGGGGGCGCTGGCGTGGTTAAATGGTCGGCTCACATCTTGCCGGATATTGCTGTGACCATGCCATCTGACCTTCAGCCGCTGCTCGCCTGGCCTGACTATCTGCAGGCATCCTGGCTGCGCTGCGCCCACCAGACCAGTGCCACCCTCTGGCATCCGCCCCACAGCGCCAAGGGGCAGACCTTGCAGAGCCTGCGCCAGCGCAAGCGGGATCTGCTCACCACCGGCGAGATGGCCCTCGAGGATCTCTACGAATTTATGGAGGGGCGCCCCTGCGCCCTGCTGCTCACCGACGAGAGTGGCTGCCTGCTGGCCCAAACCGGCCACCCGGATACCCTGCGCGAGCTGGCGGCGCTGGGGTTTGGCCCCGGCGCCTTTTTCAGCGAGGGGCGCATCGGCACCAATGCCATCAATCTGGCGGCGCTGGAGGGCGTGCCGCTCTGTGTCAGCGGCCCCCAGCACTTCAACCAGACCCTCCACCCGTGGCACAGCTGCGCCAGCCCGGTCTACAACAGCAATGGTCGTCAGGTCGCCATCATCGCCCAGATCTGCAAGGTGGAGGAGGCGAGCGCCGGCGATCTGGCGCTCACCGTCAGCGCCGGGCGCGAGCTGGCCCATCTGCTGCAGATGGAGACCCTGATGCAGGAGTCCCAGCACCACCTGAGCGAACTTTACGCCCTGCTCGACGGCATGGATGACGGCGTGCTGGCCTGGGATCCGCAGGGGCGGCTGCGCTACCTCAACGCGCTGGCAGCCCACCGGCTGCGGCTCGATCCCGCACTCTGTCTCGGCCAGCCGCTGGAGCAGCACCTGCTGTTGCCCCAGCGGTTGCAGCTGGCCATCAGGGGGCAAACGCCACTGAGTCATGTGGAGGTGACGCTGGAGCGGCTCGGCGCGCAGGAGGGGGAGTTTATCAATGCGCTGGTGAGCCTCAAGCCGCTGCCGGGGCCGGAAGGGGTCAGCTTTATCGCCCTGCTGCACCCGGTCGATCGGCTGCGGGCCATCCATCAGCTGCGCCAGACGGTGCCCGAGCTGTCGGCGCTGGTGGGGGAGTCGAGCGCCATGCGCAAGCTGCTGCGCTACGCCCGGCAGGCGGCCCAGAGTCAGGGGCCGATCCTGCTGCGCGGCGAGGAGGAGGTGGGCAAGGCCCAGCTGGCGGAGGCGATCCACTTTGGCAGCGAACGGGCCGCCGGGCCGCTTATTACCCTCAACTGCAAGGCGCTGCCGAGCGAGCGGATGGCGCTGGAGCTGATGGGTTCCGACGAGGCGGGGCAGGAGCGGGCGGGCAAGTTCGAGCTGGCCCACGGCGGCACTTTGGTACTGGAGCAGGTGGAGTGCCTCTCTGCCCCCATGCAGGCGGCGCTGCTGCAACTGCTCAAGACCGGTCGCATCCAGCGCTTCGATTCGGCCCGCATCCTGCCGCTCAAGGTGCGGATCATCGCCACCAGCAGCGCCCCGCTGGAGCAGCTGGTGCAGGAGGGGTTGTTTGGCCGCCAGCTGCTCTATGCCTTGCAGGCGTGCGAGCTGTGGCTGCCGGGATTGCGGGAGCGCGCGGCCGATCTGCCGGGCCTGATCAGCCAGCAGTTGGCAGCGCAGGGGCGCGAGCCGGTGCGCCAGTTCAGTCCGGCGGCCCTCGATTGTCTGCTCGCCTATCCCTGGCCCGGCAATCTGGGGGAGCTGCGCAGCGCCGTCGAGCATGCGCTGCTTCATGCCGGTCAGGGGCCGATCCCGCCCGAGGCGCTGCCCGCCGCCATTCGGCACGGCTATCAGCGGGTGGCCGACGAGGTGGTGGGGCAACCGCTGCTCACGCTGGCGGAGCTGGAGCGGCAAGCCATCTTGCGCTGCGCCCATGCCTGCAAGGGGCAGGTGAGCCAGATGGCCCAGCATCTGGGTATCAGTCGCACCACACTGTGGCGACGGCTCAAACTGCTCGAGATCGATCCCGCCGACTATCACGGCTGACGGCGAGCCATTGCGAACCGGCCAGCAGAAAATGACAAGGCCCCGCAGATGCGGGGCCGTCTTATATGGCTAGGTCCGTCGTGGCGTGGTTACAGCCCCAGCTGGTGGGCGGTGACGATGGCCGCCAGCACATCCTCGGCGGTGACCTTGAACGGCATATTGTGGATGGTTTCGCCCTCGGCGGTGGAGGCTTTGGCCACCTCCATCAGGCGCGCCATATCCAGCTCCTTGACCCCCATCATATGCAGGTTGGTTGGCAGGCCCACCGAGCGGCAGAAGCCCAGCACGGTTTCGATCTCCGCCATCGGCGCATTCTCCAGCACCAGCTGCACCAGGGTACCGAACGCCACTTTTTCACCGTGGTAGAGGTGGTGACACTCGGCCAGCTGGGTCAGGCCGTTGTGGATGGCGTGGGCGGCAGCCAGTCCGCTGCTCTCGAAGCCGATACCGCTCAGGTAGGTGTTGGCCTCGATGATGTTCTCCACTGCCTTGGTGCAGAGCCCCTGCTCCACCGCCAGCTTGGCCTTGTAGCCGTCGGCCAGCAGAGTCTTGTAGCAGAGCTCGGCGATGGCCTGCGCCGCCAGCGTGGAGGCGCCACCGGCCATGGTCTGGCAACCGGAGACCTTGTTGGCGCGCGCCTCGAAGTAGGTGGAGAGCGCATCCCCCATGCCGGAGACCAACAGCCGTACCGGGGCGCGGGAGACCACCCCGGTATCCATGATGACCATGTTGGGGTTGGTCGGGATCATCAGGTATTCGCTGAACTGCCCTTCCGGGGTATAGATGACCGCCAGCGCGCTGGTGGGGGCATCGGTGGAGGCGATGGTCGGCACTATGACCACCGGCACTTTCTGGTAGAAGGCGACCGACTTGGCGGTATCCAGCGTTTTGCCGCCGCCGATGCCGATGATGACGTCAAACGGGGTCTGCTGGCAGCGGGCCAGCAGACGGTCGATCTCGGGGCGGGAGCACTCGCCGTTGAAGCAGTCGAACTCGGGCTTGATACCGGCGCCGTGGAAGCTTGTAGCCACGGTATCGCCGACCAGCTTGGTGACGAAGGCGTCGGCCAGGATCAGCGGCTTGCTACCGAGCGCTTTGACGTAGTTGCCGATATTGGCGAGGGCCCCGTTGCCTTGTACGTATTTGCTGGGGCTGATGACAATGCGGTCCATATTTTATCCCTCTCTCTTTATGAATTAAGAATCGGGGCGAAGGGGCGGCTGTGCCGGGGACTCCTTCGTCTTGAATGAAGCTGCACAGGCTCAGCGAGCGAGTGCAGCCCCTTGAAACAATGGTGTGCGGCGTCAGTCGCCAAAGCGCTCGTCGGCCAGCTGCTGGAAGCAGGCCAAGGCGGCGCTGGCATCCTCGCCGCGTGCCAGCAGGGTGAGCTGGTCGCCCTGACGCACGTTGAGCATGGCGAGCCGGGTCAGGCTGCGGGGGTTGGCCTCTTTGTCCCCTTTTTGCAGCTTGAGCTCAGCGGCAAAGGGCTGGAGGGCGGCCACCAGTCGAGCGGCGGGGCGCACATGCAGACCGTGGGGGTTATCCACCACCACCTCACAGCGCAGCCAGCCATCGTCGACAACGGGGGCCGTCTCGGTGGCGGTCTGCGCTGCGCTGGCAGGCAGCATCGCCTGTTTCGGGCCAAGGGCACCGAGCGCCTCGGCGGCCACCTCGTCCAGCATCAGGCCGGAACCGGCCGCCACCACAGCGGCCAGAGTACCCTCGACCAGCGGTGCGGGGCAGAGCCGCACCCTCGCGCTCAGCTCCGGGGGCAGCAGTTCGAGGGCGGTCTCGGCACTCAGGAGGGCGCTGCCCAAGTCCATCAGCACCAGCACGCCGCTGCCGTCATCCGCTTCTTCAATCGCACTCATCACGGCGATGGCGTCGGTGCCGATGGGGTGGTCGGGGTCATCGACCCCGGCCGCCAGCAGCAGGCGGGCCGGGCTACCGAGCTGGTCGGCCAGCGCTTTCAATCCGGCCGCCAGCTGGGCGCTGTGAGAGACCACTACGATTCCGATCATGTCACAACCTCGCTCTGTCACGCAGGGCGGTCAGCAGCAGCAGGGTCGAGGTAGCCCCGGCATCCTGATGGCCGATGCTGCGCTCGCCAAGATAGCTGGCGCGCCCCTTGCGGGCCTGCATCTGGATGGTGGCCTCGGTACCGGCTGCGGCGGCTGCCACCGCCTTGTCCAGCGCTTCGTTGAGGGGCAGCTCTTGCTGCTGCGCATGTTGCAGGGCGGCCAGTGCCGGCCACCAGGCATCGCACATGGTCTTGTCGCCCGGCTCGGCACGGCCGCGGGAGACGATCCCCTCGACCCCGTCGCTCAGCATTTTGCACAGCTGGCTGAGGCTGAGGCTCTGGCAGGCGTCACTGCTGGCTGCGGCCCGGATAAAGAAGGTGCCGTAGAGCGGGCCGCTGGCGCCGCCGACCGAGGAGAGCAGGGTCATGCCGGTGGTTTTCAGTACCTGACCGATATCCTTGTCCGCCACCGCCGGCAGCTTCTCGGCTACCTTGGCGAAGCCGCGTTGCATGTTGAGGCCGTGGTCGCCGTCGCCGATGTCGGTATCCAGAGCGGTGAGGTAGTCACGCTGCTCGGTAAAGATGTGTTCGCAGTCGAGCAGCCAGTTGACGATTTGGTGTTTGCTTAGCATGGCTATCGGCACTCCTTAGCAGCCGCGACGCAGGGCGGGGGTGTGAACGGGGGCATCCCACAGGGTCATCAGTTCGTCATCCACCTTGAGCAGGGTGATGGAGATGCCGGTCATGTCGAGGGAGGTGCAGTAGGGGCCAATGAGGTTGCGCACCAGATGGATGCCCGCCTCCTCGCACAGGGTGGCGAGGCGACCATAGACGCCATAGAGCTCGGAGATGGGTGTGCCGCCGAGGCTGTTGACCAGCGCGATGACCCGATCGCCTTTGTTGAGCGGTTCGATAAAGGTGTGCTCCTCCTGCCAGCTGCCGCTGGTGCGATCCCAGTGGCGCAGGGTGCGCCCATAGGGGGTATTGTCCGCCAGCTCGCTGAACATGTCGTCCACCAGGGTATTGAGGTCGGTGAAGGGGCGGCGCTCGATGCCCGGCTCGCCGTGGATACCGACGCCGAACTCCATCTCGTTGTCCGCCAGGGTGAAGGAGGGCTTGCCAGCGGCCGGCACGGTGCAGGCATGCATGGCCACGCCTATGGTGCGGCTCTGGTTGTTGATGCGACGGGCCAGCGCCTCGCAACGCGCCAGATCGTAGCCCGCCTCGGCGGCGGCACCGACCAGCTTCTCGCACAGCACGGTCGTGGCGACGCCACGGCGACCGGCGGTGTAGAGGCTGTCTTTGACTGCCACGTCGTCATCGATGAGGGCAAAGCCCACCTTGACCCCGTCGCCGTGCAGCAGCTCGACCGCGGTCTCGAAGTTGAGTACGTCGCCGGTGTAGTTCTTCACCAGAAACAGCACGCCCGCGCCGCCATCAACGGCCTGACCGCACTCGTACATCTGATCCGGGGTCGGGGAGGTAAAAATCTCGCCGGGGCAGGCGCCATCCAGCATCCCTTTGCCCACCAGACCGCCGTGCATCGGCTCGTGGCCGCTGCCACCGCCGGAGACCAGCGCCACCTTGCCCATCACGGGGGAGTCGGCGCGGGTGATGTAGTGGGGTTCGATACGTACCTTGAGCTCGGGGTGGGCGGCTGCCATCCCCATCAGTTGTTCACGGACCACGGCATCGACGGCATTGATCAGTTTCTTCATGGCTCACTCCTTGGCTTGCCACCGCACGGGTGGGCAAATGGTTGATGGAGCCAGTCTAACGACAGAAAAAGGGATAAAAATGACGGGCGATTTGGTTCGGATTTGAAACAGCAGAAGGGGGATGAGTGTTTCAATCTGAAACAACGCAGGGCTAGCGAGCGGGAAACTGTTAGCTGACTCACAGCCATGAAAAAGGGCCCCGCAGGGCCCTTGGCTATAACCGGAATATGCGGACGGGTTAGATGGCCCAGCCACCGGCGTAGAAGACAACCAGCGCCACGGCGATGATAACGGTGCCGACGTTCAGCTTCTTCCACTCGGCAGCGAAGATGCGGCCAACGACCAGCGCCACGAAGCCCAGCATGATGCCGGTCACGATGTTGCAGGTGAGCACGATGAATACGGCGCACAGCATGCCGGAGAGCGCATCGACCGAGTCGCTGAAGTCCAGCTTGGTGACGTTGCCCAGCATCAGCAGACCGACATACATCAGCGCCGGTGCGGTGGCGTAGGCTGGTACTAGATAGCTCAGCGGGGAGAGGAAGATCATCAGCAGGAACAGCACGCCGACCAGCGCGGCGGTCAGACCGGTCTTGCCACCGGCCGCGGTGCCTGCGGCAGATTCGATGTAGACGGCAGCCGGAGCACCACCGACGGCGCCCGCCACCATGCTGCTGACGGAGTCGGCAGTCAGGGCCTTGCCGCCGCTGATGATGTGGCCACGTTCGTTGATAAGGCCTGCCTGACCGGCCACGGCACGGATGGTACCGGTGGCGTCAAACACGGCTGTCATCACCAGCGCCAGTACGGTCGGAATGACTACCGGATTGAGGGCGCCCAGCAGATCCATGCTGCCTACCAGCGAGCCTTTCTCGCCAGTCAGGCTCGGCATGGCGAAGAAGCCCTGCCAGGTCACTTTCGGGTCGAAGATAAGGCCGAGGATGGAGATGGCGATGATCACCATCAGGATGCCGCCCGGCACCTTGCGACGCTCCAGACCGAAGATGGCAGCCAGACCCAGCACCGTCATGATCACCGGGAAGGCGGTCACTTCACCGAGCTGTACCGGCAGACCGGCCCCTTCGTTCTTGATCACCATGCCAACGCCGTTGGTGGCGATCAGCAGCAGGAACAGACCGATACCGATGCCGGTACCGTGGGCGATGCCGGAGGGGAGGTTGTCCAGGATCCACTGGCGCACGCCGGTGACGCTGATCAGGGTAAACAGCACACCCATCAGGAAGATGGCGCCCAGGGCGACCGGAATGCTCAGCCCCTGACCCAGCACCAAGCTGAATGCGGTAAATGCGGTGAGAGAGATGGCGCAACCGATAGCCATCGGCAGCTTGGCCCACAGGCCCATCAGCAGGGAGCCGAAGGCGGCGATCAAACAGGTGGCCACAAACACCGGGCCCTGCTCAAAGCCGGCTGCGCCCAGCATGTTCGGCACCACTATGATGCTGTAGACCATCGCCAGGAAGGTGGTCAGCCCCGCGACCAGCTCCTGACGCACGCTGCTGCCGCGCGCAGAAATGGAAAAATAAGAGTCCAGAAAGCCGCCTGTCCCTGTTTGGGCGGCCATATCTTGCTTTGCCATAACTAATCCTGAAAGTGTGAAGGAAATCGTTTGCGTTGGTGGCGCGCAAAATAGCAAGAATTCGCGGCAAATACAGCGGATAACCTGACTTTTTCGTCACTATTTTACATTTTGAGTCCATTCGGAGCTCATTCTAAGACTCAAGCGGTGAGAGCATGTAAGGGAGGGATCAAGCTGTCGGGGGAGGGGAGAGCAGTGAGGAAAAAAGCGGGGAACAACAAAAAACCCGCCGAAGCGGGTTTTTTTTAATTCTTGCAGAGCTGTCAGCAGTTGGCATGAGCCATCAGCAGCATGCTCCGGCTTGAATTACAGACCAACTACGTTGGCAGCAGCCGGGCCTTTCTGGCCTTGCTCGATGGTGAACTCAACGCGCTGACCTTCGTCCAGGGTTTTGAAGCTGGTGGACTGGATAGCGGAGAAGTGTACGAACACGTCTTTGCTGCCGTCAGCCGGGGAGATGAAACCAAAACCTTTCTCAGCGTTGAAGAACTTAACGGTACCAGTCATTTTGTTAGACATAATAATTTCCTTAAATAGTGTTGAATGCCACCTAAATGGCAATTTTTGATTTTTCGTCAGCAATACGTATGGGGAGCACTAAAGAAGGAGAATTATTTGATAAGAATTATCCGAGGATAACGCTTATGCTAATCACTGCTTTACTAAAATGACTGCCTAACATAATCAGGTCTGAACTGCCGAACCATCGAGAAAGATTAAAACACGCTCTCATTTTTAAAGCAAACTTTATCTCGATATTAATGTTTTGTAACAGCCAAAAATATCATTTTTTATAGTAAACATGATGCATTTCAACGGCATAGAAAAATCAGTGAGGACTCATATCACCCTGTGGCAAGTCAGATTCGGCTTTTTTGTCCTGACTATGTAGCCAGTTCTGGCAAAAAATATGAGAAAAAATGAAAAGCTGGCGATAGATGGGGATTGTCAGTTGGCGTTTTCTCTAACGCGCAATGTAAATCACTTCTTTGCTGCTGCGATTAGCTTCTGAGCTGCAAATCAATGGCGGCGCCAAATTTGGCTCATCGAGCATTGCCCAGACATGCAAACGCCCGCTGGCACCAAGTGCCAGCGGGCGTTTTGCAAGAAGGGATCAGCGTTTGCTGCGAAACTTGTTGCTGACCGAATCAATCCAGCTGAAGGTTTCCGGCAGCACCTGGTTCTTGGCGCGCTCTTTGGCTTTCTCGCGAGCCAGCTTGGAGGCTGCCTTGGCCGCTTCGGCGCGGTCGGCCACAATTTTCAGGCGACCCTCTTCACGGATCTTGTTCCGCTCTCCGTTGGTCAGCTGGTGGTCTGCATTGGCTTGTGCCTTTTGCAATAACAAGGCTATCTCGGCTTTTTCGGCCTCGGTCAGATCTTTCATTTCCAGCTTTTTCACGGCGCGCTCCTGCGGCAGGGTGGTTAGACACCCTAACACAGTTGTGCCGATCACTTCTTATGCAATCGGCTTTCCGGCAGTAAAAATGCGGGTTTGTGCCAACTTTCCGTTATTTCGCTGCCACTTTCCCGCCTGTTTGCCACATTTCAATTTATGGCGAGCGGTGAGGGCAGCTCTTGCTCCTCCGGCTCGACGTGGATAAGCACAATGGCGTGGGGCAGTTGCTCCATGATGGCGTGTTCGATGCGATCACAGATATCGTGTGCTTCACCGATGCTCATCTCCGGGGGCAGTGTGAGATGGAAGTCAATATGGCGGCGACGACCGGCACGACGGCTGCGCAGATCGTGAAAACCGCTGGCGGCAGGGCAGCATTCGGTGATGATGCGGCTGGTCATCGCCAGCTCTTCCGGGCTCATACTCTGGTCGATCAGCGGCTGGAAGGCCTCGTTGAGCATGCTGATCGCCTCTCTGACAATAAAGATGGCGACCGCAATGGCGACCAGCGGGTCGAGGATGGCGAGGGAGTAGCCGAACAGACCGGCCAGCCAGATCCCGCCAAGACCGACGGCGACCCCGGCTGAAGTGAGCACATCCGCCTTGAGATGAAGCGCATCGGCAGCCAGCGCGACCGACTCCTCCTCTCGGGCCACCTTGTAGAGGTAGGCCGAGACACCGCTGTTGACCAGCGCCGAGATCATCATCACCAGCACGCCCCAGCCTATGCTCTCGATGGGGCTGGGGGTGATCAGCTTGTCGACAGCTTCGAAGATGATCCAGCCCGCGGCCAGCAAGATAAGCAGTGCTTCGATGACGCCGGAGACATTTTCAATCTTGTCGTGACCATAGGGGTGGCGTTCATCGGGCGGGAGATCGGACTTTTTCACCGCGAACAGGGCGATCAGGGCCGCCACCAGATCCATGGCGGAGTGGATCGCCTCCGAGATGATACTGACCGAGCCGCTGGCGAAACCGGCCACCATTTTCATGATGATCAGACTGATATTGGAGCAGACCGACACCATGGCGGCTCTGGTTTTTCTGTTCATGTACAGCTTCCTGAATAAAAACGGATATTTCGGTGCGGCGCACATTATATCCGGCTGACCGGAAATAACCTATTCGGTGTTGTAACCTGATGTTTCCGGTGATATTGCGAATGCTTATTAAAATGGTGACCTCTTGTGCGGCAATAAATAATGAGAGGGATTTATATTTATCCGTGAAAATATCTAGGTAACGATGGCTTAATATAAGCGTGACAACGTTTAATAATGCGAATTACTCTTTTTTGGTCTTTCCTGTCGAGGTCCTTTGGCCTCTGCGCTCAGGGGGCTGTGCGCGACATTTTTTGGACGAGAATGAGGCTGGATCCGGATGCCGCTGGAGGGTATGCTGGGTCTGGTGATGGTCTTGCACCATCCCACCAAGCGTACTGAAGTTGATGATTCGGATGGCATGCTGGCTCCCATGAGGAACCAACTGTCTGGGTAACATTTTTGGAGTTTGATGATGAGTAACAAAGAACATCACAACGGCAAAGATGCCAAGAAAAAACCGCAGATGTCACTGAAAGAGAAACGCGAAGCCAAACGTCAGAAAGCAGAACTGAAAAACGGCAGCGCAATGAAGTAACGCTCCCCCTACAGCTGTTCCTTCGGAGCCAGTACAAAGCCAGCCCTTACCGGCTGGCTTTTATGTTTGTGGCTCACGGCGTGGCGCCGTAAGCCGCGAAAATCTGGTGATAACGACCATCCTGACGCATCGCCTCAAGGCGCTTATCAAACAGATTACGGGCATCGGCCATTCGGAAGGCAAAGTGATAGACGGTGGGCGGGAAGAGGTCTGCTTGCCTGACCTGATTGCGCTCGTAGTGCTCGCCTGCCTGGGCGGTGGCGATCAGCTGGTCGAGGTAGTAGTAGAACACCCGCTCCTCCAGTACGACTGCATCCACCCTGCCGCGCATTAGCTGATGTACCTGCACCTGCTGCTTGGCTACCTCCTCATAGTGGGGATTCTGGTTGGCCATGGTGGCGAACGCGCCCCCCAGAATGATCCTTGCCCGTTGAAAGGCGGTGACCCGTTTTGAATGCAGGTCGTCCAGAGTATTGATGTGGGTGCTGCGCAGGGTGAAGATCCGGTTATGGAAGGTGATAACGGGCTGGGACAGAAAATGGGGATCAACCATACCGGGTCTGACGTTGATGATGGCATCCAGCTTTCCTGAATCGAACAGGCGGAAGGTACGCTCCAGTGGCAGAAATTCAAAGCTGGGCTCATAGCCGCTGCCAGCGAACGCCGCTTTCAGCAGATCCAGCTCAATGCCGCGATTCTCGCCTTCGATGACATAAGGGGGGATGGCAAAGCTGACCCCGACCTTGAGTGGCGTTGCCTGCAACTGGCCGGAGAGCATGCTGGTCAGCATTAGCAATAAAGGGGTGAGCAGTTTCATTGCACTTTTCACAAAGCGTTCCTGTGGAGAATATCCATCACTGTAGGGGAGGCAACCAAAAAGCGTTATATCCCTTTCGGGCTGAGAGGTTCAGCCTGAGTGCATAAAAAAAGACCCTGAGTTATCAGGGCCTTTTCAATATTCTGTTCTTAAAACGGGATATCGTCGTCGAAATCCATCGGCGGCTCGTTATATACCGGCGGCGCAGATTGCGGCTGCTGGGCAGGACGGCCATAACCGCCTTGCGGCTGCATGTTCTGCTGCGGAGCCGGTGCCGGGCGCTGTTGATTCATCGGCTGCTGGGCAGGCATGCTCTGCTGCGGCTGACCCCAGTTACCCTGGGATTGGCCACCCATGTTCTGGCCCATACCCTGACCGCCTTGCGGACGGCCACCCAGCATCTGCATCACGCCAGTGAAGCTGTCGACCAGCACTTCAGTGGTGTAGCGCTCCTGGCCGCTCTGATCCTGCCATTTGCGGGTTTGCAGTTTGCCTTCCACATAGACCTGGGAGCCTTTCTTCAGGTACTCGCCAGCCACTTCGGCCAACTTGCCCATGAAGACGACGCGATGCCATTCGGTACGCTCTTTCTGCTCACCGGTCTGCTTGTCGCGCCAGGTTTCGGAGGTAGCCAGAGTAATGTTGGTCACAGCACCGCCACTCGGCATGTAGCGTACTTCCGGGTCTTGCCCGAGGTTACCGATCAGAATGACTTTATTGATGCCTCGACTGGCCATAATCTCTCTTCCACCTTATTTACAGGCCAGGTCGAAACCTGGTCCAACACGACTAGATACCTGATTAGCTGCTGTGTGCGGGGCGCAATGTCCCGCAGACGCATGTGACGGTCATAGTAACAGTTGCGAAGCGGATTGGCAGCATCCTTAACCTGCTTGATGTGCCAAAGGTAACTGTTGGCTCCTGCTGTCGTGATGGTCGGGTTGCAGTTGTTTCCGGCGCGTCCGGCATCACATTTCTGCCATATATTCCTGTTATGCTGGCTGATTGGCGAATTGGAATCTGTTTTTAAATCGACTAAAAACATATGGTTACGATATTTATGAGATCCATTCTCATACTTTTTTAATATTGTGCTCCCATACCTCCTTGGTAGACTCAGTCGGCCAGATTAGGTGGTTTACAGGTTCAAGGAAGAGCACACAATGAAAGCCGCATGCCCGATCGCACTGGTCACTGAAAATAATGTGCAGGCCAGCACATTTGCTGCATACCTCATCTCTCATTTGAGCCGTCCCGTCCAGCTAATCCACGAGATTAATCAGCTAGATAACCAGTGTGACGGCACGCTGTTTCTCATCGATCTCGACTATATCCGCTCTGGCCAGTCACTGGGCTGGAACCGGGCGATCTCCGAACGCTTTGGCATGGCGACCACCGTGCTGCTCAATGCTCCCACTGCGACGGATCGCGACCTGCTGCTGATGTGGCCGCAGATCTGCGGTCTGTTTTTCCGTCAGGATCCGCTCGACCGGCTGGTTGCCGGGTTGCAGAAAATCCTGTTGGGCGAGTACTGGATGCCGCGCCACCTGCTGTGCGAGCTGGTCGAATACTATCGCCAGGGCAACAGTTATCTGCTGCGTAACGACACCCTGCTGACCGCCAGAGAGCAGGAGATCATCCGTTATCTGATGACGGGCGCCTCCAATGTCGAGATCGCCGACAGCCTGTTTGTCAGCGAGCACACCGTCAAATCCCACCTCTATAACGTTTTTAAAAAGCTGAATGTGAAGAACCGGATCCAGGCGGTGAGCTGGGCCAAAGAGTATCTCGATGCTCCGGACTCTCACTGATGAAAGCGCTCTCTCTTACGTGTTGCCTCGCGCTGCTCTGGGGCTGCACGAGCGTTGTGGCGGGCGAGGCTGATGCACCGCTGGAGTCGGTGCAGCCGGAGCAGGAGAGTGATCGGCTAGATGTGGATGGTCTGGTGCTGGATCGCACTTTTACCCGTTTCGGTCAGGGCTTTTATAACGAATTTACCCGGTTGCGCAGCGATGAAGACCCGGATGCCAGAGAAAATCTGACGATTCATGAGCGCCCGACAGCCCGCTGGGGCAGCCTGATCTGGATCACTCATAACCGGAAGGTGATTTTTAAAACCGCGCTCTCTCCCGGCCGCAATCAGCAGGAGCAGAGCGCCAAACTGGCTTGGTCACAGGTCAGGCAGACCCTCGAACAGCAGAAGATCGCGACCCTGTTCATGGATACCTTCGATTTGGAACATGATGAACTATAAGGATATTTCTCATGCGTGCCCGGTTATGGCTAGTTGCTGCACTGATAGCGCCAACGCTCCATGCGTCGGAGCTTGTCTATCGCCCCGTCAACCCCAGCTTTGGGGGTAACCCTCTCAACAGCAGTCATCTGCTTGGCACCGCCAATGCGCAGAATGATTACAAGGATCCCGCCAGTGGCAGCGGTAGCAGCGGCACCTCGGCGCTGGATCGCCTGACCTCCAACCTGCAATCCCGCCTGATCAGCCAGCTGTTGGCCGATATCGGCAAGGATGGCAGCCAGAGCGGCAGTCTGGTGACCGATGATTTTGCCATCAATGTGGTGGATGAAGATGGCACTCTGGTGGTTTCGATCACCGACCGGGTGACCAACCAGACCACCATGATCGAAGTGAATGGCCTGATTGCCGACTGAGGGCGCGATGAAACGACAACTGTTATTGATAGTGCCCCTGCTTGCGCTGGCTGGCTGTGCGACCCATATCGGCTCGCCCGTTGCCGATGAGAAGGCAACCCTGATGCCGCGATCCGTCTCTTACAAGGAGCTGATCAGTCTGCCCAAGCCAAAAGGGAAAATTGTCGCGGCCGTCTACGATTTTCGCGATCAGACCGGTCAGTACCTGCCTGCACCGGCCTCCAACTTCTCCACGGCAGTTACCCAGGGCGGGGTGGCTATGCTGAGCACGGCCTTGTGGGACTCTCAATGGTTTGTGCCGCTGGAGCGGGAAGGGCTACAGAACCTGCTGACCGAGCGCAAGATTGTGCGGGCGGCCCAGAACAAGCCCAACGTTCCCGGCAACAATGCCAATCAACTGCCCTCGCTGGTTGCCGCCAACATCCTGATCGAGGGGGGGATCGTCGCCTATGACAGCAATGTACGAACCGGCGGGGCGGGGGCCAAGTATTTTGGCATCGGCGCCAGCGGGGAGTATCGGGTCGATCAGGTGACGGTCAATCTGCGCGCCGTCGATATCCGTTCAGGCCGGATCCTGAACAGTGTCACCACCTCCAAGACCGTATTGTCGCAACAGGTGCAGGCCGGGGTATTCCGTTTCGTCGAGTACAAGCGCCTGCTGGAGGCCGAGGCCGGTTTCAGCACCAATGAACCGGTACAGATGTGTGTCATGTCGGCTATCGAGTCCGGGGTGATCCGGCTAATAGCCAATGGCGTGCGGGACAATCTGTGGCAACTGGCTGACCAGCGGGATATCGACAATCCGATCCTGCAGGAGTACCTGCAAGACAATGCCCCGCTGCTTTGAGTTTTCCCGCTCGCACAATGCCCTCCCAGGTGGAGGGCATTTTTTTTGGCCTCCATTGAATACGAATTAAGACTTTCTGCTCAGCGACAGGGCGGCGCTTTTCATCCTCGAATCAGCGGAGTGCCTGATAGGCCGCCTCTGGTCTGACAGGGATACTGTGGGCGTTTTCCAACAAGGCGATGGCGCGATGAAACACCTGTTGAGTGCTCTCTTTTTCCTGCTGATATCGGGCGCCCCGCAACTCGCCGCAGAGCCTGCCGTCTTCGACGAGCTGGCGATGGCAAGCGAGCTGGATTCCGGTCTGCAGAACGATGGGAATCAGGCGCTGTTGTGGCAACTCGGTAGCGAGCAGCAACTGCACCTCACCCAGCAAGGGGAGCTGAATCAGGCGCGCCTGCTGCAACAGGGGTGGGCTAATGAGTTGGCGCTCTCCCAGGTGGGAGATGAGAACTGGGTCAATGGCGCGCAACTGGGCGAGGGCAATAGCGCCGAGCTCTATCAGGCGGGCATCAATAACCGGATTTGGCTGCTGCAACAAGGCAGCGGCAATGAAGCCTGGATCAGTCAGCAAGGGGCAGACAATCAGGCCCGGGCGATCCAGCTGGGTGATGGCAATCAGGCCAGCATCGAGCAAAACGGGTATGGATTGGCGGCAACCGTTATTCAGACGGGAGCCAATCAGCAAGTAAATGTCGTTCAAACCAACTGAGCCTAGGCTCAACCATTAGCACGAGAGGGAAATCATGTTTAAACGTACCATCATTGCCTCGGCAGTTCTTCTGGCGACCAGCACCGCTTGGGCGGCATCTACTGGCAACCAGGCTACGGTGAACCAGGCCCAGAGCGGCAATACCGCCACCATTAACCAGGTGGTGGGAAGCGTCGATAACAAGGCTAACATCGATCAAGCTGGTAACAACAACACAGCTGTTACCACTCAAAAGAATACCGGCCAGTCAGATGCCGATACTCGGCAGGTAGGTGACAGTAACGAGGGTTACATCTTGCAACAAGGTGACACTAACCTCTCCAAAGCCTCCATCGATACAAAGGGGAACGACAACTTTGCTGATGTGATTCAGCAATTTGAGAATGGCGGTGCGGTTGCCGGGGTTGTGCAGGATGGGGATCGCAACGACGCCAAGATCAAGCAAGATAATGGTGACTTAGCTGACTCCAGGATCACTCAAATCTCGGATGGTAATCGGGCTGTCATTAATAACCAGATATCCGATTTCGCTCGGGCGAGTGTACAGCAGCTAGAAGGGGGGGCTCACCAGGCTGACGTGACCCAGACAGCGGCTGATGGAGCCAACGCCGAAGTGGTACAACGTGGAGAGAGCAATATCACCAAGGTGCTGCAGGCAACCGGTAACTATGACTATGCACCGGCGGAAGGAACATCTGCAGTGGTGACTCAGAGTGGTTCTTTGAACAATGCAGACGTCACTCAATACGATAGTGCCAACGTAGCGACTGTTGAGCAAAGTGGAACCCGCGGTGAAGTGGTGACTCTGCAGCAAGGGTCTGATGCCGGGAATGGCAACGGCCTGTTGGCCAAACAGTCTGGAACCGGGGAGTTTGCTGACCTGACACAGGATGGTAATCGCAACCGGATTGAGACCGACCAGCAAGGTACTGGCAATGATGCCTTGGTCAACCAGACAGGTGATGACAACAAGGCCGTGGTCAACCAGTTAGCCAGCAGTACCGATGGTGCGGTCACCATTGATCAGGTAGGTAATGACAACTATGCCAATGCAGTGCAACAAGCAGGCAGCGGCAATACCATCGATATCGACCAGAACGGAACTGGCAACCAGGTTGCATCTGCTCGTGATGGTGAAGGCAAAGGCGCATGGACCTGGGGCTCGGACAACCAGCTGGTCGTTGCTCAGAAAGGTACTGACAACTGGGCTTATGCCGATGCGTCTCACTCTGAGTCTGTGGTCAAAGTGAGCCAGGATGGTGAGCTGAACAATGCCAAGGTTGAGTCCTACTTGGGTAGCGAGAACAAACTCACCGTGACCCAGAACGGCGCTGAGCACGAGGCTAATGTCTACGTCAATGCTGGGGTTGGTGGGGGGCGCAACACCGTTGATGTGGTGCAAAACGAAAGCTTCAATACAGCCAATGTGACCGTATTGGGCAGCGATAACCGTGCCTATGTCTATCAGGGTTCTGGTAGCAACTGATGGTTATCTCCGGATTCAGGGGCCTGCGGGCCCCTCTTTTATTGGTGCTGCTCTGTGGGTTGATGCTGGTTTATCGCGTTCCTTCACCAGTAACTGCAAGGGAAACCGAGATAGAACCCGATCCGTCGATCCGCTTGTCCCTCAATATGATTCAGAGCGAGCAGGGGCTGTCACTTGCACCGACGCTGTTCAGTAAGCGCGACGTGACGGTGAGTGTCAGGTTGCTGGTGCGCAGCGAAGGGGCAGCCGGGAGCACGACTCAGCGCCAGAGCCGTAATCTGTCGCTGCAGGCTGGAGTGGTCATGGCGGTTGGCAAAATAGGGCTGGGTTTGCGTTGCCCCTATCGGGTCGAGGTCACCGCCCGGATATGGCAAAACGAGCGGCTGCTGGTGGAGAAAAAAGAGCAGATGGCGTGCGCCGGATGATGCGCATTTCATCTCATGACTGTCTATTCATCCAGTAGTCTCTATGCCATACTGACTCGCTCAGGTTTCTGTATCGAGCGTGCAACAAGATGGAAAAGATCGTGGTCCGGGGTGCTCGCACCCACAACCTCAAGAACATCAATCTGACCCTGCCCCGCGACAAGCTGATCGTGGTCACCGGCCTCTCCGGCTCGGGCAAATCCTCTCTGGCGTTCGATACCCTCTATGCCGAGGGGCAGCGCCGCTATGTGGAGTCCCTCTCCGCCTATGCTCGCCAGTTCCTCTCCCTGATGGAGAAGCCGGACGTCGACCATATCGAGGGGCTTTCGCCCGCCATTTCCATCGAGCAGAAGTCCACTTCCCATAACCCGCGCTCGACCGTCGGCACCATCACCGAAATCTACGACTACCTGCGTCTGCTGTTCGCCCGGGTCGGTGAGCCGCGCTGCCCGACCCATGCCATTCCGCTTGCCGCCCAGACCATCAGCCAGATGGTGGATCAGGTGCTGGCCCAGCCGGAGGGGAGCAAGCTGATGCTGCTGGCCCCGGTGGTGCGTGACCGCAAGGGGGAACACACCAAGCTGCTGGAGAATCTGGCGGCGCAGGGTTATATCCGTGCCCGTATCGACGGCGAGGTGTGCGATCTATCCGACCCTCCCGCGCTGGAGCTGCACAAGAAGCACACCATCGAGGTGGTGGTGGACCGCTTCAAGGTGCGCGATGACCTTGCCTTGCGTCTGGCCGAGTCGTTCGAGACGGCGCTGACCCTATCCGGTGGTATCGTGTTGGTGGTGCCGATGGACGGGGAGGAGGGGGTTGCTCCCATGACCTTCTCCGCCAACTTCGCCTGCCCAGAGTGCGGCTACTCCATGTCGGAGCTGGAGCCGCGCATCTTCTCTTTCAACAACCCGGCCGGTGCCTGTCCCACCTGTGATGGTTTGGGCGTGCAGCAATATTTCGACCCGGCCAAGGTGATCGGCGATCCGGCCATCAGCCTGGCCAACGGCGCCATCCGTGGCTGGGACAAGCGCAGCTTCTACTACTTCCAGATGCTGAAATCTCTCTCCGAGCACTACAAATTCGATCTGGAGACGCCGTGGGAGGATCTGCCGCTCAAGACCCAGGAGGTGATCCTGCGTGGCTCCGGTCGCACCGAGATCGAGTTCCGCTACATGAACGACCGCGGCGACGTGGTGGTGCGCAAGCACCCGTTCGAGGGGATCCTGCACAACATGGAGCGGCGCTACCGGGAAACCGAGTCCAATTCGGTGCGTGAAGAGCTCTCCAAATACATCGCCAACAAGTCTTGCTCAAGCTGCGGTGGCAGCCGGCTGCGGGAGGAGGCGCGCCACGTCTTCGTCGACAACCGCAACCTGCCGGCCATTGCCGAGCAGTCCATCGGCGATGCACTGGCCTTCTTCGAGGGGCTGAACCTCACCGGCCAGCGTGCCCAGATTGCCGAGAAGATATTGAAAGAGATCGTCGAGCGGCTCGGCTTCCTGGTGAACGTCGGTCTCAACTACCTGAGCCTGTCGCGCAGTGCCGAGACCCTCTCCGGTGGGGAAGCGCAGCGCATTCGACTGGCCAGCCAGATCGGTGCCGGTCTGGTGGGGGTGATGTATGTACTCGACGAGCCCTCCATCGGTCTGCATCAGCGCGACAACGAGCGGTTGCTCAAGACCCTCACTCATCTGCGCGATCTCGGTAACACAGTGATCGTGGTGGAGCACGATGAGGATGCCATTCGACTCGCCGACCATGTGCTCGATATCGGCCCGGGGGCGGGCGTGCACGGTGGCGAGATTGTTGCGCAGGGCACCCCCCAGCAGATTATCGATAATCCGGAATCACTGACCGGTGACTACCTCTCCGGTCGCAAGCAGATCGTCATTCCGGCCGAGCGCACGCCGCTCACCGGCAAGTGGTTGAAACTCAAGGGGGCAAGCGGCAACAACCTGCGCAACGTCAACCTGGATCTGCCCATCGGGGTGATGACCTGCGTTACCGGCGTCTCCGGCTCCGGCAAGTCGACCCTGATCAACGACACCCTGTTCCGCATCGCCCACCGCGAGCTTAACAAGGCCACCGAGTCCACCCCGGCGCCCTATCGCAGCGTCGAGGGGCTGGAGCATCTGGACAAGGTGGTGGATATCGACCAGAGCCCCATCGGTCGTACCCCGCGCTCCAACCCGGCCACCTATACCGGCCTGTTTACCCCGATCCGCGAGCTGCTCTCCGGCACTCAGGAGGCGCGTTCACGCGGCTACCAGCCGGGCCGCTTCTCCTTCAACGTGAAGGGGGGCCGCTGCGAGGCCTGTCAGGGGGATGGGGTCATCAAGGTGGAGATGCACTTCCTGCCGGACGTCTACGTGCCGTGCGATGTCTGCAAGGGCAAGCGCTATAACCGCGAGACCCTGGAGGTGAAGTACAAGGGCAAGAACATCCACGAGATCCTCGAGATGACAGTGGAAGATGCCCGCGAGTTCTTCGACCCGGTGCCGGCGGTGGCGCGCAAGCTGCAGACCCTGATGGACGTGGGCCTCTCCTATATCCGTCTCGGCCAGTCTGCTACTACCTTGTCGGGCGGCGAGGCGCAGCGGGTCAAGCTTGCGCGCGAGCTCTCCAAGCGGGATACCGGTCAGACTCTATATATTCTGGATGAGCCGACCACCGGGCTGCACTTCCACGATATCCAGCAACTGCTCAAGGTGCTGCACCAGCTGCGGGATCGCGGTAACACCATCGTCATCATCGAGCACAACCTTGATGTGGTAAAAACTGCCGACTGGATCGTCGATTTGGGACCGGAGGGAGGCGCCGGTGGTGGCCGCATTCTGGTGACGGGGACGCCGGAGGAGATTTGCGCCAATAAAGAGTCTCATACAGCTCGTTTTTTGCGGCCACTTTTGGCGCGATAAGCCGTTATAATCGAGGGGCCTTTGGCCCCTTTTTGTTATAAAAATCGGGAGCATAGGGGGAAGCTCGTCAAGTGTGGGCAGGCTTGGCATCTCAGCATCATGGTAATGGATATATCGGGTTATGGCTCAGGCTCCGCGCACAATTGATCATCAGTTGGCTTACTCCATGTTCCCCATCTGGCTGGGGGCGATCCTGCTATTGCTGGTCCTGCTGGCGTGGGCCCAGATCCCGGCTGCCAGCCGGATTGAAGAACAGCGAATGAAGGAGCATCTGCTGCGCGTGACCAAGGCGGTGCAGGCGGATGTGGCCGCTCTGGATGCATTCAGTCGGGATTGGGGCATCTGGGATGACAGTCATCGTTTTATGGACAACAAAAGTAGGGCGTACATCGAATCCAACCTGTTCAGTGATATGCCGATGCGGGATTTTAGTCTCAACCTGATGAGCTTCATGGATCTCACCGGCTACGAAATCTGGACGCGCACCCTGCTACCCGATGCGCCGGGGATCAATCCGGACCAGTTTCCCTACTTCCTTGATGAACTGAAAAAGCAGTTAAGGGCGCGCTCGGTGGCGCAAGGGGGCATCAATCTGCATGGGATCCGTGCTTCCCAGTGGGGGCCGCTGATGTACTCGTGGCAGCCGATCAGAAACAGTGACGAGTCGGCACCGTTCAACGGTTTCTTGCTGGTTGTACGTTGGCTCGACAAGGCCTATCTCGAGCAGGTATCGGAGCGTACCGCACTGCCTCTGGCGATCTCCCACGCCAATCTGGATGTCACCGCTACCTTCAAACCACTGAAACCGCAAATAACGTATCGCCTGATCGACCTTGGGCTCACCCGGCTCAGGGGAGAGGTGCGACTGCTCAACAGCGATAACCAGCCGGTGCTGACTCTGGTGATTGAGGAGGAGAGAAAGATCTTGAGTGGCGTCATGGAGGGGGCGCTCTGGACCTTTATCGGCATGCTGTTTATCAGTTTTATCTGCGTCATGATCGCCATGTATCGGCTCAACAGCATTGTGCTTACTCCGTTGCAGCAGCTGGTGTCGGCGCTGCAACGCTTTGGCGATCGGCCAGATGCCACCTTGATCCCCTATATCGACAGCAGCGCCGAGATGGCGACCCTGAGCGGCAAGTTCAGGGAGATGGCCGGCAAGGTCAGTCAGCAACACGATGATTTGTTGGAAAAATCCAGCCAGATGGAGGTGGCTGCATTCACCGACCCCTTGACCCGTTGTTTCAATCGTCGCTATCTCGATGGTTGGTTGCAGGCCAACTGGGCCAAACCTTGTCAGCTGTTGCTGCTCGATCTCGATCATTTCAAACGGATCAACGACCGATTTGGTCATGATATGGGTGATCTGGTGTTGCAGCAGCTGGCAGAACTGCTGCACAAGCTGGTGGTGAGTGACGCCGAGCCCGTTATCCGGTTGGGAGGGGAGGAGTTTTTACTCCTGTTGCAGGTGGATAATGAGCAAGAGTTGGTACAGCGTGCCGATTATCTGAGGCTTCGTGTTGTTCAGCACCGTTTCGGTTCGGAGGAGAGGCCGCTATGGTTAACGGTTTCATCGGGATATTGTCGGTATCCTCTGCATCCGGCGTGCCCCGATACCTTCTGGAGCCACAGTTTCAAGCTGGCCGACCTGGCGCTCTATCAGGCAAAACTGAGGGGCCGTAATCGATGCTGTGGCTATTCGGGCACTCTGTCTGTTCGGGAGGTGATGGAACAGACCCCGGAGCAACTTGTCGAAGGGAATAGTCTTGCGTTGCAACATACTGTCAGCCCGGATTAGCCCTGCCGGACCAATACCAGATAGGCTAGGGCGACAATAAAACCGAGCAGGATAAAGAGAAAGGATCCGATCCCCCAAACGGCCGCGAGAAAGGCCCCCACCTTTTGCCATTTCGACTCATTTTTCATAAATAAACCATTACTTCCCAGTAACTTGCATGGCGCAAAAAATACGCTGGTTTGCCCATATTAACAACAATTAATAGCCACTCTGCCGAGCGATAAGGTGTGGTTTGCTTGCTTGTTTTGGCGCTGAATGGGGTTAGTTACAACCTGTCGCAACAGGTATTCCGGCTTGTTGTCTGGGGGCTCAAGGAGATTGGGATGGCGCGCAAAGATGTCACACCAATCGATTTATTTCCGCGCAACCTTTGCTTCAAGTCAATAACTTTGCATTTACAAGGGCATATAGTCAGCGGGCTTACAGCATCAAATGAAAACAAAAAAAGGGATTACGTGATGAAAAAATTACTTCCTCTGATGATTGCCGCTGCAGTGGCCTCTCCTTTCGCCATGGCCCATCAGGCTGGCGACATTCTGGTTCGTGGTGGTTTGGCATTTGTATCGCCGCAGGAAAGCAGCACGCCTGTAGAGCTGGAAATTAATGACAACATGCAATTGGGATTGACTCTCTCTTACATGATTACTGATAACTGGGGTGTCGAATTGCTGGCTGCAACCCCCTTCTCTCATTCAGTCAAACTGGGTGGCGCTGAAGTTGCCAAGATCAAGCATTTGCCGCCGACTCTGATGGGTCAGTACTATTTTGGCGATGCTCAAAGCAAGGTTCGCCCGTATGTCGGTATTGGCGTGAACTACACCACCTTCTTTGATGAAGAGGGTCGTGGTGCACTGTCAGGAACCGATGTCAAAGTCGATGACTCCTGGGGTGTTGCCGGACAAGTTGGTATCGATATGGCGATCACTGACCGCTGGTTTGTCAACGGTTCAGCCTGGATCATGGATATCGATACCGATGTGCATACTGCGATTGGCACCATTAATACCAAGGTCGACCCGATGGCCTTTATGGTGGGTGTTGGCTACCGCTTCTAATGATTCTGACTGCGGCTCTGATCGGACCGCGGAAGATAGCAAAGTACGTCTCTTTCAGCCCGGCTTGTGCCGGGCTTTTTTCGTATGGCTGATTTTGTCTGGACTGTGATCCAACCCGATACAAATCAATTAAATACCTGCCGCTTTATTTCAGTTATTCGCCACCCCTGCCGATAGTGACTATGTTCACTTTACCTTCCCCCAATGAGTGAGGATGTCTCCATGGGCTTATCTATCGTGCAGCGGATCATCGCCGGATTCGTGTTGATGCTGCTGTTGCTGATCCTGCTTGGTGTGATCAGTACCTTTAAAATCAAGGGTATAAATGACGGCCTCTCTGCCGTATCTGACCGCGCAACCCCGCTGGTGGTGGCTGTCGCAGGTCTCAAGGGGGCACTGCAGGATAGTAACCGCTGGGTGTTGGTCTACCGCACCAGTGAAGATGCTGCCCAGTTGCCGCAGCTGGCCAATCAGTTCAAGGAGCAACAGAACCGCTTCGCCCAGCTGAGTCAGGAGATGGGTAAATTTACCGATGTAGCGGATGCTCGTGCCCGCTTCCAGCAGGTCGAGAGTGCTACCACCCAATTTTATGGCTTGGCGGATCAGGTGTTGGCCCAGCATCGGCAGTGGGTCAGTGCGCTGGAGCAGCGCCACAAGCTGGAGATGGAATTTATCCGTCTTGAGGATACCTACCAGTGGGCGGCGGATCTGCTGCTGCAACAGGCCGCCAGCAAGCGCTCCATGCGCAACAAGGCGGAGCTTATTACCTCGGGTATCGCCCGCGATCTGAAGAATATCCGCCGTGCCGATGCCAAAACCGACCTGAATGAGCTGGAAAAGGTGTTGAGCAAGGACATCGAAATGGCCCGCAAGCGGTTGGAGCGGGTAGTGGTGCCCGATGATGTAAAAGCGCGCTTTGTCTCCAATCTGGATCGGATGCAGGAGTTGGCGCTCGGCGCTCAGGGCTTGCTGGCGACCATGCGTCAGGCTCAGCAACTGGAGCTGTCGCTGGCCACGCAAAATCAGCAGCTGGATGCCAGTCTGGTCAACAGCCTCAATTTGCTCGATGAGATGGGCAAGTCCGCCGGTGCCATCGCTAGCGATAGTCGGATCAACGCCGATGCCGCGGTCAGCAGTGCCAGCTTCTGGATCCTGGTGGTTGCCGCGATGTCGGCCGCTGCCGCACTGGTGATCGGCTATACCACGGCGCGCAGCATTCAGCGCCCGTTGCAGATGATCAACAAGGAGCTCGATTGCATGGCGGCCGGCGACATGACCCGCCGCATCAACTACCGCAGCAGTTGCGAATTTGGCAGCCTCTCTCGCTCCATCGATACGCTGGCGGGCAAGACCGGCGAGCTGCTCTCTCAAATCAATGCGGGCTCCCGTCATCTGGTGGATGAAGCGAGCCGCGCCGCCGAGATCAGCGAACGGGCCATGTCCCGGGTACAGGAGCAGAAGAGCCAGACCGATCAGGTGGCCGCCGCCATTACCGAGCTGGAAGTGAGCGCCACCGAGGTGGCCCGCTCTACCGATGGCACCAAGCGGGAAGTGGATCTGGCCGATGAAGAGGCGCGCAATGGTCGCCAGAAAGTGGCCACCACTCGCCGGATCACCGAGCAGCTGGCTGGCGCCATGGAGGAGGCGGTCGGCATCACCTACAAGCTGGGCGAATTCAGCAACAACATCGGCAGCATTCTCGATGTGATCCGCAGTATTGCCGAGCAGACCAACCTGCTGGCCTTGAACGCTGCCATCGAAGCTGCCCGTGCCGGCGATGCCGGCCGCGGTTTCGCTGTGGTGGCCGATGAGGTGCGGGCGCTGGCCAATCGCACCCAGACTTCGACCGAAGAGATCCAGGGGATGATTGAGAACCTGCAGAGCTCCAGCAAGCATGTGGTTGAAGTGATGGGGCGCAGCCAGGAGCAGACCCAGAGCTGTGTCGAGCAGACCCGCGAGATGGATGTGGCGTTGCAATCCATTGCCGATCGGATGGGAGCCATCAAGTCGATGGCGGATCAGGTGGCCCATGCCGCACAGGAGCAGATCTCCGTCAGTCAGGGGGTCGCTCGTCATATCGCCGGTATTGCCGATGTGGCATACGAGACAGAGCGGGAGGCGCGTGAATCTGCCAGCAGCAGCGAAGTACTGGCCGACCTGGTCGCCAAACAGCAGCAATTGATCGCACATTTCAAGGTCTAGGAGGGCTTATGTCTAAAAAGTGGATTGGAGCCCTGAGTCTCCTGTTGTGTGGCCAGCTGATGGCCAGCGAGCTGGTGATTGAAAGCTGGCGAACCGATGACAAGGCGTTGTGGGAGCAGAAAATCATCCCGGCGTTTGAAGCGGCGCATCCCGGCATCAAGGTGAGTTTTCATCCGGTGCAGAACGTTAACTACATGCCTACCTTGCTGGAGAACCTGAAGGCCGGCAAGGCTGGGGATCTCATTACCTGTCGTCCGTTTGATGATTCGCTTGCCCTGTTCAAGGCGGGCCATCTGGCCGAGCTGACCGAGATGGCGGGGATGGAGAACTTCCCGAGTTTTGCCCAGTCACCCTGGCAGACGGATTCCGGAGCCCAGACCTTCTGCGTACCCATGGCCTCGGTGATCCATGGCTTCTTCTATAACAAGAAGATTTTCAGTGAGTTGGGGCTCACCTTGCCGCAAACCCGCGATCAGTTCTTCGCCGTGCTGGACAAGATCAAGGCCGACGGTCGCTATGTGCCGCTGGCCATGAGTGGTTCCGAGAGCTGGGTTGCCTCCGAACTGGGGTTCCAGAACATTGGCCCCAACTACTGGAAGGGGGAGGACGGCCGTCTGGCACTGATCGGCGGGCAGGAGCGGTTGGACAACCCCCAATATGTGAAGGTGTTCGACGAGCTGGCCCGCTGGCGTTCCTACCTCGGTGAAGGTGGCGAGAGCCGCGATTATGCGACCAGCAACGAGCTGTTTACCTCGGGCAAGGCCGCCTTCTACGTGGCGGGCTCCTGGGAGATTGCTCCCTTCACCGGTAAGGTCGATTTTGGCGTCATGCGCCCGCCGGTGGCCAAACAGGGTGATGGCTGTTTCTTTACCGACCACACCGATATCGGTATGGGGATGAACCCGGCCAGCAAGAACAAAGAGGGGGCGATGGCTTTCCTGCAGTGGCTGACGACGCCGCAATTTGCCGATCTCTATACCAACTCGCTGCCGGGATTCTTCTCCCTCTCCAACCACTTCTTCGATGTCACCAATCCGGCGGCCAAAGAGATGATGGAGTGGCGCGATCAGTGTGACTCGACCATTCGGGTGGCGACCCAGATCCTCTCCCGTGGTACGCCCAAGTTGGGGGATGAACTGGCCGAGGTGAGTCAGGCTGTGTTGCTTGGCAAGATGGAGCCCAAAGCTGCCGCAAATCGACTGGAAGGTGGCTTGAAGGGCTGGTATGCCCCTCATCAGGGCAACAAGGCCAAGAGCGCGGATTGTCAGTGTGATACGGTTGCCCCTGCCCCTGCCCCTGCCCCTGCTCCTGCTCCTGCTCCAGTTTCAGCGCCGACGACTGAGGTGTCCGCAGCTCCCGCGACCAGTGAAACATCGGCCGTGGTGGCACCAGCTGTGACTCCCGCAGAACCCGCATCAGCGGCCGCTGCCCCATTACCGGCGCCGTCGGATGAGGTGGAACAGGCGCTCTCCAACGAGCTGGAGGCGCCACAGCAGCCACAGCAATAGGTCATCTGCATCAATAAAAACGGGAGGCATCAGCCTCCCGTTTTTTTATGGCTCGCGGCCAGCATGTATCGCTTTATTGTGCTTCGTGGGGCCAGCGGCAGAGGCTGCCGATGCGGGCAACCGGGGCAAACCCCAGAGAGCGGTAAATGCGCTGGGCATGGTAATGCTCGTCAGCCACTATGATCAGCTGTTTGGCACGGGATAATCCTGCGCGAGCCACTTGACTCAGCAGCTGGCGGCATAACCCCTGATTGCGCCACGCATGGTGCGTGCGTACCAACTGGAAGCGCCCAAGTGTGCCGCAAAAGAAGAGGCCACAGCTGGCGACCAGTTGTTCCTCTTTCCAGATCCCCCACCAGTCCCCGAGACCATCGGCAATCATGGCCTGATAGAGCGCCTGGCGGGATCGCAGATAGGGAAGATAGCTCTGTTCCGAGTGTCCCTCATCCCGTTCATTGAGTTCGAAGTCGAGCCACTCAGGCCAATCAGCAGTAGTGAAGGTGCGTGCCTCAACCTTGTTCATGTCGTCGTGAGGAGGTGGGCAGCTCTGTTCATCCAGCGCCAGTACCACGCACTCCATATATTGGTAACCTGTTGCGACAAAACCGGCGATCCGGCTGTTTTGTCCGGCCGCCAGTGGCCATTGGAAGGTGCGGTGGCGCACTCGAGGATCCTGGCCGATCAGTTGATCAAATGTGGCTTCCAGCCAGCCTTTGTCACGGTCGCTGGGTGGGTTGGGGAGCAGCAGGTAGTTGCCGAAGTAATAGCCGGGAGCATCCGGCGTGCGAACCGCCCAGAACTGATCGTGCTGAACAACCTCGCCCTGATAGCGATCGAACAGCAAGTCGGTGGCAAAGCCGGGGTGGGTATCCATGATGGTGCTCCTGCAAAGACTCATTCTGTTATCGGCAGGAGTGGGAAATAGATGAAAAGGGGCCGGAGAAACCTCCGGCCAAACAATCACACGCAGATTCAGAACGTCCAGGACGATCTGCCCCCATCATAACTCGACTGGGGCGATTTTGGGATGGGCACTTTTCGGTTACGTACCGTTAATTTTGTAAATATGAAGTTCGTCAGATCGGATGTGAGGTAAATCCCTGTTGACTTTGTGTCGTTTTGCTCATAAATATAAAGACGTTTAGACGTCCAAACATCCGTTTTGACGTAGGCAGATGGATTGCAGGACAGGGAGAAGAGCAGATGGGATTTCACAGTGCACGTCAGGTTGAGGCGCTCAACCAGAGCTTGGCAGATTTGAATGGCGATATATCGGTCAGTTTCGAGTTTTTTCCGCCCAATAGTGAAGGGATGGAAAATACCCTCTGGCAGTCCATCGAACGGCTGAAAGTGCTGGAACCCAAGTTCGTCTCCGTCACCTATGGCGCCAACTCCGGCACCCGTGATCGCACCCACAAGGTGATCAAGGACATCAAGGAGCGGACCGGCCTGATTGCGGCGCCGCACCTGACCTGTATCGATGCCAGCCGCGACGAGCTGCGCACTATCGCCCGCGACTACTGGAACAGCGGCATTCGCCATATTGTGGCTCTGCGCGGTGACTTGCCGCAGGGGCTGGAGAAGCCGGATATGTATGCCACCGATCTGGTTGCTCTGCTCAAGTCAGAGGCCGACTTCGATATCTCGGTTGCTGCCTATCCGGAAGGGCACCCGGAGGCCAAGAGTGCGCAATCCGATCTGCTCAACCTCAAGCGCAAGATCGATGCCGGTGCCAACCGTGCTATCACCCAGTTCTTCTTCGATGTGGAAACTTACTTGCGCTTCCGGGATCGCTGCGCGGCCATCGGTATCGATGCCGAAATCGTGCCGGGGATCCTGCCGGTCTCCAACTATCAGACCCTGGCCAAGTTTGCCGGTTTTACCAACGTGAAGATCCCGCGTTGGATGCATCAGCGTTTTGAGGGGTTGGATAACGATCAGATGACTCGCAATCTGGTGGGGGCTAGCATCGCCATCGATCAGGTGCGCGTGCTGAGTCAGGAAGGGGTGAAGGATTTCCACTTCTATACCCTGAACCGCTCCGAGCTGACTTATGCCATCTGCCATACTCTGGGGGTTCGTCCCAAGGGTTGACCGGTGGTCACCGCGATAAAAGCAAAAAGCCAATGAGTTGCTCATTGGCTTTTTCGTTATGGCCGATTATCAAGGTCTGGTCGGGGCGATCTCTTTTGGCTCAAGATCGATAACCGCATTACCGGCAGCCCCCGGATACTGGTGATAGACCTGATCCTGCTCCAGTGTGTAGAAGGTATCCAGATAGTCGTCGTTATTGGTCATCCAGGAATCGGGCAGTGCCTTGACGATGCGACCGCCGAGATCGAGGAAGGGCAGGGCTTCCGGCACGCCACCCGCGGTAAAGCCGAGTTTGAGGGCTTCAATCAGCAGGGCGCTCAGCTCCTTGTAGTTGACGTTGTCATCCTGCTCCATCATCACCACATCGACGGCACCCCAACGATAGCGATCCCAGTAAACCAGGATCTGGTTGGGGGTGTAGTCTGTGTTGTCATAGTCGAGGTAGGGCATGTCGACAATATCGACTACTGGCTCATCCCGGCTGGGGTTGACCCCTGCGACCACTGCATACACTTCGGCTGCGCCGAGCAGCCAGGGCTCCTGATCATCCTTCAGTCTGATCTTTTTCAGGATACTGGTCTTGAGTGGCGCTGTGCTGGCCGCCACTCGCGGAGCGCTTTGCAGATCAGCATCGGCCAGCGCCTTGCGCATTACCTTCAAGCCTGCGTTCTTGGCTTTGACGGGATCGGCTTCGACTACCAGAACCGGCCGGGCCGGTGCCTTGTCCACATCCAGATAGACTGGATTACCGGCGCTGTCGAACGCTTCAATGGCGCTCCAGCTCTTCTCATCCCCGCTCGGAACATAGGCGACCAGCGGTTCGACCCCCTGTTGCAATGCTGCGGCCTGATCGGTGTTGGCCAGCCGCAACTGCATCAGTTGCTTGACCTCGCCATCCAGTCCTTGTCGGCTGATGGCCGCCTGGTTGGCATTGGTCGCCTGCCGCTTAAGGCGCGGGCTGGCCTTCTGCAGCAGGTTGGGAAGCGGGCTCTGGTATTGCTGATTGCTCAGTAGGGGCAGCAGGTTTTTCTGCTGAAGTGCGAGCTGGCGAGCCAGCTCTCGATCCGTATCGGCAGCCTGGACGCTCGTGGCACCCAGTATGGCCAGTAGTAACAAGACAGCCTGATTTTTCATTTTTATTCTCCGTTGCATGGAACCTGACAGGGCACCATGTCCGGGAAGATTGGTGCCCTGGCACCACTAGAAGGAAATTAGTTTCACTTGTGAATCATTTTATCTGGATAGTGTGCAGAGGTTCACGGTTTGAGGTTCAATTGATTCCTTTGTCGATATGATTGGAACTGATAGATCGCCAGACCAATCAGCAGACCCCAGCAGGCTGCCGCGATGCCGAGCAGGCTGATCCCGGACGCGGTAATGATAAAGGTGAGCAGCGCAGCTTCTCGCGTTTCATCCTGGTGCAAGGCAGAGTGCAGGCTGCTGCCGATGGTACCTAACAGGGCCAAACCAGCGACGCAGGTGACAAGGGCTGCCGGAAAGGCGCTAAACAGGGTCGCGACGGTCGCACCGAAGCAGCCGGTCAGGAGATAAAAGCAACCCGCCCATACCGCAGCTGGCCAGCGGCGCTTGGTATCCGGGTCGACCTCTTTGCCCATGCAGATGGCGGCAGTGATGGCGGCCAGATTGAAGGCATAGCCGCCAAAAGGGGCGAGCAGCAGGCCAGTCAGGCCAGTCCAGCTGATCAGCGAGGAGGTGGAAGGCTGATAGCCGTGGGCCCGCAAGATGGCAATTCCCGGCATGTTTTGCGATGTCATGGTGACAATGAACAGCGGCAGCGCGATACCAAACAGAGCATCAAGGGAGAAGGCTGGCCATGTCCAGACCGGGCTGGCGAGTTGCCAGTGAAGGGTGCCCATTTGCAAATCCCCCCGCACGCTGCAGATCAGCATCCCCACTCCCAGTACTAGCACCATGGTATAGCGGGGCCAGAGATGACGACCCAGCAGGAAGGCCAGCAGCAGGGTGCCAAGCAGCAAGGGATCTTGCGGGGCGACCTTGAATAGATCCAATCCGAATCTGAGCAGCACGCCAGCGAGCATGGCGGCGGCCAGTGGAGCCGGAATATGTTTCATCAAACGGTCGAACCAGCCGCTGATGCCACACAGCGTGATCAGCAGGGACGAGATCACAAAGGCGCCGATGGCTTCCGCCAGAGTGAAGTTGCCCAGCGTGGTGATCAGCAGTGCCGCGCCCGGTGTGGACCAGGCGGTTAGTATGGGTATGCGGTAATAGAGAGAGAGGCCGATGCAGCTCACCCCCATGCCGATCCCCAGCGTCCAGAGCCAGGAGGCAACTTGGGCAGTATCAGCATCCGCTGCCGTGGCGGCCTGGATGATCAGGATGACGGAGCTGGTGTAGCCGACCATCACGGCGATAAAGCCGGCGACCAGATGGGGGAGGGCGAAGGGCATGAGACTTCCTTTTGGCGTTGTGACGCGCTGTGCGTTATTACGTACAATACAGCTTTGACTATATCTATGTGCGCTATAGCGCACAAGTCGCATCATGCAAGAGTAATAAAGAGGCAGTTATGCAAGAGATGAGTCAGCATCTGGCTGCTCGACTGAAGGGGTTGCGCAGCGAGCGCGGCTGGAGCTTGGATGCCGCCGCGCGCGAAACGGGTGTCAGCAAGGCGATGCTGGGGCAGATTGAGCGGGGAGAGTCCAGCCCAACGGTGGCGACGCTGTGGAGGATAGCCACCGGTTTTCGAGTCTCATTTTCCAGTTTCATTGAGCCCACACCAGCCGTGCAGGAGGAGGTGCTCTATCGCACCGCCGATGCCATTCGCCAGCAGCCAGCGGGAGAGGGCATGCAAGTGGCACCGCTCTTCCCTTATGAAAACCGGTTTGGTTTCGAGTTGCTTGAGCTGACCCTGTTGCCGGGTTACCAGCGTGAATCCGAGCCCCATGAGCCGGGAGTGACCGAGCATGTCATCGTCATCAGCGGCATGATGGAGGTGCTGGTGGAAGGGGAGTGGCGCTCACTGGTGCAAGGGGAGGCGGTGCGTTTTGCTGCCGACCGTCCCCACGGTTATCGCAATCTGGGCATAGCCCCGGCGATCTTTCACAACCTGATCCACTATCCGGTGGCAACACTCTGAACATGTTCCGCAGTCATCAACCCGGTCGACCATCTGCTCTGGGGCGGATCAGTATCGGGGTATAGACCCAGACAAACAGACCATAGGCAGCGATCCAGGCAAGCGCGCTGAGGTTCCAGCCATGCAGGGTATAAGCAGGCCAGAACAGCGGAATCGTCACCCGCATTGTAGCGGCAGCGATAACCAGGGCGAATGCGCCAGTGATCCTGCGTCCTACCTGCAAGGCCCGACCGCTATGGCCGAGGGAGACTCGCGCAATCATGCCCAGGATCATGGTGCCCATACAGCCTGCGCTGAGCAGGTGACTGGCCATCGACAACGTGATGGGCAGACCCGCGCTATGTGCCGCAAGGGCGAGCAGGCCAAGAGGGATAAACAGATAGGCGAGATGGAGTGACCACAGCAGGGGATGCGTAAGGGTCGATGGCAGATGCCAACGCAGTTGTCGCCACAGATGCAAACTCGCCGCCACTATATAGAGAGGCACTATATATATGCTGGTGAGCCACTGGGTGGGGAGCAGCAGCCAGCAGAGCAAGATAAGCCACTGTGTCGCGAGCGCCGCCCGCTCCAGCCAGAGCTGAGGTGCAGCTTTATCCTGACCGGTTGCTCGGGCGGTGAAGAACGGAATCACCCTTCCACCCATCACGGCGATCAGGGTGGTAAACAACAGCACAGTGGTGATCAATAGGTGCTCAACGGTGATCCAATCGGCCTGCCATAACCAGCTGGCGCCATTGAGTAGGGTCAGTATCAACAACAGGGGCACGAAGAAGAGGTTGCGCCATTGCCGGGTTATCAAGATAGGCTTGGCAAGGAACCAAGTGCAAAGCGGCAACCAGAGCAGGTCTGCCAACATCAGAAGCGTATTCTCTTCACCCAGCCAGGGTAACAAGGTCCTTGGCAACATCCACAACCCCACCACCATTGCCAATGGCCAGCTCCGAACAACGGGATGGGCCGTCCAGTTCTGCACCGCGGTGAGCAGAAAACCCGCGACGATGGCAGCCCCGAAACCAAACAGCATCTCATGACCATGCCACCAGATCGGGTTGGCAATCCCTGGCAAGGTTAGCCAACCGTTGAGCTGCCCCAGCCAGAGCAACATGGCGACGGCAGCAAACAGAGCCCCGAACAAGAAGAAGGGTCGGAACCCCAAGCGGAACAGCGGGACGATTTGCTCTTCCTTATGGCTATCGAGGATTTGATGCATGAGGGTATTCCAATTAAACATTTGAGATGGCAATTATAAATTGGCTTTTCAAATGTTCAATTTAAATCCGGCAATAGTCAGGATTGATGCCATTTTGAGCAAAAAAAGAGGTGGTTGCTTGATATCTGAGCGAACGAACTCTTTTGCTGAAAAAGCCCTTGTCATCGCAGCGCCGCTCCCTATAATGCGCCCCTACCAGCACGGCGGAACACGCCAACCTGATGAGCCAGCTTCCTAGTGAAGTGGGCGCCGAAAGAAAAGCGAAAACAATCGCTTGACTTTCGAAGTGAGAAGCGTAATATGCGCCTCCTCAACGCGACAAGCGTGACGCTCTTTAACAATTTGAATCAAGCAATCTGTGTGGGCACTCACAGCATCGAACATCAAAACAATTTTTGATTTTC